>NC_018027.1:620413-930620 GCF_000266905.1 Mycolicibacterium chubuense NBB4 | reverse complement strand
CCGCGTTCGGTGTCCAAATCGCTGCCCCGGTACCACCAGGTGGAGATGCCCATGCCCGCGCCGACGTCGCCGAACACGGTGTTCTCCTGCCAGAAACAGCCCGAGTCGCTGACGACGGCCTTGGTGTAGAGCTTCGAGCCCGCGGCCTTCTCGACGTCGGCGTCGGTGACGCCGTTGCAGTCCTCGCTGTGGAACCCCTGGCCGGTCTGCCGCGGACCCGCCCCGGAGTCGGTGGCGTCGGCCGACTGCCCGGGACCGCCGCAGCCCACGGCGAGCGCACCGAGCACCAGCAGACCCGCTGCCCGTGCCCCGGTCACTTCACATGTCCGACCGCAAGGTCGCCGACAGCAACTTCTGCGCGTCGACGCACGGATCACCGGATTTGGCTCCGCGGTACTGCACCCACCAGCTCACCACGCCCGATCCCGCCGCGGCGGTCGCCGAGCAGGCCACCCCCGTCACGTCGCGGCGCGCGGAGAAGGCTTTGTGACGCTCGATGAGGGTGTCGGTGACGACGGCGCCGTGCCCGGCCGCGAGGTCTCGCTCGCGCGCCAGGCTTCCGGTCTCGAACCAGGAGAACGTGGCGTCGACGGTCGCCGCGGCGCTACTGCCCGAGCGGCGCGACAGGACGTACTGGCACACCGCGCCGCTGTAGGGCCGGGTGACGTTGTCGGCGCCGAGCGTGGCCTGGACCGAGCTGTCGTCGAGCAGACCGCAGCGGTCGTTGACGTAGCCGTAGCTGCGATCGGGGTCCGGGACCACCGAGTCCGCCCGCTGTGCCGTTCCGGTCACCGTCTGCGCGCATGCCGCCACGGTCGCCGTCGCTGTGACCGCAACCAACAGGACCCATTCGACACGCCGGCGCATTGCAGCTCACGGTACCCAGCACATCTCGCTGTGGCGACTCCTTCGACGCCGTAGGCTGCGGGGTGTGAGAGCAACGGGACGAGTACTGGCCACGTGTGCGCTGACGCTGTCCGCGACGGTGGTGGCGGTGGCTCCGCCGGCGCTGGCCAAGAACGGCGACACCACCGTCACCGGCCAGGGCGTCGCGCGCACCGTCGACTGCAACAACGCGACGTTGATCGTGATGGGCACCGGCAATCAGATCAACGCGCTCGGCACCTGCTGGGCGGTGACCGTGCAGGGCTCGTCCAACGTCATCGTCGCCGACAACGTCATCAACGACATCACGGTGTACGGCTGGGACCAGGCGGTGTTCTACAAGAACGGATCGCCGATCGTGTGGGACCGCGGCCGGGAGCTGGGTATGACCAACCGCATCGATCGGGTGCCCGCGTGAGCGCCCGGCTGATCGGCGGCCTCGTCGCGCTGTCGGCCGTCGCCGTCGGACTGAGCGGCTGCGGATCGACCAGCAAGGACACCAACACCCCGACCGCGACCGCGGGCTCCTCGGGTGCACAGGTCGAGATCGGCAACACGATCAACTACGGCTCGTTCGGCACGACGGCCGACATCGACTGCGCCGACGGCAAATCGCTCAACGTCGGCGGGTCCAACAACACGCTGACGGTCAAGGGCACGTGCGCCAACGTCAACATCGGCGGCGCCGACAACAAGATCACCTTCGAGCAGGTCGACAAAGAGCTGTCGGTGGTCGGGCTGAACAACACCGTCACCTACCGCAACGGCGATCCCAAGGTCAACGACACCGGGAACAACAACAAGATCAGCAAGGGCTGATCGCCGGCCGTCAGGCGCGCGCGCCGTGGCGGCCCGCGCCTGCGGCGAAACGCGCTGCGCCGTCCAGGGATTCGGCCGCCACCTTCGCCATGCTGCCGAACTCGAAAGCCATGGCGTCGGCCTCGGAACAGCCCCACTGATTGAGCAGCGACATGCGATCGGCACGCAGGCACTGCTGAGGAAGCGCGGCCAGTTCCGCGGCGAGTTCCTCGGCGCGTTGCCGCGCCTCTCCGGTGGGCACGACGCGGTTGGCCAGGCCTATCGCGTACGCCTCGTCGGCGTCGACGGCGCGGCCGGTCAGCACGAGGTCCATCGCCCTGCTGTGCCCGATCAGCCGCGGCAGTCGCACGGTGCCCCCGTCGATCAGCGGCACACCCCACCGCCGGCAGAAGACGCCCATCACGGCGTCCTGCTCGATCACCCGCAGGTCGCACCAGAGTGCGAGCTCGAGCCCGCCGGCCACCGCGTATCCGCTCACCGCGGCGATCACCGGCTTGGACAGCACCATACGGCTGGGCCCCATGGGGCCGAGCCCGGTCCGGTGCACCGGGTTGGACTCCGGCGTCCCGAAGGCCTTGAGATCGGCTCCGGCGCAGAATGTTCCGCCGTCGCCCCACAATACCGCCGCCGACGCGGAGTCGTCGGAGTCGAATTCTTTGAACGCCGCGTGCAATTCGTGTGCGGCGGGGCCGTTGACCGCGTTGCGCGCGTCCGGCCGGTTCATGATGACCGTGGTCACCGGGCCGTTCTTCTCCACTCTCACACCGCCAGCGGTCATTTCGCCTCCATCAGCTGAACTCCGTCGCGCCGCGCCGCCATGTCCGCGGCGAAGTCCTGGTACGCCTCACGCAGTTGCCCACCCGGCCAGTCGTCGGGCAGCAGCGCCTCGGGCAGTACCGGGTCGGTGAGCAGATGGCGCACGATCGCAGCGGCGACGACGAACCGTCCCGGCACGTCGCCGGCTGCGGCCATGTCCGCCAGCAGTGTGCGTCCGGCCTGCGCCCAGCCCGCGAGGTCCCACAGCCGGCCGGCCAGCTCCACGGGGTCGGCGTCGCGGGCGCGCAGCACGCGCACCCGCTGCCCGACGTCGGCGCCCAGGTCCACCTCGACGTTGTCGGGCCGCAGCCACACCCCCTCACGCAGTTCGGCGAAACGCTTGTCCTGCAGCGTGGTTCGCAGCGCGGCGCGGGTCCGCGCGTCGGTACCGATGCTGGTGATCACCAGTGTCACCCAGTCGCCGCCCCACCGGCGTCGGTGCGGATCGATGGCGTCGTCCTGTCGCCGCTGACGGGCCAGCAGACGGTCGGAGAGCCGGTAGCCGTCCTCGGAGCGGATGAGGTCCCCGGCGCCGACCATTCGCGTCAGCGCCACCCGCACCGTCGACTCCCTGATCCCGAAATCACTGGTGAGCTGCACCAGTTGGGCGGCCGTGGCCCAGGCCGGGTGCGCGCCCAGCAGCACGCTCAGCACCACCGATCGCGCCGTCATCCGCGACAGGTCCCGCGCCATGGTCACACCCCGGACGTCGCCCGGCCGTGGTCCCCGAACGGCTCGTCGCGGCGGCGGACCGCCTCGCGGAACCCGTGTTCGCGCGACTCGGCGACGAACGCATGGCCCTCGGGTGTGTGCCGGGCGATGCCGTCGAAGACCGTCGAGATCATGGCGCTGTTGGCCACGCCCTGGTTGTAGAGGGCGCTGTTCATGGCCAGTTTCACCATGATCAGCTGGTTGACCGGCACCGCCGCGATCCGTTCGACCAGCCGCTCCGTGCGCTCGTCCAGGTGTTCGGGCTCGGGCGCCTCCACCGCGAGCCCCCACTCGGCGGCCTGGGCGCCGGAGATGCAATCCCCGGTCAGCAGAAGCCTTTTCGCGCGCTGGTCACCCAGGCGGTGGGCCCACATGCCTGCCGCGGGCACACCCCACACCCGGGTGGGCGGATACCCGATCTTGGCGTCGGAGGCGGCGATGACCTGATCGGCGTGCAGTGCGATGTCGGTGCCGCCCGCCACGCAGTAGCCGTGGATCTTGACGACGGTGGGCTTGTCCGCGCGCATCAGGCTGGAGAACCCGCGCACGAACCGGCTCATCATCTGGTAATCGATCATGGGGTCCCACGGCTGGTCCGGCAGATGGTTGATCGCCTGCGTCCGGCCCGACAGCACGGTGTCGCGATACGGACTGCCGCCACCGGCCGACGACGAGCCCTCCGCGTACGCCGACAGGTCGAAGCCCGCGCAGAACCCGGCCCCGCGTCCGGACACGAGGATCACGTGCACGTTCGGGTCGAGGTCGGCACGCTCCACCAGTGCCGAGAGTTCCAGCGGGGTGTCGGCGACGATCGCGTTGCCCTTCTCCGGCCGGTTGAACGTGATGCGGGCGACGCGGTCGGTCACCTCGTACGTCATCGTCTTCAGGTTGTCGAAGTCCACCGGCCTGATCGCGTGGGTCACGCCTTGACCATGGCACGCTCGATGATCGGCGCCAAGTCCAGCCCGGTCGGCAGCGTGCCGAACGCGCCACCCCACTGGCCGCCGAGCCTGCTGGCCGCAAACGCCTCGGCGACCGCGGGGTGGCCGTGGCGAACCAGCAGCGACCCCTGCAGTGCCAGCGAGATGTCCTCGGCCACCTGGCGGGCACGGTACTGGATGGTCTCGACGTCGCCCAGCTGCGGCCTGAGCGCCTCGACGTGCGCGTCGAGCCGGGGGTCGTGGCCCTTCGTCGTGGCGAGTTCGTCGAACAGCACGTCGACGCACTCGGGCCGGGTCGCCATGGCGCGCAGCGTGTCCAGCGCGCTGACGTTGCCCGAGCCCTCCCAGATCCCCATCAGGGGCGCCTCCCGGTACAGGCGCGGCATACCCGAGTCCTCGACGTAGCCGTTGCCCCCCAGGCACTCCATCGCCTCGGCGGCGTGCGGCGTGGCCCGCTTGCACACCCAGTACTTGGCGGCCGCCAGTCCGATTCTGCGGAGCAGCGTCTCGCGCTCGTCCCCGCGGACCGCGTGATCGGTGGCGCCGGCCATCCGCATCGCCAGCATCGTCGCGGCCTCCGCCTCGACCGCGAGGTCGGCGAGCACGTTGCGCATCAGGGGCTGATCGATGAGGTACGCACCGAACGCCTTGCGGTGCTGGGCGTGGTGGACGGCCCGCATCAGGCCGTTGCGCATGCTGGTGGCGCTGCCGAGTGTGCAGTCCAGCCGGGTCAGGTTGACCATCTCGATGATGGTCGGCACGCCCCGGCCCTCCTCGCCGACCAGCCAGGCCGTCGCGCCGTCGTACTCCACCTCACTGGAGGCGTTGGCGTGATTGCCCAGCTTGTCCTTGAGGCGCTGCAGGAACATCCGGTTGCGCGAGCCGTCGGGCAGGATCCGGGGCAGCAGGAAACAGCTCAACCCACCTGATTTCCCGTCGCTTCGCTCGCCCCGGCCCGACGCCTGGGCGAGCACCAGGAAGATGTCGCACATCGGCGCGGACGTGAACCACTTGTGCCCGGTCAGCCGGTAGGTGCCGTCGCCGCTGGGGACGGCCTGGGTGGTTCCGGCCCGGACGTCGGAGCCGCCCTGCTTCTCGGTCATCGACATGCCGGCGGTGATCCCGGGCTTGGTCGTCGGCACGGCCAGCTCGGGATCGTAGATCCGGCTGGTCAGCAGCGGCTCGTAGACCGCCGCCAGTTCCGGATTGTGGCGCAGGGCGGGGACGACGGCGTAGGTCATCGAGATCGGGCAGACGTGCCCGGGCTCCGGCGTCCACACCGACATCTTGGCCGCCCGCACCACGTGCGCACCCGGTCGGTCATCGGCCCACGGTGCGGCGTGCAGTCCGTGGCCGATGGCGACGCTCATCAGCTCGTGGTAGGCGGGGTCGTACTCGACCTCGTCGACGCGGTGGCCGACGCGGTCGTGGGTGTGCAGGACCGGCCGGTGACGATCCGCGAGCTCACCCCACCGTTGGGCCCGCCGCGAGCCCGCGAGGGCTCCCAGTTCCTGGACCTCGTCGACGCCCCACTCCCCCCCTTCGCGGATCAGCGCGTCGGCGAGCACCGGGGAGGCGGCCGGGTTGAAGTCCTCCAGGACGGGGACCTGATTGGTGACGACGTGCGTGCCCGCGGACGTGGGCAGCGACGGAGCAGTAGGCATGGACACACTGTTACATTTTCTCGACGACTGCACAAGAACCTGTAACGCCGGCGTGATGCTCGGCGGCTCGGCGATAAACTGCCCGGGTGGGGGACCGCACGTCCGCGGTATCGGGCAGAGACGTCGGGCGCCTTCTGCTGCGCTGTGAGGACCGCCCCGGCCTGGTCGCCGCGGTCAGCGGGTTCCTCACCGGCCACGGCGCCAACATCATCTCCCTCGACCAGCACTCGACGGCGCAGTCGGGCGGGATGTTCATGCAGCGCACGATCTTCCATCTGCCGGGTCTGACGGCGGTCCGCGACGCGCTGGAGCGATCCTTCGCCGAAGACGTGGCCTGCGAGTTCGGCATGGATTTCCGCCTCACCGAGGCGGCGAAACCCAAACGCGTCGCGATCTTGGCCTCGCGCGAGGACCACTGCGTGCTGGACCTGCTGTGGCGCAACCGCCGCGGTGAACTCGACATGTCGGTGGTGATGGTGATCGCCAACCATCCCGACCTCGCCGACGACGTCCGGCCGTTCGGTGTGCCGTTCATCCACATCCCGGCGCACAAGGGGATTCGCGCCGAGGCCGAGCAGCGCCAGCTGGAACTGCTGCGCGGCAACGCCGACCTCGTGGTGCTGGCCCGCTACATGCAGATCCTGACCCCGCGGTTCATCGAGGAGGTCGGGTGTCCGCTGATCAACATCCACCACTCGTTCCTGCCCGCGTTCATCGGCGCCGCGCCGTACCGTCGCGCCAAGGAACGCGGCGTCAAACTCGTCGGCGCCACCGCCCACTACGTCACCGACGACCTCGACGAAGGCCCGATCATCGAGCAGGACGTGGTGCGCGTCGACCACCGCCACGACGTCACCGATCTGGCGCGTCTGGGCGCCGACGTGGAGCGGGCGGTGCTCTCACGGGCGGTGCTGTGGCATTGCGAGGATCGCATCATCCGGTTCGGCAACCAGACCATCGTCTTCTAGCGACGTGCGGTTCTGCCGGCGCCGGTCGTACCAGCCGATCAGGGCGATCACCGCTGCCGCGAACCCCCAACCGAGCAGGATGTCGGTGACGTAGTGCTCGGCCGTGTAGACCAGCGTGAACGCCATGGTCAGCGGGTAGGCCACCAGTAGCGGCCGCCAGGCGCGGTGGACCCGGCTCCACAGGAACGCTGCCAGTGCCGCCGACATCCCCGCGTGCAGTGACGGGATGGCCGCGACCAGGTTCACGCTGGCCTGTCCCTGGTCCAGCAGGGCGGTGGCGGAGTGCAGGTTCAGCTTCCCCCAGCCGCGGCCGACGATGCGTTCGACCCAGTCGTGGGCGCCGTCGTGGGTGGACTGCAGCGAGCCGAGCAGACCGCCGTCGGGGACGCCGCGGGCGGATCTGAACATGCAGCGCGGCCCGGAGGGACCGCCGGCGACGTCGGCGGCGGTGCACCGGGCCGCGGCCCACGGCGGGGCGGCGGGCAGCAGCGCGTAGATGATCAGCGCCGCGAAGTTCAGGCCGACGAACAACCGGACGAAGGCTTTCCACTCGTCGCGGTTGCGCAGCCACAGGATGCCGGCGATCACGTAGGGCAGGATGAAGAACGACATGTAGACGCTGCTGATCACCACCTCCCACCACGGCGGCCGGGGCATCTTCAGGTGCTCCTGCAGCCACACCGTCGGCATGGTGCCGAAGAACATCGTGCGGTCCATGTCGGCCTGCCAGTGCCACAGGGTGGGTCGCCCGATCAGCGTGGCGGCGCCCCGGCTCAGGTCATAGGCGATCAGGACCAGCGCGAACGGCAGCCAGTCGCGGACCACGTAGAGCACGCGGCGGCCCTGGCCGATACTCGCGGCGGCCAGCCCGGTGCAGATGTAGAGCAGCAGCAGTTCGCGGTTGAACGCGAAGCCGTCGGTGATCGTGCGCCACACCACGACCGTCGCCCAGATCGCGACGGCCACCCATCGGACCACGCGCAGCCAGCGGAAGCGCTGATCCGGTGCGGGTTCGTCATCGGCGTACGTCAAGGCAATCGACGACTGGTCAATTGCGGACACAGAGGCCTTTCGACGCGGGTGCGGAAGTAGTTCCCGGCGTAAGCCTAATTAACCCCGTCGCCACCGACCGTTCAAGATCGGTTTGTCTGCACGTTCGTCAGGCAACTGTGACCATCGGCGAGCTACCGAAGCTGCTCCCGCAGGAACGCGATGTCGTCTTTGCGACCCTCGTCGGCCGTCTCGCAGATGACCGGCGCATCGGCAGCCCGGACCACCGCGGCCAGCAGTTGCGGGTCGATCTGCCCGGCGAAGAAGTTCGCATGCCGGTCGGCGCCCGAGCCAGCGGCGTCGCGCGAGTTGTTGCAGTGCACGAGGTCGATACGGCCGGTGATCGCCTTGATCCGATCGACCGCGTCGATCAGCGCCTCCCCCGCCGCCCAGGCGTGGCAGGTGTCCAAGCAGAATCCGATGCCCTTGTCGCCGATGCGCTCCCAGAGGCGGCCGATGGTGTCGAAGTGCCGGGCCATCGCATGGTCGCCGCCCGCGGTGTTCTCCAGATACACCGGCACGTCGGACTCGAGGTAGTCGAGGGCCTTGACCCACCGCTCGTAGCCGGCGTCGAGGTCGTTGTCGTCGGCGTGACCGCCGTGCACGATCACCGCGGCCGCGCCGATGTCGGCGGCGGCGTCACAGGTGTCCTGCAGGATCTTGCGCGACGGGATGCGCACGCGGTTGTTCGCCGAAGCGACGTTGATCAGGTAGGGCGAGTGCACGTAGATCGGCATCGGCGACGCCTTGAGGACGCTGGCGTCCTCACGGGGTTTCGGCTTCTTCCAGCTCTGCGGGTTGCCGAGGAAGAACTGCACCACGTCGGCGCCGTCGGCCTCTGCCGCCGCCAGGGGGTCGTCGCCGTGGACATGCGAACCAATGAGCACGCCGCAAGTCTAGGCACGCGGCCCGACAGCCCCCACGGGCACAATGGCCTGTCATGGATCGCGACACCTATGACAAGGGCCGGGAGATCCGCACGGCGGTGCTCGGCGAGGCCTATGTGCGGCAGGCGGCCGGCAACACCGACGACTTCACCGGACCGTTCCAGGACCTCGTCACCGAGTACTGCTGGGGCGCGGTGTGGGGCCGCGACGACGGCCTCCCGCTGAAGACCCGCAGCATGCTCACCATCGCGATGATCGCGGTCCTCAACCGTCCCAACGAACTCCGCACCCACATCCGCGGGGCGCTGACCAACGGTGTCACCCGCGAGGAGATCCGGGAGATCCTGATGCAGGTGGCGATCTACGGCGGTGTGCCGGCCGGTGTCGACGGCTTCCGCATCGCCACGGCGCTGTTCGCCGAACTGGACGAGGACGCGGGATGACCGGCGAGAAGACGCTCGGGTTCGTCGGCCTGGGCAACATGGGCTCCCCGATGGCCGGGCGCCTGATCGCCGCCGGACACCACGTGGTCGTCTACGACTCCCGGCCGGCCGCCGTCGACGACGCGGCGGCCCTGGGTGCCGAGCGGGCCGCGTCCGTGCGCGAGGTCGCCGACCGCGCCGACACCGTGCTGGCCAGCCTGCCGACACCCGAAGTGTCGCGCGCCGTGG
The DNA here is from genome assembly GCF_000266905.1 of Mycolicibacterium chubuense NBB4. The sequence continues at coordinate 921,208 of NC_018027.1, read as the reverse complement.
TGACCGAGGTCGCCGAGGGCGCCGGGGTCCGGACCTTCGTCGACCTGTCCACGATCGGACAGCTCACCGCCGAGGAGAATGCCCGGGTGCTCGGCGAGCACGGGGTGACCGCGTTCGACAGTCCGGTCAGCGGTGGCGTGGCCGGCGCGGAGAACGGCACCCTGGCGCTGATGGTGTCGGGGCCCAGGGCCGGCTACGACGGCGTCGCGCCGGTGCTCGAGGTCCTCGGCCGGCCGATCTTCGTCGGCGAGACGCCCGGCGCGGGGCAGACGATGAAGCTGGTGAACAACCTGATGGCCGCCACGACGCTGGCCGCGACCGCCGAGGTGATGGTGATGGGGGTCAAGGCCGGCCTCGACGCGGCGGTGATGATCGACGTGCTCAATGCCGGTTCGGGCGGCACGCACGCCAGCCGCGACAAGTTCCCCCGCGCGGTGCTGCCGCGCACGTTCGACTACGGCTTCGCGACCGGGCTGATGGTCAAGGACGTGCGGCTGTATCTGCAGGAGGCGGAGACGCTGGGCGCGCTGACACCGATCGCGTCGGCGGTGCGCGCGCTGTGGGAGCAGGTCCTCGCCCAGCACGGTCCGGACGCGGACTTCACGACCGTGGTCAAACCGTTCGAGGACGCCGCGGGCGTCGTCGTCGAAGGGCATTGAGGCAGACGAAAAAGCCCCCGCCTCCCGAAGGGGGCAGGGGCTCTTCCGTATGAACTACCGGTAGTCCGAGTAGCCGTAGTCGTCCAGCGGCACCGCAGCGCCGGTGGCCTGGCCGAAGTCCGGGCTGTAGTACTGATCCTCGTAGGACGGGATCGTGTACGCCGCGGCGCGGGCCTCCTCGGTCGGCTGAACCTGGATGTTGCGGTACCGGTTGATGCCGGTACCGGCCGGGATCAGCTTGCCGATGATCACGTTCTCCTTCAGACCCTGCAGCTTGTCGCTGCGGCAGTTGATCGCCGCATCGGTGAGCACGCGGGTGGTCTCCTGGAACGACGCCGCCGACAGCCACGAATCGGTGGCCAGCGACGCCTTCGTGATACCCATCAGCACCGGGCGGCCCGCCGCGGGCTCGCCGCCCTCGGCGACGACCCGACGGTTCTCGGTCTCGAACTCGCCGCGCTCGGTCAGCGAGCCGGGCAGGAACTCCGTCGCACCCGAATCGATGATCGTGACGCGACGCAGCATCTGCCGGACGATGACCTCGATGTGCTTGTCGTGGATCGACACACCCTGGGCGCGGTAGACCTCCTGGACCTCCTTGACGAGGTGGATCTGCACCTCGCGGGGGCCCTGGACGCGCAGCACCTCGTGCGGGTCGGCCGAGCCTTCCATCAGCTGCTGGCCCACCTCGACGTGGTCGCCGTCGGTCAGCAGACGCTCGGAGCCGTCGTCGTGCTTGAACACCTTCAGGCGCTGACGCCGCGAGAGCTTGTCGTACACGACCTCCTCGCCCCCGTCGTCGGGAACGATGGTGATCTTGTAGAACTTGTCGCTCTCCTCCAGCCGGATCCGTCCGGTGACATCGGCGATCGGGGCACGGTTGCGCGGAACGCGGGCCTCGAACAGCTCCTGCACGCGGGGCAGACCACCGACGATGTCGGCACCACCGGTGACACCACCCTGGTGGAAGGTACGCATCGTGAGCTGCGTGCCGGGCTCACCGATCGACTGCGCGGCCACGATGCCGACGGCCTCGCCGATGTCGACCAGCTTGCCGGTCGCCATCGAGCGGCCGTAGCACTTGGCGCACACGCCGGTGCCGGTGGTGCACGTCAGCACCGAGCGGACCTTGACCTCGGTGACACCCGCGGCCAGCAGTGCGTCGATCGCCGGGTCACCCAGGTCGTGACCCCGCTCGACGACGACGTTGCCGTCGGCGTCGACCGCGTCAGTGGCCAGGGTGCGCGCGTAGGCGGACGTCTCGATGTGCTGATCGCGCACCATCGTGCCGTCGTCCTGCTTCTCGGCCAGCGTGACGGTGATGCCGCGCTCGGTCTCGCAGTCGGTCTCGCGCACGATGACGTCCTGGCTCACGTCGACCAGACGACGGGTCAGGTAACCCGAGTCGGCCGTACGCAGCGCGGTGTCCGCCAGACCCTTTCGGGCACCGTGGGTGTTGATGAAGTACTCCAGCACGGTCAGGCCCTCGCGGAACGAGGACTTGATCGGACGCGGGATGAACTCACCCTTCGGGTTGGTCACCAGACCCTTCATGCCGGCCAGTGTCCTGGTCTGCGTGAAGTTACCCGTGGCGCCCGAATCCACGATCGTGATGATCGGGTTGTCCTTCGGGTAGTGCGCCCGCAGCGCCTCGCCGACCTCTTCGGTGGCGTCCTGCCAGATCTTGACCAGGGCCTCGTTGCGCTCGTCGTGGTTGAGCGCACCGCGCTGGTACTTCTTCTCGATGCCGTCGGCCTCGGCCTCGTAGCGCTCGAGGATCTCCTGCTTCTCCGGCGGCACCAGCACGTCGGCCATCGACACGGTGACACCCGACCGGGTGGCCCAGTAGAAGCCGGCGTCCTTGAGCTTGTCGACGGTCTGCGCGACGACGATCATCGGGTAGCGCTCGGCCAGATCGTTGATGATCCGGGCCTGCACCTTCTTGTGCATCTGCTCGTTGATGAACGGATAGCCCCTGGGCAGCAGCTCGTTGAACATCACCCGGCCCAGCGTCGTCTCGGCGGTCCAGGCGTCGCCCGGGGTCCAGCCCTCCGGGAACAGCTGCGCCTCGATGTCGGCCGGCGGACGCAGCTGCGTCAACCGGACCCGGATCTTGGCCCGCACGCTCAGCGCGCCGCGGTCGAGCGCCATGATGGCCTCGGCCGGCGAGCTGTACACACCCGTTTCCGGCTGATCCTTGGCGGCCGGCGTGTACTCGCCCTTGTCGCCCTCGATCTCGGTGGTCAGGTAGTACAGGCCGGTCACCATGTCCAGACGCGGCATGGCCAGCGGGCGGCCCGACGCGGGAGACAGGATGTTGTTCGAGGACAGCATCAGGATGCGGGCCTCGGCCTGCGCCTCCGCGGACAGCGGCAGGTGCACGGCCATCTGGTCGCCGTCGAAGTCGGCGTTGAACGCCTCACAGACCAGCGGGTGCAGCTGGATGGCCTTGCCCTCCACCAGCTGCGGCTCGAAGGCCTGGATGCCGAGGCGGTGCAGCGTCGGTGCGCGGTTGAGCAGCACCGGGTGCTCGGCGATGACCTCTTCGAGGACGTCCCACACCTGCGGACGCTGCCGCTCCACCATGCGCTTGGCGCTCTTGATGTTCTGCGCGTGGTTCAGGTCGACCAGACGCTTCATCACGAACGGCTTGAACAGTTCGAGCGCCATCAGCTTGGGCAGACCGCACTGGTGCAGCTTGAGCTGCGGGCCGACCACGATGACCGAACGGCCCGAGTAGTCGACGCGCTTGCCGAGCAGGTTCTGGCGGAACCGGCCCTGCTTGCCCTTGAGCAGATCCGACAGCGACTTGAGCGGACGGTTGCCCGGTCCGGTGACCGGACGGCCGCGGCGGCCGTTGTCGAACAGCGCGTCCACCGACTCCTGGAGCATGCGCTTCTCGTTGTTGACGATGATCTCGGGCGCGCCGAGGTCGATCAGCCTCTTGAGCCGGTTGTTGCGGTTGATGACGCGGCGGTACAGGTCGTTGAGATCCGAGGTCGCGAAGCGGCCGCCGTCGAGCTGGACCATCGGGCGCAGCTCCGGCGGGATCACCGGCACCGCGTCGAGGACCATGCCCATCGGCGAGTTGCTGTTGGTCTGGAACGCCGCGACGACCTTGAGCCGCTTGAGCGCACGCAGCTTCTTCTGGCCCTTGCCGTTCTTGATGGTGTCCCGCAGCGACTCCGCCTCGGCGTCGATGTCGAAGGTCTCGATGAGCTTCTTGATCGACTCGGCGCCCATGGCGCCTTCGAAGTACTCGCCGTAGCGGTCCTGCAGCTCGCGGTAGAGCAGCTCGTCGACGATCAGCTGCTTGGGAGCCAGCTTGGTGAACGTCGTCCAGATCTCTTCGAGCCGGTCCAGCTCGCGCTGGGCCCGGTCGCGGAGCTGGCGCATCTCGCGCTCGCCGCCGTCACGCACCTTGCGCTTGACGTCGGACTTGGCGCCCTCCTCCTCGAGCTCCTTCATGTCGGCCTCGAGCTTCTGGGCCCGCGCCTCGAGATCGGCGTCGCGCTGATCCTCGAGCGCCTTGCGCTCGACGGCCATCTCGGCCTCCAGCGTGGACAGCTCGTTGTGCCGCATCTCGTCGTCCACGCCGGTGATGACGTAGGCCGCGAAGTAGATGATCTTCTCGAGATCCTTCGGTGCCAGGTCCAGCAGGTAACCGAGCCGGCTCGGCACACCCTTGAAGTACCAGATGTGCGTGACGGGCGCGGCCAGCTCGATGTGGCCCATCCGCTCACGGCGCACCTTGGCGCGGGTCACCTCGACGCCGCAGCGCTCACAGATGATGCCCTTGAAGCGGACGCGCTTGTACTTGCCGCAGTAGCACTCCCAGTCGCGAGTCGGTCCGAAGATCTTCTCGCAGAACAGGCCGTCCTTCTCGGGCTTGAGCGTGCGGTAGTTGATGGTCTCCGGCTTCTTGACCTCGCCGAAGGACCACTGACGGATGTCGTCGGCGGTGGCCAGGCCGATGCGGAGCTCATCGAAGAAGTTGACGTCTAACACGTAACTCCCTTTCCCCTTTCGGGATTGGAAACTTGCTATCTAGGCGGTCGTCGGAGAGGTCCCGCTACTCAGGCGAGATCCTCGACGGAGGCGGATTCGTTGCGCGACAGGTTGATGCCGAGGTTGGCAGCAGCGCGCTCCAGGTCCTCGTCGTCACCGTCGCGCATTTCGATCGCAGCGCCGTCAGACGACAACACCTCGACGTTGAGGCACAGCGACTGCAGCTCCTTGAGAAGCACCTTGAACGACTCCGGGATGCCCGGTTCGGGGATGTTCTCGCCCTTGACGATGGCCTCGTAGACCTTCACGCGGCCGACGGTGTCGTCGGACTTGATGGTCAACAACTCCTGCAGCGTGTAGGCCGCGCCGTAGGCCTGCATGGCCCAGCACTCCATCTCACCGAACCGCTGACCACCGAACTGCGCCTTACCGCCCAGCGGCTGCTGGGTGATCATCGAGTACGGACCGGTCGAGCGGGCGTGGATCTTGTCGTCCACCAGGTGGTGCAGCTTCAGGATGTACATGTAGCCCACCGTCACCGGGTACGGGAACGGTTCGCCACTGCGGCCGTCGAACAGCACCGCCTTGCCGTCGGCGTTGACCATCGTCTCGCCGTCGCGGTTCGGCAGCGTCGCGCCCAGCAGACCGGACAGCTCGCCTTCCTGCGCACCGTCGAACACCGGGGTGGCCACGATGCTGTCCGGCTCGGCCGACTTCAGGCCCTCCGGCAGGTTTGCCGCCCACTCCGGGGTTCCCTCGATGTTCCACCCGGCCTTGGCGACCCACCCGAGGTGGGTTTCCAGGATCTGGCCGATGTTCATACGACGCGGCACACCGTGGGTGTTCAGGATGATGTCCACCGGGGTGCCGTCCGGAAGGAACGGCATGTCCTCGACGGGCAGGATCTTGCCGATGACGCCCTTGTTGCCGTGGCGTCCGGCGAGCTTGTCGCCGTCGGAGATCTTGCGCTTCTGGGCCACGTAGACGCGGACCAGCTCGTTGACACCGGCGGGCAGCTCGTCGTCGTCCTCGCGCGAGAACACGCGGATGCCGATGACCTTGCCGGACTCACCGTGGGGCACCTTCAGCGACGTGTCGCGGACCTCGCGGGCCTTCTCACCGAAGATGGCGCGCAGCAGGCGCTCCTCCGGGGTCAGCTCGGTCTCGCCCTTCGGGGTGACCTTGCCGACCAGGATGTCGCCGTCGCGGACCTCGGCACCGATGCGGACGATGCCGCGCTCGTCGAGGTCGGCGAGCACCTCATCGGAGACGTTCGGGATGTCCCGGGTGATCTCCTCGGCGCCCAGCTTGGTGTCGCGGGCATCGATCTCGTGCTCTTCGATGTGGATCGAGGTGAGCACGTCCTCTTCGACCAGACGGTTCGAGAGGATGATCGCGTCCTCGTAGTTGTGGCCCTCCCACGGCATGATCGCCACGAGCAGGTTCTTGCCGAGCGCCATCTCACCGTTCTCGGTGCACGGCCCGTCGGCGATGACCTGGCCCGCCTCGACCCGCTGGCCGGCGTCGACGATCGGACGCTGGTTGGCGCAGGTGCCGTGGTTGGACCGGGCGAACTTGCGCATCCGGTAGGTGTGCCGGGAGCCGTCGTCGGCCATCACGGTGACGTAGTCGGCGCTGACCTCCTCGATGACGCCCGCCTTGTCGGCGACGATGACGTCACCGGCGTCGATGGCGGCGCGCAACTCCATACCGGTGCCGACGAGCGGTGCCTCGCTGCGCACCAGCGGAACCGCCTGGCGCTGCATGTTGGCACCCATCAGGGCGCGGTTGGCGTCGTCGTGCTCGAGGAACGGGATCATCGCCGTCGCGACCGACACCATCTGGCGCGGCGAGACGTCCATGTAGTCGACCTCGTTGGAGGAGACGTACTCGACCTCGCCACCCTTACGACGGACCAGGACGCGCTCTTCTTCGAAGCGGCCGTTGTCGTCGATCGGCGAGTTGGCCTGCGCCACGACGTGGCGGTCCTCCTCGTCGGCGGTCAGGTACTGGATCTCATCGGTCACGACCCCGTCGACGACCTTGCGGTACGGCGTCTCGATGAAGCCGAACGGGTTCACCCGGGCGTAGACCGACAGCGAACCGATCAGACCGATGTTCGGACCCTCGGGGGTCTCGATCGGGCACATGCGGCCGTAGTGCGACGAGTGCACGTCGCGGACTTCGAGGCCGGCGCGCTCACGGGACAGACCACCGGGGCCCAGCGCCGACAGGCGGCGCTTGTGGGTCAGGCCCGACAGCGGGTTGTTCTGGTCCATGAACTGGCTCAGCTGGCTGGTGCCGAAGAACTCCTTGATCGCCGCCACGACGGGACGGATGTTGATCAGGGTCTGCGGCGTGATCGCCTCGACGTCCTGGGTCGTCATGCGCTCGCGCACGACGCGCTCCATGCGGGACAGGCCGACCCGGATCTGGTTCTGGATCAGCTCGCCCACGGTGCGCAGACGACGGTTGCCGAAGTGGTCGATGTCGTCGACCTCGACCGGGACCTCGACCCCGCCGGGCACCGTCATCGTCTTGTCGCCCTGGTGCAGGCGCACCAGGTACTCGATGGTGGCGACGACGTCCTCTTCGGTCAGCGTCGAGCTCGTGATCGGCTCGCCGACGTTGAGGCCGAGCTTCTTGTTGACCTTGTAGCGGCCCACGCGGGCCAGGTCGTAGCGCTTCTCCTTGAAGAACAGGTTCTCCAGCAGGGTCTGCGCCGACTCCTTGGTCGGCGGCTCGCCCGGACGCAGCTTGCGGTAGATGTCCAGCAGCGCCTCGTCGGTGCCCGCGGTGTTGTCCTTCTCCAGCGTGCTCATCATGATCTCGGAGAAGCCGAAGCGCTCCGTGATCTGCTCGTTGCTCCAACCGAGCGCCTTGAGCAGCACGGTGACCGGCTGGCGGCGCTTGCGGTCGATACGCACGCCGACGGTGTCGCGCTTGTCGACGTCGAACTCCAGCCACGCGCCGCGGCCGGGGATCACCTTGACGCTGTGCAGCGTCTTCTCGGTGGACTTGTCGATGGTCTCGTCGAAGTAGACACCGGGCGAGCGCACGAGCTGGCTCACGACGACACGCTCGGTGCCGTTGATGATGAAGGTGCCCTTCTCGGTCATCATCGGGAAGTCACCCATGAAGACCGTCTGGCTCTTGATCTCACCGGTGTTGTTGTTGATGAACTCCGCCGTGACGAACAGCGGGGCCGCGTACGTCATGTCCTTGTCTTTGCACTCGTCGACGGGCGCCTTGACCTCGTCGAAGCGCGGGTCGGAGAAGGACAGCGACATCGAGCCCGAGAAGTCCTCGATGGGCGAGAGCTCTTCGAGGACTTCCTGCAGACCGCCCTTAGGGTCCACGTCGCCGCGATCGACGGCGCGCTGGAACCAGCCCTCCGAGCCGATCAGCCATTCGAAAGATTCGGTTTGTACGTCGAGAAGTCCGGGAACCTCGAGGGGCTCACGGAGTTTTGCGAAAGAAATCCTGTTTGGTGCTCCGGGAACGGAGTTGTTGGTAGCTACTGACTCGATCTGGCGGGACCCTGCCAAGATGCATCCTTCCAGCACCTCATGCGACCGTGGTTACCGGTGGACACCGGACCCTGTGCCGCGATTCTGCGTCGGTTCGGCTGGCTCCATCGAGCCTCCTCCGACGCACGGCACGGATCTAGATCGCTGAGCAATGCTCAGACTGAGATCAGGGCGTCAAGTGCGGGTGAGGGTGGGCAGGATGCAGCCAGCGCAACGTCCAACGATAGCGCACAGCCGCCTATTCCTCAAGTAACCTTCAACACCCGGCACAGATCCACATGTCACGAAGCGTTGGCCGCTGGCTGGCGTCCTCATCCCGTGCAAACATGCTGGCCAATAGATTGGCCCGGTTTCGTCCTGCCGTCAAGAGATAACGCCGTGTTGGGTGTGAGGTTTTCCGTCCGAACCGGCATCCGGGACGACGCCGGTGGCGAAGTCCGTCGCGAAGACGGCGTTCGCCGACGACGCGGAGATCCCGCGCTCAGACGGACAGGGTGTAGGTCCGTCGCGCGTTCTGCGATGCCTTCACTGCGGCCACTTGGCCCCACCACCAGTTCGCGACGATTCCGGCCGCGGAGTCGTCGCCGTCATAGAACTGGGCGGTGTGGGTGCCGTTCATCAGGTCGCTGATCCACCCCGACGCGAGCACCCGATTGGCGAGAACATCCAGCGGAGACGAGAAGCCGGTGGCCAGATAGGCGGCGAACTGCACTCCCGGGCTGCTGCTCTGCATGGCGTCGGAGTGCTTGCCGCCCTTGATCGTCACGCCGGTGAACATGCCGGGCCGCACGGTGGCGAGGCGCTTGTTGGCGTCCCCGTCCCAGTTCCAGGAACTGGGCTCGGCGGCGAGGTTGTACACCGGGATGGAGTCCGGGATCTTCGACAGGTCCTGCGTCATGGGGCTCAAGGAGCCGACGCCGTCGAACATCACCACGCCCGCCAGATCGCCGGTGTTGCTCATCTCGGACATGTAGCGCGCCGCCATCACCACCAGGCCGCCGCCGGCGGAGTGGCCGGCGAGCACGATTCGCGTCGGGAGGGTCCCGACGTACCCGGCGGCCTGCGCGCTCGCGGTCAGCGCGGCACGGTCCCCGGTGAAGAGGTCCGCGATCGCGCGGCCAGTCGTCGGCCACTGAAGGGGGTACTCGTCGAGGTCGAACGGGTTCCACGTCAGCGTCGGCGCGACGACGATGCTGTTGGTGTTCTGGGCCAGGTAGGCGGCGGTGGCGCTGTAGAACGACGCCGTCGCGAGGACGCCGTGCTGCAGGTAGATCAGACCGGTCGGCGGTTTGCCGTTGTCCGGGAAGTACCAGTCCGCGCGGACGGCCACGTCGTCGCCGAGCGTCAACGTCGAACTCTCCACACGCACCTTGCTGCCGAACGGCACACGGACCGGCCCCGCCAGCTTCTGCACGGCGTTCGTATAGAAGGTGTAGAAGGCCGTCCCGACGTTGTTGAGGACGTCGAGCAGGTTCGGCGGGGCGGGGTCCACGGGCGGCGCCTCCACGGCCGCGAGCCGCATCACCACCGATCCGTGCGCCGATTCCAGGCCGACCGCGGATGTCGGCGCGGCGTCGACGACGGCGTCGGCCTCGCCGCTGGCGGACCGCCCTCTGCCGCGCGTCGGAGTCGGGGCGACGGGCTCGGTCTCCGGCTCGATCTCGGCGACGGGCTCGGTCTCGGCGACAGGCTCGGTCTCGGCGGCAGGCTCGGGCTCGGCGACGGGCTCGGGCTCGGGGTCGGGCTCGGCCTCCGGGTCGGGCGCGCGATGCCTGCCGCCCGACGGAGCCTCCGACGCGTCCGCATCGGTACCGGCATCGCGATCGTCGTCGGACGTGACCGGCCGGGACTCGGTCGACTTCGGGGCGGCCGATTCCGATTCTGCGCCGACATCCGCGCGATCCGCGTGAGCCGCTCGGTTTCTCGCAAACCGCTTCTTCGGTGCGTCGTCGGCGCCCGACCGCGAGGCCGCTCGCCCGCGCGACACGTGGCCGGCGTCGGAATCACCGGAGCCTGACGACGCCTGCGCACCGGAACTCGACCCGTCGTCCGCGGCAGCGACGCCGGCACCAGCCAGCATTGCCGCCGAAACTCCCCCCGCCAGTACGCCTGCCCCCAACCAGACCCGATAGCGGTCGACCATTGTTCTCCTGTTGTAGACATCGCTGAACGACACCCGCCATCGCCCTGAGGGCGGGTTTTGTGCACGAAGATGCGATCCTGGCAAACTGTATAGCCAGGCAGAAGAACATTGCAAGACCATCGAACAAATAATTGACGGTCGACACCGGAAACAGCGATCGAACTGTTCGCAGCCGGTTTCACCAGCAGCATCAAGATCAAGCTCAGAGCCGGTTTCGGCGATCGATCGACCGATCAGGCACGGCTGCGGAAAATCAGCAACGCGGACTTGATTTCTGCAGGAGACAGCATCGAGCCCGCGTCAGTTCACGGGCAGGAGCGGATCACCCAACCGGGTGAGTGAGAACTCTCAGCGGTCGCCGGCTACCGGGATACGGCCGGTCGGAGCATCGTCCTCGGCGCGGTCGTGTGCGCCGCGCTGGTGGTGGTCGTAGTCGCTGCTGGAACTCTGCTGCCCTGTGCTCTCGAGGTCCTCGCGGATCGCCTCCTGCGCGGCGGGCGGCAGCGTGTGCATGATCTCGCGCACGCGAGCCTGCCGGCGCGCGACCGCCTTGCGTTCGGGCATGCCCGGAGTGGCCTGGATCTGGGGCGGCACACCCTCGATCTCTTCGACGCCACCGTCGTGGTGACCCGCGTCCACCATGGCCTGCTCTTCGGCCATCGTCGACTCGTCCTTCTCCTCCGACATGCCGATCGGTCCGAGGCGGCGGCCGTTGAGGAACTGCTTGACCACCGGCTCGTCGCTGGTCAACAGCACCTCGCGGGGACCGAACATCACCAGGTGCTTGCGGAACAGCATGCCCATGTTGTCGGGCACCGTACGGGCGATGTTGATGTTGTGCGTGACGATGAGGATCGTGCAGTCGATCTGGGCGTTGATGTCGATCAGCAACTGCGAGAGGTAGGCCGTACGCACCGGATCCAGGCCCGAGTCGGGCTCGTCGCAGAGGATGATCTGCGGGTCGAGCACCAGTGAACGGGCCAGGCCCGCGCGCTTGCGCATACCGCCGGAGATCTCGCCGGGGAACTTGGTCTCATCGCCGCCGAGGCCGACGAGTTCCAGCTTCTCCATGACGATGTTGCGGATCTCGCTTTCCTTCTTCTTGGTGTGCTCACGCAAGGGGAAAGCGGTGTTGTCGTAGAGGCTCATCGAGCCGAACAGCGCACCGTCCTGGAACATGACGCCGAACAGCGTGCGGATCTCGTAGAGCTCCTTGGCCGAGCACTCGATGATGTTGGTGCCGTCGACGATGATCCGGCCGCGCTCGGGACGCAGCAGGCCGATCAGCGACTTCAGGAAGACCGATTTGCCGGTACCGGACGGGCCGAGCAACACGCTGACCTCACCTGCGGGCAGGTCGAACGTGACGTCTTCCCAGATTCGCTGTGAGCCGAAGGACTTGGTCAGCCCCTCGATCTGAATACCAATGCCCACGCGAATTCCTCTCGCCAGTCCCTTGCCAACTCGTCACAGGCTTAACCCCTGTGGCTTGAGTCACTGTAACCTACGCGCTCACGCCAGAACACTCGGTCTGCGAAGCTTCGACGACGCTTCGTCGCTGAACCCGGCCCGAAATGGACTGCGGGGCCGGTCTGTTTGCCAGAACAGCCCCGCAGCTGACGTTCGCGTCAGACGCTTACTTGACGGTGACCGAAGCGCCGGCAGCCTCGAGCTTGCCCTTGGCGTCCTCGGCGGCCTCCTTGGTGACCTTCTCGAGCAGCGGCTTGGGAGCGCTGTCGACCAGGTCCTTGGCCTCCTTGAGGCCCAGGCCGGAGACGATCTCGCGGACGACCTTGATGACGCCGATCTTCTTCTCGCCGGCGCCCTCGAGGATGACGTCGAACTCCGACTGCTCCTCGGCGGCCTCGGCGGGCGCACCGCCGGCCGCGCCCGGGGCGGCGGCAACGGCGACCGGAGCCGCGGCGGTGACCTCGAAGGTCTCCTCGAACTTCTTGACGAACTCGCTCAGCTCGAGCAGCGTCAGCTCCTTGAAAGCGTCGAGCAGCTCGTCGGTGGACAGCTTGGCCATGGTGGGTCCTTCCTGATTCTTACTTCGTGGCTAGTGGGTGGATGGTGACGGCGACCGCTACGCGGCTTCTTCTTCGCCGGCCTTCTTCTCTTGCAGCGCGGCAGCCAGACGTGCGACCTGCGACGCCGGAGCGTTGAACAGACCGGCAGCCTTGGACAGATTCGCCTTCATCGCGCCGGCCAGCTTGGCCAGCAGCACCTCGCGCGACTCGAGGTCCGCGATGCGGTTGACCTCGTCAACGGACAGCGCGCGGCCGTCCATGTAGCCGCCCTTAATGACCAGCGCCTTGTTGTCCTTGGCGAAGGTCTTGATCGCCTTGGCGGCGTCGACGGCCTCGCCCTTGACGAACGCGATCGCGGTGGGCCCGACGAACAGCTCGTCGAGACCCTCGATGCCCGCCTCCGCCGCGGCACGCTTCACCAGCGTGTTCTTGGCGACGGAGTAGGTGGCGGAATCACCGAGCGAACGGCGCAGGTCTTTGAGGTTGGCGACGGTCAGTCCGCGGTACTCGGTGACCAGCGTCGCCGAAGCCTCCTTGAACTGCTCGGCGATGTCGGCAACCGCGGTGGCCTTGTCAGCCTTGGCCATGCATGCCTCCTCGTGGTGGGTATCGGATGTACCGCCCCCGACCGCCGAGGCCCGAGAAATGACGAACGCCCCGACGCAGACAGGTCGGGGCGCAGACGAAAATACGTACTAGCCTCGTCCTCCTGCGTGGGCCGCCGGGATATCCCGGACCTTCGACCGATCAGCGCGGGCGCTCATCGGTGACCGACGGTCTTCGGTGGAACCGGGTCAGGATAGCGTGTCACGGCGCGATCAGCCAAAACGTCCCAGTGCGGCCGCACCCACGAGGCCCGCATCGCCGCCGAGTTCGGCGGTGACCACCCGCAGGTTGTGGAGGAAGTCCAGGCCCGCGTACGTTCCCAGCGCCTCGCGCAGCGGGTCGAACAGCACCGGACCGGCCTTCGCCACGCCGCCCCCGACGACCACCAGGTCCAGGTCGGCGACTGCGGCCACCGAGGCGATCATCCTCGCGACGGCGTCCGCGCCCCGGTCGAACGCTCGCCGCGCCACCGGGTCGCCGCGTTCGGCGGCTTCGGCCAGTTCCCTGGCGTCGGCGCCCGGCGGGCCCTGCCACCCGTTGGCCAGCGCCCACTGCGCCAGGTGCGGGCCCGACGCGACGGTCTCGACGCACCCGCGCCCTCCACACGTGCAGGGCGCACCGCCCGGTTCGACGACGACGTGCCCGACGTGGCCGGCGTTGCCGGTGCGGCCGTGGTACGGCGCTCCGTCGAGCACCAGACCGCCGCCGATGCCCGTCGAGATCACCATGCCGAGCATGAAGCGGGAATCCCGGCCGGCCCCGCGCCACCACTCTCCCATCGCCATGCACAGCCCGTCCCCACCGAGGCGCACCGGCAGACCCGTCAGCTGCGCGACGTGCTCGACGATCGGGAAGTGCCGCCATTCGGCGATGTTGATGGGGCTGACGGTTCCGCCGGGCACGTCGATCGGCCCGGCCGTCCCGACGCCCACCCCGGTCACCTTCCGGTCGGTCAGGGCGAGCGTCTGCTCGACGAGCGACGCGACGGCGCGCCACACCGTCTCGGCGTCACCGTCGGGCGTCGGCAGCTGCGCCCGGTGCACGAGCGTGCCGTCGGGGTCGACCAGTCCGGCGGCGATCTTCGTGCCACCGATGTCCAGCGCGAGGATGTGGTCGCTCATCAGTGCCCTCGCTTCTTCGCGCAAGCGCTCATCAGTGCCTTCGCTTCTTCGCGCAAGCGCTCATCAGTGCCTGTGCGTGTTGTCGGGTTGTCTCGGATCACCCGGGTGTTCGTAGCCCGGGGCCAGCACGACGAGCTCGGCGCATCTCGCGTCGAGCCATCGCCGGTATTCGCGGCGGCGCGCGGCGGCGAGCAGATGCGCGGCGACGACGGGACGGACCTGGTCCAGATCGGCACCGCGCACGAACCGATCCGGATTGCGCAGGTGGTATCCCGCGACCTCGTCGTCGCTCACCCGTACGTCCGCCGTGACGTCGGTGAACACCGCGCGGCCGGCAGGAGCCGAGAGCGTGGCCGCCGCGACACTGCCGATCTCGAGGCGCGCGACGGTGTCGGGCAGCACGTCGGCCTCCGCCGGCGCGGACGCCGTGTCCAGGTGCCGGACGGCCGCCTCCTGCGCGACCACCCGTTCGGCGACGAGCACCTGCGTGAGCCACCGCCTCAGCTGCCGCCCCTCACTGGTTCCGGGCCTGGGCAGCGCGTGCTCGGCACCGCCCACCCGGATGGTCCGCTCGCGGGCGTCGACGTCGCCGACGGTCACGGCCTCCCCCGCCACGGTGGCCGCCACGCCGTCGCTCATCGCACCCGCACCTCCACCGCCGGCGAATACACCAGCTCGCCCGCGCACGCGACCCTGACCAGTGCCCACCACCGGCCCGGCTCGGTCCCCACGGGCGGCGCGACGTCGAAGGACAGCTCGACACTGCCGCGCGCAGGCAGGACACCACCGATGATGTTCGGCCCCAACCACTCCCAGCTTCCCCAGGGCGATATCAGATGGGCTTCCACGGCGAGGTCGGCATACGCGTCGGTCGCGACCGTGACGGACAAGCGAGCGCGGTCGCCGGCTGCGAGTTCGATGGCCTGGGGTCCGGCGGCCATTCGCAGCAGCGCGTCGTCGTGCTCGCCGAGCGACAGCACGCAGACGTCCTCGACCGTCTGGTGCCACGCCGCGGGAATCGCAGCGCCGCTCGCCGCGAGTTCGGCCCGCACGGGGTACCACCCGGGCGATGCGCCGGCAGGCGCACGGATGTCGAGGACCGACTCGAGGAACTCGCGGGGCGGCAACACGAACGGCAATTCGTCGATCTCGGCATCCCAGCCCGGCGGCGCGACGATCCGCACCCTGCCGTGCACCGCGGTGTCGGTGGCGTCGCTGGCCGCGGTGAGGCGGAGCGTGGCCGTCTCTCCGGCGGCGATCTCCCGGCGGTGCGGATGCAGATGAGCGACGGCGGGCAGCCCGCCGAGCGGGGCGGGACCACGATTGTGCAGCCAGTACCGGGCGTACAACGGCTGCGCGGGTTCCGCGTCCGGGCCGAGCGCCGCCTGGTCGGCGTCGAGCACCCGGGGAAGATTGAGTGTTGTTCGCAGCGTGGCGATTTCGTAGCCGCCCAACTCGACCGTGTCTGCGCCGTCGTCGAGCGGCCGTTCGGTCAGGTCGAGCCGTTGCGGAGCCGAGACGTTGCGCAGCCCGGATTGGATGGTCACCGTGCCGGGCCGGCCCAGGTTCTCGACGAGTCGGACGATGATGCCCTCGCGGGGGTCGGCGTGCCGGGCACTGCCCGTCGCGGTGGGATTGCCCGCCGCCTTGAGGGCTCCCAGGCTGACGGCGCGCGCGGGTTCGACCTCCAGCAGCGAGCCCCAGGCGGGCAGACCGCCGGACGTGGCGTCGTGATGCGCGGCGACTCCCAGCAGGGGTTCGTTGAACTCTCCACTGCGAGTAGGCATGTCGATGTCGCGCCAGTCGCCGTCGCCTGCGACGAGCGCGTAGTCGAACGTGTGGGTCCAGTGCTGGAGCGCGAAGTTCGACCCGTCGGGGGCGGTGCGTCGCGGAGGGTCGATCCACGTGCCCGACGGCCAGCCGGTGCAGGAGCGCTGCAGCGACATGTGCAGGGTGCCGTCGATGTCGACGGCGAAACCGGGTGAGCCGCGGTTGATCACAGCGACGGTGCGGTGCTCGAAGGCCTGTTGCCCGGCATTCTGATCGACGACGATCTCGGCGTCGTCGAGGTCGTCGATCAGCGCGGCGACCGCCGCCGCGGCGTCACCGTCGGCGCCGACGACCAGCACGGGCAGCGCACGCGGGTCGCGCAGGTCGGCGCCGGGGACCCAGACGTCGCGAAGCGGCGCGGCGGCCGCCACCCATAGCCGCGACGACAACGCGTTACCGCCCAGAACCGTTGCTGTGAAGGTGTTTTCGCGGACACCACCAATACTGATTCGCACGTCGGGCAGGTTCGAGTCGACGGAGAGGTCGCCGTAGCGCGGCGCGTCGGCGCTGGTGCAGGTGGCCGTCACACCCGCACGGGCGAGCGTTGCCATCAGGTCGCGCACCGCGGCCGCGGTCACGGCGTCGGCGTCCGGCGGGGTCACCACCTCGGCCACCGAGATCGCCCGCACGCCGTCGCGAAACCGCACCCGAACCGTCGACGACAGGCCGAACCACCCGTGCGCCGGGTTGTCCAGCGTGTACGGATGCACGGCGGTGTCGACCGATTCGGTCCGGCCCTGCTGGTGCAGCAACCCAAACCCGCGGCCGATCACCGCGTTGCCGACGTCGCTGACGGGCACCGCACCGGGTACCGGACACGGCCACCGCAGCCGCAGCAGGCGGTCGGCACCAGTGAAGTCGTCGACGGTGGTTCGGCAGTCGAGCCGGTCCGCTCCCCGCCACAGCGTCAGGGTCTGGGTGTACTTCAGCAGTCCCGGTATCTCGCCGGTGACCACCAGGCGCTCACCGACGTCGCTGCGCAATCGGCGCACCGAGGTGGCAGCGAACTGCGCCGACGCGATGACCGGTCCCTTGGGCAGCAGATGCCAGGGCCCCTCGCCACCGACCGGGTGGGCCGGATACTCGTCGTAGACCGCCAGTTCGTTGCCGACCCGTCCGTCGGCGATGAGTTGCCGGTCGCCGTGGCTCAGCGACACCACGCCGCCACCACGGGCTGCGTCGACCCGTAACCGGTAGTGCTCGTTGCCGATCTCGTCGCCCGGCGTCTGCTCCCAGCCGGAGGCGGCGGACGGACCGGGAACCAGTCGGTAGGAGCGCCAGCCCAGCGAGGGCACGTCGGCGGCGAGCCACGTCAGGCGATGCCCGTGGTCCGCCGACAGTACCGGCACCTCGTGGCCGTCACCGTCGAGAAGCCGGCCGGCGAACGGCTCGTCGAGGCGCATGGTGACGAGGTCGGAGCGACTGTGCGCCATCGGGTTCCACACCACCACCGAGGCGTCGACCGCGTTGGACAGCAGTCCCAGTGCCCGGTCGCGGATCCCGCAGCCGAGCTGCCACGCGTCGCGCCAGCCGGTGAGCAGGTCGAGATACACCTGGTCGGATTCCGACCCGGTGATCGCGTCGTGGTGCGCGCCGTAGGCCAGTTGCACCCAGGCTTTCGCCAGCGCCGGCTCGGGATAGGTGGCTCCGGTCAGCAGTGCGGCGAAGACCGCGAACCGTTCGGCCGCCAGCACGGCGTTCTCCGCGGCGCGGTTGGCCTGTTTGGTGTCGATGTACGACACGTCCTTGCCCGTGTAGATCGGGTTCATGTCACGGGTCTGGGCAGACGCCGCCTTGCCGGTGTCCTGCAGTTCGGCTCGCACCGCCGCGAAGAACTCCTTCGGCAGCGCACACACGAAGCGCGGCCAGGTGTATCGGGAGTTCCAGTCGCGGTGGATCTCGGTGACCCACTTGTTCGGCGGGGTGTAGTCCGTGCCGACGGGCAGCAGCACGTTGCGGGTGAGAGCGACCTTCTTCAGCTCGGTGAAGAGGTGGTAGGTCGCGGCTTCGGCGTCGGCCAGCGTCGCCGCCGAGTCCATCCACCAGCCCGCGGCGTAGTGGCCGGGCATGTAATGGGTGAGCAGCGCACGTCCCGAGGGCGCCATCCAGTCGAATTCGCTGGCGAACTGCATGCGCCGGGGATCGCCGCCGTCGGCCATCGGGCCCCACTGGTGGTGCGGCCCCCGCGCCCACGAGCTCGACGTCAGGCCCGCGTCGGCGGCCATGCCGGGGAACTGCGGGTCGTGACCGAACACATCGAGCTGCCACGCCGTCGCCGGCTCCGCGCCAAGCACATCGCGCTGAAACCCCATGCCGTGCAGGAAGTTCCGAATGGCCGTCTCGGGTCCGGTGAGGTTGGTGTTGGGTTCGTTGTAGGTGCCGCCCATGATCTCGACCCGGCCCTCGGCGATCAGCCGACGCAGATCGGCGCGATTCTCGGGGTGGGTATCCCAGTACGGCTTGAGATAGTCGACCTCGGCGAGCACGAACTTGTATTCCGCTTCCCGCCTGGCCATTTCGAGGTGTGCGCTGACCAGCTCGAAACCGTTGGTCTGCCGGCACCGGCCGGGCGGGTCCTCGGTCCACAGGCTGGTGTAGGCGGCCTGGGTGTTCCACCAGACGGGGTCGTAATGGAAGTGGCTGACCATGTACATCGTCCAGCCCGGCTCGGCGACGACGAAGTCGAACTCGACCGAACTGTCGCCGGCGACCGCCGTGGCGCAACGCACCTGCCCGGTCACCGGGTCGGCGACGTGCACCGGCACCTCGACGACGCCATCGCCGGGGCCGGCGGCGATCTCGCCGACGGTGTGCAGACCCGGCCCCTCCACGCACACCGGGGCCGCCGCCGACGCAGCGCGCCAGGACACCCGGACCAACTGCGCGGGCCGGTCCGGCGGTCCGGTGAACAGCTCCGACGCCTCCGCCGCCACGACCTCGATGGGCATTGACAGAGACTACCGAGCGGCGCGGGCGATCCGGTCGGCGACGACACGCACCGCGTCGATGACCTCCGACGGCTCGAGCACCTCGAAGTCGCACCCGGGCATGGCCAGCCACGGCACCATCCGCTCAGGATCGTCGGCTCCCGCAGTGACGATGCACGCGTCGGGACCGTCGGCTTCGATGACCGCAGAGGCACCCGGAAACGTCCGCGCCACAACATGTTCCGGTGCGAAGTAACGCACCCGGGCGACATAGCGGTACGGAGAGGAACTGATCGCGCGACGAACGTAGGAGGCGGCATCGGGCGCCTCGCGCGCCACGAACGTACTGCCCAGCGCGCGCACCTCCGACATCCGGTCCAGGCGCAGACTGCGCCAGTCGGAGCGGTCCCGGTCGAAACACAGCAGGTACCACCGGCGCCCGGTGGTCACCAACTGGTAGGGCTCGAGCCGCCGCTGGGAGACATTGCCGCGGACATCGACATAGCCGGCGGTGACGTGTTCGCGGTCGCGGCTGGCCCGGGCCAGCGTCATGAGCACGTCGGGGTCGACCGGCGAGTCGGTGGCGGCGCCGAGCGTCACCGTGGTGTCGTGCACCGCGCCGACCTGGGAGCGCAGCTTCGCCGGCATGACCTGGTCGAGCTTGGACAGGGCGCGCAGCGCCGACTCCCCGACCCCGGCGACGCTGCCGCCGGCCGCGACACGCAGGCAGACCGCCATGGCGACGGCTTCGTCGGGGTCGAGCAGCAGCGGAGGCAGGGCCGCTCCAGCGCCCAGCTGGTAGCCGCCACCGTGGCCCGGGCTGGCGTGCACCGGATAGCCGAGCTCGCGCAACCGGTCGATGTCCCGGCGCACGCTGCGCGTCGTCACCCCGAGCCGGTCCGCCAACTCTTCGCCGGTCCAGACGCGGCGGCCCTGCAGCAGACCGAGCAGTTGCAGCACCCGGCCGGTGGTCTCCGACATGACGACAGTCTGCCGCAGTTCTAGGACAGAAACTGTCCGCAAACGGTGACAAGGTGAGAGCCGTGAGCAACGAACTGGCGTTACGACTGGTCGACCAGCTCGACTGGCATTGGTCCCACCAACTGCGTCCCCGGCTCGACGGGCTGACCGACGACGAGTACTTCTGGACGCCCGTGCCGGGAGCCTGGACGGTGCATCCCGGCGGCGGGGTCGACTTCAGCTATCCCCCGCCGCAGCCGGAACCGTTCACCACCATCGCGTGGCGGCTCGCCCATGTCATCGTCGGCGTGCTGGCCATGCGCGCGCACTGGCATTTCGGCGGCCCGGCGGCCGACTACGAGTCGTGGCGCTACGCCACCGACGCCGCCACCGCGCTGCGCCAGCTCGACGACGCCTACCGACGCTGGAACGACGGCGTTCGCGGGCTCGACGACGCCGACCTCGCCCGCCCGATCGGTGCGGCGGAGGGTCCTTGGGCCGAGCACCCGATGACCGACCTGATCCTGCACATCAACCGCGAAGTGATCCACCACGGAGCCGAGATCGCCCTGCTCCGCGACCTGTACGTGCACACCCACGAGAAGGAGAGCTGACATGGCAGCCATGCCGCCACCGATCGCCGACGAGCGCGCGGGCCTCACGGAGTACCTCACCGCGCAGCAGCAGGCGTTCCACGCGATCGCGTTCGGGCTCACCGACGAACAGGTGCGCTCGACCCCGTCGGTCAGCGCGCTGTCCGTCGGCGGGCTGATCAAGCACGTCACCGGCTGCCAGCGCAGTTGGATGGCGCGGGTGGCGGCCGCACCGGATCGGTGTGAGAGTGACATGCGCCCGATGCAGGACCGGGCCGTCGACTACTCCGATGAGTTCGTCATGCGCGACGACGAGACACTCGCCGGGATCCTCGCCGAGTTCGACAAGCAGAACGCCGAGACTCTGCGGCTGGCCGAGACGACCGATCTCGGTGCCGCAGTCCCGATCCCGCAGGGCGTGCCGTGGTTTCCCCAGGACGCGTCCGCATGGTCGGTGCGCTGGGTGTTCTTCCACATGATCGAGGAGCTGGCCCGCCATGCCGGCCACGGGGACATCATCCGCGAGAGCATCGACGGCGCAACGCTGTACGAGCTCGTCGCGGCGAGGGAGGGCTGGCCGGAGACTGACTGGCTGACACCCTGGAAGCCGGCGACGGCCTCGTAGCCGGTGGCCGGCGCTCAGCGCAGCACCAACTCCAGCGCGTAGTCGAGCACGACGTCGAGGTCGTCCCCGAGGTGTCCGGCCAGCCACTGCTGCGCGAGTTCGGCCATCGCACCGGTGTACATCGCAGCCCCGACCATCGCGGCGATCGGGCTGCTGTCGGGATGCAGCCGCCAGCCCTCGGTGAGCACCGCCTCGCGCAACAGGTCCTGCGTCACCGCGCGCCGCTCGGTCAGCACCGGATTGGCGCGCGCGTCGGTGAACAGGATCCGGCCGCGCCGCGGGTCGGCGGAGCTGAAGTGCAGGACCGCGGCCATCCCTGCCCGTGTCCGCGTGCGCAGCGAGTCGCCGGCATGTGCCATCGCGCCGGACACCTCGGCCGCGAGTTCGGCGCTGACGCGGTCGTACACCGCACCGAGGAGTTCGTCGGTGCCGGAGAAACTCTCGTAGAAGTAGCGGGTGTTCAGTCCGCTCTCCCGGCAGACGGAGCGCACCGACAGCGCCGCTTCGCCGCCGTCTCCGAACAACCGGAACGCGGCGTCGATCAACAGCCCGCGACGCTCCGCGCGGCGGTCGGTCAGCGGGACACCGGCCCACCTGGTCGGACTGGACACCGCCTCAGCCTATGCCGTTGCGCTCGCTTCTGGTCACATCCGTATCCAAACGCTATTCTGGTGACAGCCGTGACCACTCTCGGGAGGCCTCGATGTACCTGCCGCACCAGATCGTCGGACAGTTGCTGAATCAACGCTTCGACCACGATGTGCGCCGCCACTTCTTCCGCGGCATGGAGTTCGCCGCCCCGATCGGCGATCCGGGGTGGTTCGGGCCGGGCAGCGCGGTCTGGCACGTTCACTCCCACATGCAGTCGCTGATCTTCGGGTTGCAGTGCGCGGCGTTCCTCGAGCGTCTCGACCCGTCGATCTACTGGATGGGCATCCACCACTCGCGACTGGTCAAGCCGGAGACCAAGGACGACCCGATGCCCGTGCTCGACCCGAAGGGCCTGGCGGCGCGGCTCGGGCATTCGGTCGCGTTCTTCATCGGGACCGCGTACGGATCGACCGAGACCGCCGAGCGGCTCGCCCTGGCGGTGCGCTCGATGCACCACACCATCAAGGGCACCCGTCCCGACGGGGCACGCTATGACGCCGACGACCCGGAGTGGCTGCGCTGGAACTACGCCACGGTGGTGTGGGGCATCGCCACCGCGCACGCGCTCTACCATCCGAACCCCTTGCGCGGCAAGAAAATCGATCGCTACTACGGCGAGTTCGTGCGCGTCGGCCACGCTCTCGGCGGCACCGACCTGCCCGCCACCAAGGCCGAGACGCTGGATTGCCTGAAGTCCTACCTGCCGAAGCTGGCGGTCACCTACGGCGCCGCAATGGCCACAGGCCCCAACCTGCCGATGCCGCAGAGCGCGCTGAACTGGGCGGTGCGCGACACCATGCCGTCGTGGGCGATGGGCCTGATCCAGCACAGCAACCCCAACCCCATCGAACGCGCCGCGCGCCGCGCACTGGTGTGGTCGATCATCAACGGCATCGGTGTCGCGTCCGGTCCCGTGCCGGAGTTCGAGCAGGCCAAGGCGCGGGTGAAAGGCGGTGTCGACCCGGCGCTGGCACCGCACACAATGCCCACCTACCAGCCGGGCACCGACCCCGTACGCACGCGGTCGGAGCTCGAAGACGCATTCGCCTGACCGCCGCCGAACTGAGATTCCCGGTCGTGATCCGGGCCTCGATCGCAGCCGGGAACCCCAGTTCGGCGCGAAGGGGCAGTGTGAACTGGTCCACAGCTTTTTTCCCCGCCGGGGTGTTTTTGGGACACTGCACTCTATGAGCACCACCTCGAGGAACAAGCAGACACAGCACCGCGAGGTTGCCAAGCTGGACCGGATCCCTTTGCCGGTCGAGGCAGCCCGCGTCGGAGTCACGGGTTGGCAGATCGCTCGCACCGGCGCCCGGGTCGCCACCAAGCTCGGTGGCCGCGGCTCGCTGCAACAAAAGATCGTCAAGCAGATCCCGCAGACGTTCGCCGATCTGGGGCCGACGTACGTCAAGTTCGGGCAGATCATCGCGTCGAGTCCGGGCGCCTTCGGCGAGCCGCTGAGCCGGGAGTTCCGCAGCCTGCTCGACCGTGTTCCACCCGCTGATCCGAAAGGCGTCCACCAACTCTTCCAGGAGGAACTCGGCGACGAGCCGTCGGCGCTGTTCGCCTCGTTCGACGAGGAGCCGTTCGCGTCGGCCTCCATCGCGCAGGTGCACTACGCGACGCTGCACTCCGGCGAGGAGGTCGTCGTCAAGATCCAGCGGCCGGGAATCCGCCGCCGTGTCGCCGCCGACCTGCAGATCCTCAAGCGCGGCGCGCGCCTGGTCGAGTTCGCCAAACTCGGCCAGCGGCTGTCCGCGCAGGACGTGGTCGCCGACTTCGCCGACAACCTGGCAGAAGAGTTGGACTTCCGGCTCGAGGCACAGTCGATGGACGCCTGGGTGGCGCACATGCACGCCTCGCCGTTGGGCCGCAACATCCGCGTCCCGCAGGTGTACTGGGATCTGACCAGTGAGCGCGTGCTGACGATGGAACGCGTCTCCGGGGTGCGTATCGACGACGCCGCGGCGATCCGCAAGAAGGGATTCGACGGCACGGAACTGGTGAAGGCGCTGCTGTTCAGCGTCTTCGAGGGCGGACTGCGCCACGGCCTGTTTCACGGCGACCTGCACGCCGGCAACCTGTACGTCGACGACGACGGCAAGATCGTGTTCTTCGACTTCGGCATCATGGGCCGCATCGACCCGCGCACACGCTGGCTGCTGCGGGAACTGGTCTACGCGCTCCTGGTCAAGAAGGACCACGCCGCCGCCGGCAAGATCGTCGTGCTGATGGGCGCGGTCGGCACCATGAAGCCCGAGGCGCAGGCGGCCAAGGACCTGGAGAAGTTCGCCACTCCGCTGACGATGAAGTCGCTGGGTGACCTGAGCTACGCCGAGATCGGCAGGCAGCTCTCGGCGTTGGCCGACGCCTACGACGTCAAGCTGCCGCGGGAATTGGTGCTGATCGGTAAGCAGTTCCTCTACGTAGAGCGCTACATGAAGCTGCTGGCGCCGAAGTGGCAGATGATGTCCGATCCGCAGCTCACCGGGTACTTCGCCAACTTCATGGTCGAGGTCAGCCGCGAGCACTCGGACGACCTCGGCGACGAGGGCTCGCGCGAGGAGAACTCCGCCGATGCCAGCGAGAAAGAGGGCGAAGCCTAGATGGAGATCCGCACCGGCACGGCGGCGTCTGACGACGTCAACATCCACTACGAGGACATGGGCGATCCGAACGATCCGGCGGTCCTGCTGATCATGGGTCTCGGCGCGCAACTGATCATGTGGCGCACGGAGTTCTGCGAGAAGCTGGTCGACCAGGGTCTGCGGGTCATCCGCTACGACAACCGCGACGCCGGTCTGTCGACGAAGCTGCACGGCCAGTCGTCGGAGTCCCCGCTGCTGGTCCGGATGGGACGCTCGCTGATAGGGCGCAAGAGCCCGGCCCCGTACACGCTGGAGGACATGGCCGACGACGCGGCCGCGCTGCTCGACCACCTCGAGGTCGAGAGGGCTCACGTCGTCGGCGGGTCGATGGGCGGGATGATCGCCCAGGTGTTCGCCGCGCGCCACCAGCCGCGCACCCGGGCGCTGGGCGTCATCTTCTCCAGCAACAACCGGGCGCTGCTGCCGCCGCCCGGGCCGCAGCAACTGCTCGCGATCCTGCAGAAGCCCAAGGGCTCGTCGCGCGAGGCCATCATCGACAACACGATCCGGGTCAGCAAGATCATCGGCAGCCCGGGCTATCCCCGCACCGACGACGTCCTGCGTGCCGAGGCGATCGAAGGCTTCGACCGTTCCTACTACCCGGCGGGCATCGGCCGGCAGTTCGCCGCCATCCTCGGCAGCGGCAGCCTGCTGCACTACAACAAGCAGACTACGGCTCCGACGGTGGTCGTCCACGGCAAGGCCGACAAGCTCATGCGGCCTTCGGGCGGGCGGGCGATCGCCCGGGCAATCCCGAATGCGCGGCTGGTGCTGTTCGACGGCATGGGCCACGAACTACCCGAGCCGCTGTGGGACGACATCGTCGGCGAGCTCAAAACCACGTTTGCCGAGGCCAGCTGACCTGCGCCTGCGTCAATTCACAGGTTCTTGATTCCCGATACCATGCCTCACGGGCACGCGTGACCGCCGTTTTCAGGAGATCCTCTTCGGGCAGCGTCCTCAGGAAGGCCGTAGCTATGGCCTCGAAAAGAAACCTCACGCCGCACTTCGACGACGTCCAGGCGCATTACGACCTGTCCGACGAGTTCTTCCGGCTGTTCCTGGATCCGTCCCAGATGTATAGCTGCGCGTACTTCGAGCGCGACGACATGACGCTCGAGGAGGCCCAGCGGGCCAAGGTCGACCTCGCGCTCGGCAAGCTCGGTCTCGAGCCGGGCATGACGCTGTTGGACGTGGGCTGCGGCTGGGGTTACACGATGATGCGGGCGGTCGAGCGCTACGACGTCGACGTCATCGGGTTGACGCTGAGCGAGAACCAGAAGGCGCATGTCGAGCGCGTGTTCGCCGAGTCCGGCAGCCCGCGCTCCATGGAGGTCCGGCTGGAGGGCTGGGAGGACTTCGACCAGCCCGTCGACCGCATCGTGTCCATCGGCGCGTTCGAGCACTTCGGTAAGGACCGCTGGGACGACTTCTTCGCGACGGCCTACCGGGTGCTGCCCGACGACGGCGTGATGCTGCTGCACACCATCACCGCGCTGACGATCCCGCAGATGATCGAGCGTGGCATCCCGCTGACGTTCTCCGTGGCGCGGTTCATCAAGTTCATCCTGACCGAGATCTTCCCGGGCGGTTACCTGCCGACGATCGAGTTGGTCGGGGAGCATTCGGGCAAGGCCGGGTTCACGCTGACCCGCGAGCAGTCGCTTCAGCCGCACTACGCGCGGACCCTGGACTGCTGGGCCGAGGCGCTGCAGGCGAACCGGGACGAAGCGATCGCGGTGCAGTCCGAAGAGGTTTATGACCGGTATATGCACTACCTGACCGGGTGTGCGGACTCGTTCCGCAAGGGATACACCGACGTGAATCAGTTCACGCTCGTCAAGTAGGCCGGCGCACAGATTGGATCGAGCGAGAGGCCTGACGCTAGGCTGATCGCTTTAGAGGCGTGTTCGCAGCACCTTTGAGCCGCGCCGTTGGGTACCGTTCCCTACAACTTTTTCATTGACACAAAGCACGAAGCAGAGGGAAAAATGGCTGACCAGTCCACCGGCACGAAGGATATGACGCCTCACTTCGAGGACATACAGGCGCATTACGACCTGTCGGACGACTTCTTCGGCGTCTTCCAGGATCCGACCCGCAAGTACAGCTGCGCGTTCTTCACCGGCCCCGACGTGACGCTGTCCGAGGCCCAGATCGCCAACGTCGACCAGCACCTCGACAGACTCGACCTCAAGCCCGGCATGACGCTGCTCGAGGTCGGCTGTGGGTGGGGGCTCACACTGCAGCGTGCGATGGAGAAGTACGACGTCAACGTCATCGGTCTGACGCTGTCCAAGAACCAGAAGGCCTACTGCGACCAGCTGCTGGGCAAGATCGACACCGAGCGGACGTTCGATGTGCGGCTGGAGGGCTGGGAACAGTTCCACTCCCCCGTCGACCGGATCGTCTCGATCGAGGCGTTCGAGCATTTCGGTTTCGAGCGTTACGACGACTTCTTCAAGATGTGCTTCGACGTCCTCCCCGAGGACGGCCGGATGACGATCCAGAGCAGTGTCGGCTACCACCCTTACGACGAGCAATGATCAATACCTGTGGATGAGCCCGGGCGGGGCGGCCTGAAAGTGGGCGCACCTTCCCGAGGATGATCTTCACGGAATCAGGTATTCGATCAAGACCGGCGTTGGCGCGCTGGTTGGGAAGGTACGCCCATGCTCACCGTAGTTCACGATGTCCGAGAGGCCAACGAAAGCACCAGCGGTGCTGGTCGGTCGTTGTTGGACGAGATCGTCCGTGACGGCGCCCGGCAGATGTTGGCCGCCGCACTGCAGGCCGAGGTCGCCGCCTATGTGGAGCAGTTCGCCGACCAGCTCGACGAGAACGGTCACCGGCTGGTGGTCCGCAACGGCTATCACCAGCCGCGTGAGGTGCTGACCGCGGCCGGGGCGGTCGAGGTGCGCGCGCCGCGGGTCAACGACCGCCGGATGGACCCCGATACCGGTGTGCGGCAGCGGTTCTCCTCGGCGATCCTGCCGGCGTGGGCGCGCAAGTCCCCGCAGATGAGCGAGGTGCTGCCGCTGCTGTACCTGCACGGGTTGTCCAGCGGCGATTTCGGTCCGGCGCTGGAGCAGTTCCTGGGCTCGGGTGCGGGTTTGTCGGCGTCGACGATCACCCGGCTGACCAGCCAGTGGCAGGACGAGGCTGCCGCGTTCGGGCGCCGGGACCTGTCCGGCACTGACTACGTCTACCTGTGGGTCGACGGCATCCACCTCAAGGTCCGCCTGGAGCAGACCAAGCTGTGCCTGCTGGTGATGATCGGTGTGCGTGCTGACGGCCGCAAGGAGCTCGTCGCGCTCACCGACGGCTATCGGGAGTCATGCGAGTCGTGGGCCGATCTGCTGCGGGATTGCAGACGCCGCGGCATGACCGCCCCGGTGCTCGCCGTCGGGGATGGCGCCCTCGGGTTCTGGAAGGCGGTCCGCGAAGTGTTCCCAGCCACGCGAGAACAGCGCTGCTGGTTCCACAAGCAAGCCAATGTCCTTGCTGCGCTGCCGAAATCAGCGCACCCGTCGGCGTTGGCGGCCATGAAGGACATCTACAACGCGCAGGACATCGACGAGGCCCAGGTGGCGGTCAAGGCTTTCGAGGTCGACTTCGGGGCGAAGTATCCCAAGGCGGTCGCCAAGATCGTCGACGACCTCGATGTCCTGTTGGAGTTCTACAAGTACCCGGCCGAGCATTGGATCCATTTGAGGACGACAAATCCGATCGAAAGCACTTTTGCCACCGTGCGACTTCGGACCAAGGTCACCAAAGGGCCGGGATCACGCGCGGCCGGTATTGCCATGGCCTACAAGCTGATCGACGCCGCACAGGCACGCTGGCGGGCCGTCAACGCACCGCATCTGGTCGCGCTGGTACGTGCCGGCGCGGTCTTCCACAAAGGCAAGCTGCTCGAACGGCCCACCGACATCACCCCGCCGACACCGCCCTCAAGCGGTGACGAGCGCACCGGAACGGAGGTCGCCTGAAAAAACCCGATCCACAGGTATTGACAATTTCTCCCTTACGACCTGGCCGCGCGCGGCAAGAAGCTGACGTTCGAGCTGGCCCGTTTCATCAAGTTCATGATCACCGAGATCTTCCCCGGCGGCCGTCTCCCGACCACCCAGATGATGGTCGAGCACGGTGAGAAGGCTGGGTTCGTGGTGCCCGAGACGCTGTCACTGCGCAACCACTACATCAAGACCCTGGGGATCTGGGCCGACCGGCTGGAGCGCAACAAGGACGCTGCGGTCGCCGCCACCGACGAGGAGCACTACCAGCACTACATGCGCTACCTCAAGGGCTGCCAGTACTACTTCATCGACGAGAGCATCGATGTGAGCCTGGTGACGTACCTGAAGCCGGCCGTCGCCGCCTGATGACGATGCGGGACGGTCGTTTCCGCGAACCGTCCTGACCGTCGCCCGCAACCGCGTTATCCATGTTGCGAAATTTCTTCGCCGATGATCGCACCGCTCCTGGCAGCCGATGCTATGTTGCTGCGCAAGGGTGCCCCTCGACCACCGGATTCGGTTTATCGGGGGGATACGGCCGAGGACTTCCAGGCTGACGCGCGGATCCGCTGTTCGTGGGGGACGGTGTGACCGCAGCTCCGGAGGGTGGCGGCTGGCCGAGGGGCACTCAAAGAGCCGGCATTACGCGAGAAACCCCGCACCGTTGCGGTGCGGGGTTTCTCATTGTCCGTCTGCTGGCGCCTACGCCTCGGCGCCAATAGTCGGCTCCGGCTGGCGCCTACGCCTCGGCGAAGTTGCGGGTGACCGCCGGGTCAACCGGGATGCCGGGACCGGTCGTCGTCGACACGACGACCTTCTTCAGGTAGCGGCCCTTCGACGACGACGGCTTAGCGCGCAGGATCTCGTCCAGCGCGGCGCCGTAGTTCTCGGCGAGCGACTTCTCGTCGAACGACGCCTTGCCGATCACGAAGTGCAGGTTGGCCTGCTTGTCGACGCGGAAGTTGATCTTGCCGCCCTTGATGTCCTGGACCGCCTTCGCGACGTCCGGGGTGACGGTGCCGGTCTTCGGATTCGGCATCAGGCCGCGCGGGCCCAGGATGCGCGCGATACGGCCGACCTTGGCCATCTGGTCAGGGGTGGCGATCGCGGCGTCGAAGTCCAGGAACCCGCCCTGGATGCGCTCGATCAGGTCGTCGCTGCCCACCACGTCGGCGCCTGCCGCCTCGGCCTGCTCGGCCTTGTCACCGACGGCGAACACCGCAACGCGGGCGGTCTTGCCGGTGCCGTGCGGCAGGTTCACGGTGCCACGCACCATCTGGTCGGCCTTGCGCGGATCGACGCCCAGCCGGATCGCGACCTCCACGGTGGCGTCCTGCTTCTTCGACGACGTCTCCTTGGCCAGCTTCGCGGCCTCCAGCGGCGTGTACAGCCGGGTCTTGTCGACCTTCTCGGCGGCTTCCTTGTATGCCTTGCTCGTCTTGCTCATTGGTTTCTCCTCAGTTGCAGAAGTTGTGGTTGCGAGCCGATGCCAGCTCTCCCACGAGATTCGGTCCTACTCGACTGCGGTCTGGTCGATCCGCAAGCTACTCGACTGCGGTCTGGTCGATCCGCAAGCTACTCGACTGTGATCCCCATGGACCGCGCCGTCCCGGCGATGATCTTGGCCGCCTGATCGATGTCGTTGGCGTTCAGGTCTTCCTTCTTGGTCTCGGCGATCTCACGCACCTGATCCCACGTCACCTTGGCGACCTTGGTCTTGTGCGGCTCACCGGAACCCTTCGGCACGCCGGCGGCCTTCAGCAGCAGCTTGGCAGCAGGCGGGGTCTTCAGCGCGAACGTGAAGGTCCGGTCCTCGTAGACGGTGATCTCCACGGGGATGACGTTGCCGCGCTGCGACTCCGTCGCGGCGTTGTACGCCTTGCAGAATTCCATGATGTTGACGCCGTGCTGGCCGAGCGCGGGACCGACCGGCGGGGCGGGGTTGGCCTGCCCGGCCTGGATCTGCAACTTGATCAGCCCGGAGACCTTCTTCTTCGGGGGCATGGTTGTGTGCGTTCCTTCTTCTTTCTTGCGGGCTTCCTCGTGGCCGAGGCCCTGGGCTTAAATCTTGGCGACCTGGTTGAAGGTCAGTTCGACGGGGGTCTCGCGGCCGAAGATGGACACCAGCACCTTGAGCTTCTGCTGTTCGGCGTTCACCTCGCTGATCGATGCGGGCAGCGTCGCGAACGGACCGTCCATGACGGTCACCGACTCACCGACCTCGAAGTCGACGAGGATCTCCGGACGCTCCATCGAGGCCTCGGACGACGCAGCTGCGCCGGCCGTGCTTTTGGCGGGCTTCTTGGCGGCGGCGGGCGGCAGCAGGAACTTCACCACGTCGTCGAGCGTCAGCGGCGAGGGCCGCGACGTCGCGCCGACGAACCCGGTCACCCCGGGGGTGTTGCGCACCGCGCCCCACGACTCGTCGTTGAGCTCCATGCGGACCAGGATGTAACCCGGCAGCACCTTGCGATTGACCTGCTTGCGCTGGCCGTTCTTGATCTCGGTGACCTCTTCGGTGGGCACCTCGACCTGGAAGATGTAGTCGCCGACATCCAGGTTCTGCACGCGCGTCTCGAGGTTGGCCTTCACCTTGTTCTCGTAGCCCGCGTAGGAGTGGATGACATACCAGTCGCCCGGCTTGAGCCGCAGCTCCTTCTTGAGCGCGACCGCGGGATCCTCGTCCTCCTCCGGAGCCGCATCGGCGGCGGCATCGGATTCCTGCTCGGATGTCGGGGCCGGCGATTCCTCGGCGGTCTCCACCGGCGCGTCCGCGACGGCCTCGGCGGGCGTGCTCACCTCGAGCCGCTCGGCGGCCTCGTCGGCGATCACGACCGCGGGGTCGGCGTCCTCGGTGCGCGCTTCGGACACGCTCGCGGCTGTCTCGCCGTCGAAGCTAGTCACGTGTCAAACCTCTCTTCACTGTCTTTCGTCGCGATGATCGACTCGGTGCGTCACCCGAAGACGATGCTCACGAGCTTGGCCAGGCCCACGTCCACTCCGCCGATCAGCGCGACCATGAACGCGAGGAACACGAGCACGACCGTGGTGTAACTGATCATCTGCTTGCGGTTGGGCCAGATGACCTTGCGCAGCTCGGCGACGACTTCCTTCAGGTAATTCCAGATGAAGGCGATCGGGTTCCGTGACGGCCCTTCCTTGGGCTTCTTCGCGGTCTTCTTCTTCGCCTTCGGACGGCCGTCGTCCTTGCGGTCCGAGGTCTCGGTTTCCGGCGCCGTCTCGGTGTCGGCCTCGAGCTCGGCCAGCACGCCGCGCCGTGATCGCTTACCTGTGGGCCGCAGCGGTCGGGTCACGACCGCGGTCTGGCCGCGCGTGTCACCGTCACCGGTCTGTGCGCCGTTGTCGGTGCCTGCGTCGCGCTCGTCGCTCACCGCATGCTCCCTATCCTGATCGTCCGTCTCGTGCCGGTCACTCTCCAGTATCCAAAGCTGACGTGCCGTCCACACCTGTCGAGTATTCAGTTGAGCAGGGGCGACAGGACTTGAACCTGCAACCTGCGGTTTTGGAGACCGCTGCTCTGCCAGTTGAGCTACGCCCCTTCAGGGATCCCTACAGGGCCCACACAATTCGCGCGCTCCCCGATCGGTGACACAAGCCCGACGGACAGCGCGCTCAACTGGGAAAACCCCGAGGTCCGAGTGTAGCGTGCCGCAGGTCGGAGTTGCTAATCCGTTCCCGGGGTCGCCGGCTCGTCGACGTCTTTGGTGTCTTCGCCGGCGTCGTGGATGACGGGCTTGCGCATCACCTGCCCCGTCTCGGGATCCCATCCGGCCGAGATCGAATTCTCGCCGCTGTGGCCCATCAGCGTGGTGAACGACTCCATGACCAGCTCGCCGTGCTGATCGATCAGGGTGTTGCGGGTGGTGACGATGTCCGCGCCGAAACGTTCGTCGACGCTCACGACGTACAGCGTTCCCTCGAGTTCGTCACCCGCCTTGATCGGCCGGTGGAACTGGAATCTCTGGTCCACCTGAACGATCTGCAGGGTCTCGAAGCCGAGGTCGTTGTGCTGGAAGAAGTGCCGTTGGATCATCACCGCGAAGATCGACATGAACGTCGGGGGCGCGATCAGCGCCTCGTGTCCCGCCGCCCGCGCCGCCTCCAGGCTGTGGCTCGTCGCGTCGTTCGCCTTGACGGCGTTGGCGTACTGGCGGATCTGCTCGTGGCCCACTACGTAAGGCTCGGGGTACTTCCAGACCATGCCCCTGATGTCGATCTTGAGTGCCATGTCGTGGTCCCTATGCCAGCTTGGCCGTGGCCACGGCCCGGCCGAAGATCTTCTTACCGCCGGCGGTGGCCGTCAGCGCGATGGTGACCGACTTCGAGTCCTCGTCGACGGACTTCACGCGCCCGTTGAACACGATCTCGGCGCCCTTGCCGTCGTTGGGCACCGGCACCACCGCGGTGAAGCGCACGTTGTACTCGGTGACGGCGGCCGGGTCACCGACCCAGGCGGTGACGTAACCGCCACCGAGGCCCATGGTCAGCATGCCGTGGGCGATCGCGGTGTCCAGGCCGACCTGCTTGGCGATGTCGTCGTCCCAGTGAATCGGGTTGAGATCGCCGGAGACCCCGGCGTAGTTGACCAGGTCCGCCCGGGTCAACGTGATGACCTTCTCGGGCAGCTGATCGCCGACCTTGACCGAACTGAACTCACGCAATGCCATCGGAAAAGCCACTCTCCCCGTCTTCTTCGCTCCGCCCTGCAAGGGTGGTGTAGGACTCCTGTACGACGTCGCCGTTGCTGTTGCTGACGACGTTCTTGGTGACGATGATGTCGGTGCCGTGCGCCTGGCGCACCGAGTCGATCCAGACGTCGCAGAACAGCGTGTCGCCCGCCTTGATCGGCCGCACGAACTTCAGCGACTGATCCACCTGCACGATCTTCGCGTCCGTGATGCCGATGCCGGCGGTGGCGAACATCGCCGACTGCGCCTGATACCCGAACACCGAGATGAAGGTCAGCGGCGCCAGCAGGGCGTCGTAGCCGAGATCGGCGGCGGCCTTCTCGTCGAAGAAGGCGGGATCATCGTTCTTGACAGCCGTGGCGTACTCGCGGATCTTCTCGCGTCCGACGACGTAATGGTCGGGATGGCGGTAGTGCAACCCGACATACTCGTCCAAGAAAGACACGACTGATGAACCTACCTGGTCAGGCCCGCCGCGGTGCGTATCGACTGCGCCCGGGCCCCGGTGATGCCGCCTAGCGCGACTCTTTGTGGGCCTGGTGCTTGCCGCAGTTGGGGCAGAACTTCTTGATCTCGAGCCGATCGGGATCGTTGCGGCGGTTCTTCTTCGTGATGTAGTTGCGGTGCTTGCACACCTCGCACGCCAAAGTGATCTTCGGCCGTACGTCGGTACTGGACGCCACGTCAGGTGCCTCTTTCGGAGTTCGTTCTTGTCTGTCTTGTAGCGGTGGGGGGGCTCGATCCCCCGACCTCACGATTATGAGTCGTGCGCTCTAACCAGCTGAGCTACACCGCCCCGACGGATCCGGGGCCGCTGCCACCGGTCCACCGAGCCCCCTAACGGAATCGAACCGTTGACCTTTTCCTTACCATGGAAACGCTCTGCCGACTGAGCTAAGGGGGCCTCGTGCCATGCGCGGCACACCGCCGAGCGGTGAGCCTTAAAGAGGGTACATTCTCCGCGATTCAGTCGCCAAACCGCTGGTCGTTGCGGCCCGCGAGCAGGTGCAACCGTGCGGCCGGACCCCGGCGCATACGCTGACCGACATGGCTGACACCTCATCGAGCGCTGGGCGTCTCTACTTCAAGCAATTGCTGTCGGGCCGCGATTTCGCCGCCGCCGACGTGATCGCCCAGCAGATGCGGAACTTCGCCTATCTCATCGGCGACCGCCAGACCGGCGACGCCGTCGTCGTCGATCCCGCGTATGCGGCGCAGGATCTGGTGGACGTGCTCGAGGCCGACGGCATGCACCTGTCCGGCGTGCTGGTCACCCACCACCACCCCGACCATGTGGGGGGCTCGATGATGGGCTTCGAACTCAAAGGTCTGGCCGAGCTGCTGGAGCGGGTCAGCGTGCCCGTGCACGTCAACACCCACGAAGCGGACTGGGTCTCGAGGATCACCGGCATCGCACCCAGTGAGCTGACGGCGCACCAGCACGGCGACACGGTCAGCGTCGGCGCGATCGACATCGAGCTGCTGCACACCCCGGGACACACCCCCGGCAGCCAGTGCTTCCTTCTCGACGGCCGGCTAGTCGCCGGTGACACCCTGTTCCTCGAGGGATGCGGCCGCACCGACTTCCCCGGCGGCAACGTCGACGACATGTTCCGCAGCCTGCAGGCACTGGCCCGGCTCTCCGGTGACCCCACGGTGTTCCCCGGTCACTGGTACTCCGCGGAGCCGAGCGCCTCGCTGTCGGAGGTGCGCACCACTAACTACGTCTATCGCGCCAGCAACCTCGATCAATGGCGCATGCTGATGGGTGGCTGACGGCGCCGCACCCGTGCTGCGATTTCCGTAGCCGAACTACCTTCCCGGGTGGGGAATTCGTGGCGCAAACGTGACATTATTGACGAAGACGCAGACATCTGAGCGAAGTTCTGGCAAACTCCACAGACAGCGCTTCCTCAGCCCACTTCGTCGGGGGTCATCGTGAAGAACATCGCGCTGTGCTTCGACCGGACCGGTGCCGGCGGTACGGGCAACGGAGCCGCGCTGGCCGACTCGCTGGTTTCCGGTGATGTGCAGATCGTCTGGTCCGCTGGGCGCACCGAGCACGACGGCGGCGTCACGATGCACCCGTTGCGACGCCGCCCGGCTGAACGCGAGGCAGCCCGGCAAGCGGTCACCGACGCATACCGCTTCCTGGTCGAGATGTGGGAACCGGGTGATCGCCTCTTCATGTTCGGCGCAGGCCCTGCCGCGTTCTGCGCGCGGGCACTGACCCGGCTGCTCGGCACCGTCGGCGTGCTGCGCGACGGCGGCCCGGCGAGCGGGAGCATCCCGGACTTCCGCGAGTACGTGCTCAGCACGTACGTGCTGCCCCGCACGCGACGCGACGCTGCCGACTGGCAGCGTGTCGGCGCGCTGGCCGCCGCGTTCGCCGGGGAGCAGGTCAGCGTCGCCGTCGACTTCCTCGGCCTGTGGGACACCGTCGCGGTAGCCGGCCAGCCGCTGCCGCGGGCGCCCGAGCATCTCCCCAATCTCTCGGCCGCCCGGCACGCGGTCGCCATCGACAGCGGATACCAGCGGGGCGCGCATTCGCTGGCGCAGACCTCAGACGCGGTGCAGGAGGTCTGGTTCCGCGGCACGCACTGCGACGTCGCCGGCAAGCCCGGCGCCTGCGCACCGCTGTCGGACATCGCACTGGACTGGGTGCTCGACGGCGCGGTCGGGGCGGGTCTACAGGTCTCGCTGCACCGGGGCCCGACGCCCACCGCCGTCGACGCACTGTCCGGGACCGCCCACACGGTGTCGCTGCGCAGGGTGCCGCTGGACGCGGCGGTGCACGCCAGCGTCGAGTGCTACCTGCGGGCCGAGCCGGCGTACTGGCGGCGTCTTCCCGCCCGCTTCACCTGGGCCGATCGCGACTGGGTCGCCCGCGGGGAGCGGCTCGTGACGGTGCCCCGCGAGACGGCGCCCGTGCCGGCCGCTGCCGGTGAGCCGGCACTCGTCGTCGCCTCGTGAGCGACCGCGCGCCTACTTCCAGCCCGCGCCGATCCCGCATTCCCACAGCCCCAGCTTCGGAACCCCGCGGGGCGCCGGCGCCTTCCGCCGCGTCGTGCGGCGCTCGAACTCCGAGTGTTCGGCGGGCCGCTTCCTCTTCGCATGCATGGCACGCTCCTCCGATAGAAGCGCGGTGACCCCTCGCCACCGCGCTTACGCCTGACGCTACGAAGACGCGATCACCGGATCATGCGTAGCCGGCTACGTCATTTCCCCGCAGCTGCGCCAAGCCCGGCTAGGTAGTGCCCGGTGCGACGCTGTTAGGTTCGATCCGCCCGTCGTCCGCAGCTGAGGAGAACCATGACCGTTTCCTACGAGCTCGCCGAGTCCGTGGCGACCATCACCCTGGACGACGGCAAGGTCAACGTGCTCGGCCCCGCGATGCAGGGCGCCGTCAACGAGGCCCTCGACCGCGCCGAGGCCGACGGCGCGAAGGCCGTCGTGCTGGCGGGCAACTCGCGGGTGTTCAGCGGCGGGTTCGACCTCGCGGTATTCCAGTCCGGGGATGCCGCCGCGGCGCTGGGCATGCTCAGCGGCGGCTTCGAACTGTCGATGCGCACACTCACCTTCCCGGTGCCGGTCATCATCGCCGCCACCGGACCGGCGATCGCCATGGGCTCGTTCCTGCTGCTGTCCGCCGATCACCGGGTCGGCGCGCCGAAGTCCCGCTGCCAGGCCATCGAGGTGGCGATCGGCATGACCATCCCGATCTCGGCCATCGAGATCCTGCGGATGCGCCTCACCTCCGCGGCGTTCCAGAGGGCCACCGCGCTGGCGTCGACGTTCGTCGGTGACGACGCGATCGCCGCCGGCTGGCTCGACGAGATCGTCGAGGCCGATCAGGTCGTCGCCCGCGCCCAGCAGGTGGCTGCCGAAGCGGCGACCACGCTGCACGCCGGCGCCCACCTGGCGACCAAGCTCAAGGCCCGCAGCGCGGCGCTGGACGCGATCAAGGCCGGAATCGACGGACTGGCAACAGAATTCAGCCTCGGATGACCTCACTGTCGGCCTGCCTGCCATGATGGTCCGGTGACGCACGTCCGAGGCCGGATCTGGCTGGATGGCAAGCCGGCGGACGACTTCGAGTTCTCCTCGATCTCGGACTACCTCGCCACCGAAGGCACCCTCGTGTGGTGCGACGTCTACGACCCTGACCACGCGATCCTCAAAGAGCTCGCTCAAGAGCTCGGCCTCAACGAGTGGGCCGTCGAAGACGCGCTGGCCGACGCCGAACGCACCAAGGCCGTGGTCTACAAGAGCCACACGTTCTTCACCGTGTACGGCGTGACGGTCACCGAGCCGCCGCCGGACGACCAGTACACCGAGTCCTGCCTGGAGGTGCACCGGATCTCCGGCTTCGTCCTCCCCCGGGGCCTGATCACCGTGCGGCTCTCGCCGCGGTTCGACATCGACGAGGTCTCCCGGCGCTTCGACGAACTGGGCGGGCAGGAGCACGGCGTCGGCTCGCTGGTCCACGGACTGCTCGATGTCGTCGTGGACGGGCATTTCACCGCGGTGCAGCAACTCGACGACGGCATCGAGGGTCTCGAGGACGACCTGTTCGCCGACCAGGTTCCTCGAAAGGGCGTGCAGCGCAAGACGTTCCGCCTACGGAAGGACCTCGTGGCGCTGCGCCGGGTGGTGCTGCCGATGCGTGAGGTCGTCTCGGCGATCCAGCACCGAAGGTTGGACGGCAAGACCGCACCCGAACTCGATCCGGTCTATGCCGATCTGTACGACCACGTGCTGAGGGTCTCGGAGTGGACGGAGTCGCTGCGCGACATGGTCACCACCGTGTTCGAGACGAACCTGTCGCTGCAGGACGCGCGGCTGAACACGGTGATGAAGAAGCTGACGGGCTGGGCGGCGATCATCGCGGTGCCGACGGCGATCACCGGCTTCTACGGCCAGAACGTGGAGTATCCGGGCATTCAGACCGTCGGCGGGTTCGTGGTCAGTTCGGCGACCATTCTGGTGCTCGTCGTCGTGCTGTACGTGACGTTCAAGCGGCGGGACTGGCTGTAGCGTCCAGCGTGCCGACGGTCCGCCCGCGGGCCCGGTAGGTCACCGAGAACCCGTTGCGGCTCTCGTCGAGCGTGCCTGAGTCGAATGCGCCGCCCCAGCCACGGTATGTCAGCGTGACTTTCCCTATGCTGCAGGCGAATCGGGGCACCGTGTCCCATGCGGCCGGGTAGCCGGCAGCGGTGAGCCCCGCGACGCGGCCCTGCAGCGCGGCGTCCCGCCAGTGCTCGGCGGCCACCAGCCTGCCCGCCGACACGTTGTGCGCGAGGGTGATGTCACCGGCGGCGAAGACGTTCGGGACCGATGTGCGCATGTGTTCGTCGACGACGACGCGGCCGTCAAGGGTGGCCAGACCGGCCGCGGCGGCCAGCCGGATGTCGGGTCGCACACCGGTCGCTGCCACGACGATGTCCCCGTCCACCCGCTCGCCGCTGCTCAGGAGGACGCCGGTGGCATCGACCGCGGTGACGGTCGTCGAACCCACGTAGCGCACCCCGGCATCGGAGAGCATCGTGACGACGCGTTGCCCGACGTCGAGGCCGAACCGGCGCTGCAGCGGCACGGTCTCGGGGGCGACGAGGGTGGTGGCCAGGCCCAGCCCGGCCAGACCCGCGGCGGCCTCACATCCGATCAATCCCGCACCGATCACCACGGCCGACGAGGCGTGCCGCGCGGCCATCTTGAGCGCGACGGCGTCACCGAAGGAGCGCAGCGACAGCGCCGAGTCCCCGCCGGGTACGGCCAGCGGCACCGCTGCCGACCCCGACGCCAGCACGAGGTGCCAGTACGGGTAGTGCATGCCGCCCGCGGTGACCACTTCCTGGTTGCGCGTGTCGATGTGTTCGACGGTCACGCCGAGGATCAGATCGATGTCGTTGCGGTCGAACCAGCCGGCGCTGTGCAGGTCCAGAGCGGCGGAGGATCCGCACAGATATTGTTTGCTCAGCGGGGGCTTGGCATACGGCAGTGCCGGGTCGGCCGACAGCACCCGCACCGGGATGAGCCGGTGTCTGCTGCGGAACGTCTCCGCCGCGCTGACACCGGCTGGACCACTGCCGATGGCAACAAAGCCCGGCGCCACCATGGGCTGTGGGTACCACGCGTCCCGGTAACCGAATCGCGCCGCGGGCAAAGTCGTCAACCTTTGGTCAGATTCGCAGACCCCGGCGCCGGGCGGTGTGCGAGCATCGGCGCATGGAGCCATTCGGGGACCCCGAGGCCCGCATCCGCGACCTCGAGCGTCCGCTGACCGATCAGGCCCGGGCGACCGAGCTGGGCACCCGTCCCTTCGAGGCCGCGCTCGTGCCCGTGCCCGGGCCCGTACCGCAGCCCCATGCCGGGCAGCCCTTCCCGCAGGACGGCTCGCCCTACTACGCACCGCCCCGGCAGATCGTCCGCAAACGGTCGACGGTCACCGCGCAGTGGCTGATCCCGGCGGTGGCCGGCGTGGTGCTCGTGGCCGGAGTGATCGGCGTGGTCACCGTCGTCACTGTCGCCAAGGTCGACCGCGCGGTGGCGCCCCGGCCGGTGCCCGTCGCCCCCGGCATGTCGGGCGGTGGCGGATCCGTCGCCGGGGGCGTCCCGACGGCGCAGGCACCTGTCGGCGGGGCCGCGTCCGTCCCCACCGTCGCCGCCGGC
The DNA here is from genome assembly GCF_000266905.1 of Mycolicibacterium chubuense NBB4. The sequence goes on along the minus strand of NC_018027.1, from coordinate 881,477 downwards.
GCCACGCTGAGCATCGGCGGCGTCGACAAGCACCAGACCGTGCTCTGCGACCACGGCGCGGTCGGCGTGAGCGGTGTGAACAACACCATCGACATCCAGGGCTCCTGCGGCACCGTCACGGTCTCGGGGATGAACAACGTGATCACCGTCGAGGCCGCCGGCGCCATCAGCGCCTCCGGCTTCGACAACAAGGTCACGTACCGCGGCGGCACGCCGCAGATCTCGAGGTCCGGCAGCGGCAACGTCGTCGCGCAGGGTTGAGCCGGCCCGCGACCGGTCGACGCCCGCATCGCAGCACGACGTGTCGGCGCCCGCGGCTAAGGTCGGGTCTACGGGGGACGGAGACAACAATGAACGAACGCACCACGACGCCGCGGCTCTCGGGCCAGTTCTCGAAGGCGCTGGTCTACGCCGAGCTCAAACACCACACCCAGGTGCGCAAGGGCGGGGAGATCCCGTATCTCGGGCATCTGCTGTGTGTGGCGGGGCTGGTCGTCAACGACAACGGGACCGAGGCCCAGGCCATCGCCGCCCTGCTGCACGACTGCGTGGAGGACGCGGGCGGCGCGCCCACGCTCGCGGAGATCCGCGCCAACTTCGGTGACGACGTCGCACGCATCGTCGACGAGTGCAGCGACACCGACGTGACGCCGAAACCGCCGTGGCGTGAACGCAAAAGGAACTACATCGCCCACCTGCGCGACGTCGGCGACGACACGCTGCTGGTCTCGCTCGCCGACAAACTGGACAACGCGCGGTCGATGCTGCGGGACTACCGCGCCGAAGGTCCGCAGCTGTGGCAGCGGTTCACGGTCACCGATCCCGAGGACCACTTCTGGTACTACCGCGAGCTGCTGAGGGCCTACCGGGAGCGCGGCTGCCGCAGCTGGATGGTCGACGAGCTCGACCGGGTCATCACCGAGCTCCGCCGCCTCGCGAACCAGCGGGAGCGGACGGTCGTGGTCTGACCGCCGATGCCGCTTCACCTCCATCGGGCCGACCGCACCGATCTGCTCGCCGACGGGCTCGGCGCGATGCTGACCGTCCCACCCGACGACCCGTTCGCCGAGGATCTCGTGCTGGTGTCGGCGCGCGGCACGGAACGCTGGCTCAGCCAGCGCCTCTCGCACGTCCTGGGACGCGGGGACGGCCAGGACGGTGTCTGCGCAGGGATCGTGTTCCGCCATCCCCGCTCGCTGATCGCCGAGTTGACCGGCACCGCCGACGACGACCCGTGGTCGGCCGACGCGATGGTCTGGCCGCTGCTGGAGGCCATCGACGCCTCGCTGAGCCTCCCGTGGTGCACCACGCTGGCCACCCACCTCGGCCACTTCGACGACGGCGAGGAGAAGGAGCTGTGCCAGGGCAGGCGCTACGCCGTCGCACGCCGCCTCGCTGGACTGTTCTCCTCCTACGCCCGTCAGCGGCCGCAGCTGCTCGCCGGCTGGCTCGACGGCCGCACCGACGTCGATGCGGATCTGCGGTGGCAGCCCGAGCTCTACCGTGCCCTCGTCGACCGCGTGCAGGCGGACCCGCCACACGTCCGGCACGCCAAAACGCTTGTCCGGCTGCAGGAGTCGGCCGCCGATCTGCCGCAGCGGCTCTCCCTGTTCGGGCACACCCGCCTGCCGATCACCGAGATCGAGTTGCTCGGCGCACTGAGCACACACCACGAACTGCACCTGTGGCTGCCGCATCCCAGCGGCGACCTGTGGGACTCCCTGCGGGGCGTCCAGGGGCCCGTGGCGCGGCGCGACGACACCACCCACCGCGACGTCGGGCACCCACTGCTCGCCACTCTGGGCCGTGACCTGCGCGAACTGCAGCGCAGCCTGCCCGCCGACCCGCAGACCGACGAGTCGCTCGGATCCGCCGCCCGCCCCGGCACGCTGCTGGGCTGGCTGCAGTCCGACATCGCGGCCAACGCGGTGCGTCCGGATGGCCGCTGCCACGACATTTCCGACCGCTCGATCCAGGTGCACAGCTGCCACGGCCCGGCCCGGCAGATCGACGTCCTGCGGGAGGTGCTGCTCGGCCTGCTCGCCGACGACCCGACGCTCGAGCCGCGCGACATCCTCGTCATGTGCCCCGACATCGAAACCTATGCGCCGTTGATCGTGGCCGGCTTCGGGCTCGGTGACGTCGTGGCCGGCGCCCACCCCGCACACCGGCTGCGGGTCAAACTCGCCGACCGCGCCCTGACCCAGACCAATGCGCTGCTCGGCGTCGCCGCCCAGCTGCTCGCCCTCGCCGGCGGGCGCGCCACCGCCAGCGAAGTGCTCAACCTCGCCGAGGCCGCCCCCGTGCGGGCGCGATTCGGGTTCAGCGACGACGATCTCGACGCGATCGGCGACTGGGTGCGCGAGGCGAACATCCGCTGGGGTTTCGACCGCGAGCACCGCCGCCCCTACGGCGTCGACTTCGTGCAGAACACGTGGCGTTTCGGCATCGACCGGGTGCTCGCCGGCGTCGCGATGTCCGACGACTCGCACGCCTGGCTGGACACCACGCTGCCGCTCGACGACGTCGGCAGCAACCGCGTGGAGTTGGCCGGCCGTCTCGCCGAGTACGTCGAGCGGCTGCGCAACTGCGTCGAAAGCCTTACCGGGACAAGGACGTTGACCGAGTGGCTGAGCTCCCTGGCGGCCGGTGTCGCCGCGCTGACCGCCGTCTCCGACGCCGACGCATGGCAGAGCGCGCAGGTCGACCGTGAGTTCGCCGACGTCCTGGCCCAGGCCGGGGCGCGCCAGGACACCCGCTTGCGGCTGCCCGATGTGAAGGCCCTGCTCGACCGCCATCTGGCCGGCCGTCCCACTCGCGCCAACTTCCGCACCGGAACCCTCACGGTGTGCACCATGGTGCCGATGCGGTCGGTGCCCCACCGGGTCGCCTGCCTCGTCGGTCTCGACGACGGCGTGTTCCCCCGGCTCGGCGTCGTCGACGGGGACGATGCGCTGGCCCGCGAACCGATGACCGGCGAGCGCGACATCCGTTCGGAGGACAGGCAGTTGCTGCTCGACGCGATCGGGGCGGCCACCGAGACATTGGTGATCACCTACACCGGCGCCAACGAGTACTCCGGGCAGCGCAAGCCTCCCGCCGTGCCGCTGGTCGAAGTGCTCGACGCGGTCGACCTCACCACCCCGGCCAAGGTCCGCGAGCGCATCGTGGTGCATCATCCGTTGCAGCCCTTCGACATTCGCAACGTCACGCCGGGCGACCTGGGGATGCCGCCGGGTGAGTCGTTCACCTTCGACCCGACCGCCCGCGACGCCGCGGCCGTGGCGTCCAGCGACCGCGCACCCCGGCCGGCCCTGCTGACCGGCTCGTTGCCCGAGCCGCCGCCCGACGACGTCGCACTCGACGACCTCATCGGCTTCTTCCGGGATCCCGTCAAGGGTTTCTTCCGCGCGTTGGACTACACGCTGCCCTGGGACGTCGAGGCCGTCGAGGACGCCATGCCCGTCGAGATCGACGCACTGCAGGAGTGGAAGGTCGGCGACCGCATGCTCGACGACATGCTCCGCGGCATGGATCCCGACACCGCCAAGCAGGCCGAGTGGCGCCGCGGCTCGCTGCCTCCGGGCCGGCTCGGCTGGCGCAAGGCCCAGGAACTGCGGGACCAGGTCGCCGCGCTCGCCCGGGCGGCGCACCGCCACCGCACCCGGGCACCCGGCGCGTACGACGTCGACATCGACGTCGGCGGAGGCCGCCGCGTCACCGGCACGGTGCCCAGGGTGTACGGCGAGCGGCTGGTCTCGGTCACCTACTCCAAGCTCGACGGCCGCCACCTGCTCGAGTCGTGGATCCGCCTGCTGGCGCTGACCGCGCAGCGGTCCGGACCGGACTGGACCGCCGTGTGCATCGGCAGGCCCAAGCGCGGCGCCACCCCCAAGGAGCGGCTGCTCGGGTCACCCGACGGCCCGGCGGTCGACGTGCTCCGCGATCTCGTCGCCATGTACGACGCCGGTCGCCGCAAGCCGATCCCGTTGCCGCTCAAGACGTCCTATGCATGGGCCGAAACCGAGTATCACCGCGGCACGCCGATGCGCGAGGCGGGCTGGAAATGGAAGTCGGGCCGCTATCCCGCCGAGGATGCCGAACCGGCCCACGTCCGGGTGTGGGGTAAGCACTTTCCTCTCGAGGGTCTGATCGCCGCGGGGCTGCCCGACTACGCGACCCGGCTCTGGCTGCCGATGCTGCAGGCCGAGAGGAACCCCGACTGATGGCGATGGAGCCCTTCGACCTGCTCGGCCCGCTGCCGGCGCCGCGCACCACGACGGTGCTGGAGGCCAGCGCCGGCACCGGCAAGACGTTCGCTCTGGCCGGGATCGTCACGCGTTACGTCGCCGAGGGGGTCGCCACCCTCGATCAGATGCTGCTGATCACCTTCGGCCGCGCCGCCAGCCAGGAACTGCGGGAACGGGTGCGCTTGCAGATCCTCGACGCTCTGCTGGCCTTCGACGACCCGGCGCGCGCCGGCGGCAACGCGATCATCGCGCACCTGCTGGCCGGCACACCCGGTCAGCGCGCCGAGCGCAAACAGCGGCTGCGCGACGCGCTGGCCGGCTTCGACGCCGCGACCATCGCCACCACCCACCAGTTCTGCCAACTGGTCCTGAAATCCCTCGGCGTCGCCGGAGACAGCGACTCGCGGGTGGCGCTGGTGGAGAATCTCGACGACCTGGTCGCCGAGATCGTCGACGACCTGTACCTGGCGCACTTCGGGCAGGAACGCGACGAGCCGCTGCTGGGCTACGAGGACGCGCTCAAGCTCGCGCGGGAGGTGGTCGGCAACGCCCACACCGAACTGCGGCCGACGAACCCGGCCCCGGGATCCGATCCCGCGGTGCGCGTGCAATTCGCGTCCGCGGTCTGTGCGGAGCTCGAGACACGCAAGCGCAAGCTGGGCATCCTGCACTACGACGACCTGCTCTCCCGGCTGGCCACCGCGCTGGCGGCCGAGGATTCGCCGGCCCGCGCGCGCATGCAGCGGCGCTGGTCGATCGTGATGGTCGACGAATTCCAGGACACCGACCCCGTGCAGTGGCAGGTCATCGACTGCGCATTCAGCGGCCACTCGACGCTGATCCTCATCGGTGATCCGAAGCAGGCGATCTACGCGTTCCGCGGCGGCGACATCGTCACGTACCTGAACGCGGCGGCGACGGCCGGCGAGCAGAAGACCCTGGACACCAACTACCGCAGCGACGGCCCGCTCGTGGACAGTCTGCAGGCCGTCATGCGCGGCGCACAGCTCGGCGACCCCCGCATCGTCGTGCACAGGGTCGCGGCCAACCACACCGCGCACCGCCTGGCCGGCGCCCCGCGCAACGAGCCGTTCCGGCTGCGGGTGGTCAACCGCGACCAGTTCGGGATCCGGCCGGACCGCCCGATCCCGATCGACACGCTGCGCAGGCACATCCCGCAGGACATGGCGGCCGACATCGCGGCACTGCTCGCGAGCGGGGCGACGTTCTGCGACCGGCCGCTGGAACCCGGCGACGTCGCGGTGATCGTCGAGAGCCACCGCGACGGCCACGCGTGTTTCGACGCGCTGACCGCCGCCGGCATCCCGGCCGTCTACACCGGCGACTCCGACGTCTTCACCTCCCCCGCGGCCGACGACTGGCTCTGCCTGCTGGAAGCCTTCGACCAGCCGCACCGGTCCGGGCTGGTGCGCGCCGCGGCCGCCACGATGTTCTTCGGCGAGACCGCGGAAACTCTGGCCGCACAGGGCGATGCGCTGACCGATCGCGTCGCCGCAACGCTGCGGCAGTGGGCCGATCACGCCCGCGAACGGGGGGTGGCCGCGGTGTTCGAGGCCGCGCAACTGTCCGGGATGACGCAGCGTGTGCTGTCGTGGGTCGACGGCGAACGCCACATGACCGACCTCGCGCACTTGACGCAGGTGCTGCACGACACCGCCCACCGCGAGCACTTCAGCCTGCCGGCGCTGCGGGACTGGCTGCGCACGCAGCGTGACCAACCGGGCGGCGCGGTGGAGCGCAACCGGCGCCTCGACAGCGACGCGGCGGCGGTGCAGATCATGACAGTGTGGGTCAGCAAGGGCCTGCAGTTCCCGGTGGTGTACCTGCCGTTCGCGTTCAACCGCAACATCCAGACCCGCGACGTGGTGATGTTCCACGACGGCGACACCCGATGTCTGCACATCGGCGGCGAACTCAGCCCCGATCACGCGGCGGCACAGCAGCAGGGCCGCCGCGAGGCGGCCGGTGACGACGTGCGGCTCACCTATGTGGCGATGACGCGGGCGCAGTCCCAGGTGGTCGCATGGTGGGCCCCGTCGAACGACGAACCCAACGGCGGCCTGTCCCGGTTGTTGCGCGGCCGCGCGCCGGGCGAACCGGTGGTCCCGGAACGCTGCGACCCGCCGCGGATCGACGACCCGGATGCGCTGGCGTTGCTGCGCGCGTGGGCAGACGCGGGCGGTCCTGTCCTGGAGGACTCGGTCCCCGCCGCCGCCACCGAGGTCGAGCGACCGCCGGCGCCGACCGATCTGCGGGCCCGGCACTTTCACCGGCAGATCGACACCGCGTGGCGCCGGACCTCGTATTCGGGGCTGATCCGGGCCTCAGAGGACACCGCGGGCGTGTCCAGTGAGCCCGAGCGCACCGAGCTCGACGACGAAGGTGCCGACGTCCCGCTCTACGAGGTGCCCGACGCGGGCGCCGCGGTGCCCTCCCCCATGGCGGCTCTGCCCACCGGCGCGAAGTTCGGCACCCTGGTGCACGCCGTGCTGGAGACCGCCGATCCCCTGGCGCGCGACCTCGCCGCCGAACTCGAGCAGCAGATCCGCAGGCACTCGGTGTGGTGGCCGGTCGACGCGGAGCCCGCGGACCTGGCCGCCGCGCTGGTCCCGATGCACGACACGCCGCTCGGCCCGCTCGCGCCGGGTGTGACGCTGCGCCAGATCGGCCTGCGGGACCGGTTGCGGGAGTTGGACTTCGAGTTCCCGCTCGCCGGTGGCGACCTGCGCGGCGGCGCGGCTGCGATCACGCTCGCCGACGTGGGCCGTCTCTACCGGGCGCACGTCCCCGCCGACGACGTGCTCGGGTCGTATGCGGCCCGGCTGAGCAGCGGGACGCTGGCGTCCCAGTCGCTCAAGGGCTACCTGACCGGGTCCGTCGACGCCGTGCTGCGGTTGCCCGGCGGCCGGTTCGTCGTCGTCGACTACAAGACCAACTGGCTCGGCGAACCCGACGCGCCGCTGACCGCCGCCGACTATTCGCGCGCGCGGATGACCGACGCGATGCTGCACTCGGACTACCCGCTGCAGGCGCTGCTGTATTGCGTTGTGCTGCACCGGTTCCTGCGCTGGCGGCTGCCGGGCTACGATCCGGCCCGGCATCTGGGCGGCGTCCTGTACCTCTTCGTGCGGGGCATGTGCGGTCCGGACACGCCAGTCGTCGACGGTCACCCGGCGGGTGTGTTCAGCTGGGAGCCGCCGGGCTCGCTCATCGTCGAGGTGTCGGATCTGCTCGACGGCGCCCCCGCATCGGCGAGACTGGTCGGATGACGGAACCAGCAGCGACCCGGGTCGCGGTCTACTTCGACTTCGACAACATCGTCATCTCGCGATACGACCAGGTCAACGGACGCAATTCCTTCCAGCGCGACAAGGCCCGCGAAAAGGACTCCGGGCCAGGCGAGTTCGCCGACAAACTCAAGCGCGCCATCGTCGACGTCAGCGCCATCATCGACTTCGCGTCGTCGTTCGGCACGCTGGTGCTCACCCGCGCCTACGCCGACTGGTCTTCGGAGGTCAACGCGAACTACCGCGATCAACTGGTGGGCCGCGCCGTCGACCTGGTGCAACTGTTTCCCGCCGCGGCGTACGGCAAGAACGGCGCCGACATCCGCCTCGCCGTCGACGCCGTCGAGGACATGTTCCGGCTGCCCGACCTCACGCACGTGGTGATCGTCGGCGGGGACTCCGACTACATCGCGCTGGCGCAGCGCTGCAAACGGCTGGGCCGCTACGTCGTCGGCATCGGCGTCGCGGGCGCGTCGAGCCGCTCACTGGCCGCGGCGTGCGACGAGTTCGTCACCTACGACGCCCTGCCCGGCGTGCCGGTGTTCGAGCCCGACGGGGCGCCCGCCGCACCGAAGAAGCGCAGCCGGAGCCGCAAGTCCGCCGAACCCGACACCGAGCACGACCCGCAGGCGGTGGCGACCGCGCTGCTCGCCCGCGCCCTGCACATCGGCCTGGAGAAGGACGACGCCGACTGGCTGCACAACTCCGCGGTGAAGGCGCAGATGAAGCGCATGGACCCGTCGTTCTCCGAGAAGTCCCTGGGCTACAAGTCGTTCAGCGACTTCCTGCGGTCACGCTCCGAACTCGTCGAGCTCGACGAGAGTTCGACCGCTCGCACCGTCCGGCTCCGCGGAGAGACGGCATGACGGCCACCGTCGCCCCGGTCGCCGGGCTGCTCGAACCCTTCGTCGCGGCCGACGTGTTCGAACCCGCCGACATCCACGTGGCCCGACGGCTCACCACGTTGGCGAAGGAAGCCGACGAGCGGGTGGCGCTCGCGGTGGCGCTCGCGGTGCGGGCGCTGCGCGGCGGTTCGGTGTGCGTTGACCTGCGGTCGGTGGCCGAGCAGGTGGGGCCGGCGGAGCTGCCGTGGCCCGAGCCCGCCGCGTGGGTGCAGGCCGTACGGGCGAGCCCGCTGGCGGACGGACACGTGCTGCGGGTCTTCTCCGAATCCGGGACCGACCTGGTGTACCTGGACCGCTACTGGCGCGAGGAGCAACAGGTCCGCGACGACGTCCTCACGCTGCTCACCTCGGCGCTGCCGGCCGCGACGCCCAGCCTCGAGCGCCTCTTCCCCGCCGGGCGGGAGGAGCAGCGGCGCGCCGCCGAGGTCGCGCTGTCGCAGTCGCTCACGGTGCTGACGGGCGGGCCCGGCACGGGCAAGACCACCACGGTGGCGCGGCTGCTGGCGCTGCTGGCCGAGCAGGCCGCGCTGGCCGGTCAGCCGCCGCTGCGCATCGCGCTGGCCGCTCCGACGGGCAAAGCGGCCGCGCGGCTGCTGGAGGCGGTGCGGCAGGAGGTGGCGAAACTCGACGCGGCGGACCGCGCCCGCCTGCCGGAACTGTCGGCGTCCACGGTGCACCGGCTGTTGCGGCCGCGGCCGGACAACTCGTCGCGGTTCCGCCATCACCGGGAGAACCGGTTACCGCACGACGTGATCGTGGTCGACGAGACGTCGATGGTGTCGCTGACCCTGATGGCACGGCTGCTCGAAGCCGTGCGCCCCGACAGCCGGCTGCTCCTGGTCGGCGATCCCGACCAACTGGCGTCGGTCGAGGCGGGCGCGGTCCTCGCCGATCTGGTCGACGGGCTCGGCGGACGCACCGACGTGACGATCGCGGCCCTGCAGACGTCGCACCGCTTCGGCGAGAACATCGGCGCGCTGGCGACCGCGATCCGCGACGGCGACGCCGACCGCGTCCTGGACCTGCTTCGCGCCGGCGGCCGCAACATCGAGTGGCTCGACACCGACGACCCCGGGGAGCGGCTGCGCCCCGTGCTCCTGCCGCACGCGCGCCGGATGCGCGAAGCCGCGGTCCTCGGTGACGCCGAGTCCGCGCTCGCGGTGCTCGACGGTCACCGCCTGCTGTGCGCGCACCGCCGCGGCCCCTACGGCGTGCGGTACTGGAATCGCCAGGTCGAGCGGTGGCTGACCGACGCGACGGGTGAGCCGATCTGGTCTGACTGGTATGCCGGTCGGCCGGTGCTGGTCACGGCGAACGACTACGGCCTCGGGCTGTACAACGGCGACACCGGCGTCACCGTCGTGCGTGAGGAGTCGCTGAGCGTGGCCGTCGGGGCTCAGCTGTTCGCCGCCGGCAGGCTCGCCGAGGTGGAGACCATGCACGCGATGACCATTCACAAGAGCCAGGGCAGTCAGGCCGACGAGGTGACGGTGCTGATGCCGCCGCAGGAGTCGCGGCTGTTGACGCGCGAGTTGTTCTACACCGCGGTCACCCGCGCGAAGGACCGGGTGCGGGTGGTGGGCCCGGAGTCGTCGGTGCGCGCGGCGATCGGCCGGCGCGCGATTCGCGCCTCGGGCCTGGCCCGCCGCCTGAGCACCTGACGTTCCGCCGTCTCACCGAGCGCGCTGGGGGGCATCGAGCTCGCACCAACTGTCACCGAACAGTCGCTATGTTGTCGGTGAGCCGATGCCGGTTCCCACGACAATCCGAGAGATCGTAGGTGCATGCGAGTTGACGGGCGCGAGGTTGCCGTCTCGGGCAGCCTGCTCCAACCGCTGACCCGCCGGACCAACGACATCCTGCGTCTGACGCTGGCCGCGATCTTCCTCGTCGTCGTCGTCACGAGCTCGCTGATCACCCGCTACGAGTGGGAGGCGCTCGAGGAGTCGATCTCCGAGATCGTCGGCGTGCTCAGCCCCGCGCAGTCCAACACCGTCTACCTCATCTACGGCGTCGCGATCCTGGCGCTGCCGTTCGTGATCTTCATCGGGCTGATCCTCGCGCGGCAGTGGAAACTTCTCGGCGCGTACGCCGCGGCCGGCGTGATCGCGATCCTGTCGCTGTCGATCACCGGCAACGGGATCGCCGCGCCGCAGTGGCACTTCGACCTCAGCGAGCGGCTCGACACCGTGCTGTCGCAGTTCCTCGACGACCCGCGGTGGATCGCGATGCTCGCAGCGGTCCTCACGGTGTCCGGGCCGTGGCTGCCCGCGCGCTGGCGGCGCTGGTGGTGGGCGCTGCTGCTGGCGTTCGTGCCGATCCACCTCGTCGTCAGTGCGGTCGTGCCCGCGCGGTCACTGCTCGGCCTGGCGGTCGGGTGGTTCGTCGGCGCGCTGGTCGTCCTCGTCGTGGGCACCCCGGCGCTGGAGGTCCCGCTCGACGACGCCGTCCGCGCGATGGCGCGCCGCGGTTTCCGGGCGTCCGCGCTGACGGTCGTGCGGCCGGCCGGGCGCGGCCCGATGGTGCTCACCGCCACCCGGGAACGGGCCGGTGAGGCCCTCGATCCTCACGAGGCCACCGCCGTCGTCGAGCTCTACGGCCCGCACCAGCGCGGCGTCGGGTTCCTCCGGCAGTTCTGGCGCAAGGTCCGGCTGCGCGACGACGAAACGGCGCCGCTGCAGACATCCATGCGCCGCACGGTCGAGCACCGCGCGTTGATGGCGATCGCGGTCGGCGAGCTGACGCTGGCCAACACGTCGCCCATCGCGGTGTCGTCGCTCGAGCGGGGCTGGACGCTGTATGCGCACGAGCCGTCGCGCGGCACCTCGATCGACGAGTGCACAGACGACATCCCGGTCTCCCGGGTGTGGGATTCGCTGGGAATCCTGCACAGCCAGCAGATCTCGCACGGAGATCTGCGCAGCAGGGAGATCACTGTCGTCGACGGCACGCCGATCTTCGGCGGTTTCGGCCAAGCCGAATACGGCGCGTCGGAAACCCATCTGCACAGCGACATCGCCCAGTTGCTGTTGACGACCACCGATCTGTACGGAGCCGAAGCCGCGGTGCGCGGGGCCATCGCGGTGTTCGGCAACGAGACGGTGCTGGCCGCGTCGAGGCGGCTCACCAAGGCCGCCGTGCCCGCTCGGGTCCGCACGTCGGTCGGCGATGCCGCCGCGGCGCTGTCGACGGCGCGCGACGAGGTGAAACGCCAGACCGGGGCCGACCAGATCAAGACCGCCACGATCACCCGCTTCACCCGCAAGCAGCTCGTTCAGATGGTGCTGTTGGTGGCACTGGTCTACGTGGCGTATCCGTTCATCGGTTCGGTTCCGGTGTTCTTCTCCGAGTTGCAGTCGGCGAACTGGTGGTGGGCGCTGGCCGGCCTCGCGGTGTCGGCGCTGACGTATGTGGGCGCGGCCGCGGCGCTGTGGGCGTGCGCCGACGGCGTGGTGAGCTTCGCATCGCTGACGGTCATGCAGGTCGCGAACACCTTCGCCGCGACGACGACGCCCGCCGGGGTCGGGGGACTCGCGCTGAGTGCGCGGTTCCTGCAGAAGGGCGGGCTGGGTGCGCTGCGGGCCACCACCGCCGTCGCGCTGCAGCAGTCGGTGCAGGTGATCACGCACCTGACGTTGCTCGTCATCTTCAGCGCCGCGGCGGGCGCCTCGGCCGACCTGTCACGGTTCGTGCCGAGCGCCACGATCCTGTACCTGATCGCCGGCGTGGCCCTCGGCGCGATCGGCGTGTTCCTGTTCGTGCCGAAGCTCCGGCACTGGCTGGGCACCGCGGTGCGGCCGCGGCTCAAGGAGGTCGTCGACGACCTCGTGGAGCTGGCCCGCGAGCCGAAGCGCTTGGCCCTGATCATCTTGGGTTGCGCGGCAACGACTCTCGGCGCCGCGCTCGCGCTGTGGGCCAGCGTCGAGGCGTTCGGCGGCCACGCCACCTTCGTCACCGTCACGATCGTCACGATGGTCGGCGGCACGCTGGCGTCCGCGGCGCCCACGCCCGGTGGTGTCGGCGCGGTGGAGGCGGCGCTCATCGGCGGTCTCGCCGCATTCGGCGTGCCGGCCGGCATCGCGGTGCCCTCGGTCCTGCTCTACCGGATACTCACCTGCTGGCTGCCGGTGTTCCTCGGCTGGCCGATCATGCGCTGGCTCACCGAGAAGGACATGGTGTAGCCCCCGCGGCCGTCACACACAGCGCTCACGGGACGATGGCCATCAGCAGGCGCACGAGCTCGGCTTGCCGGTGGGTGTCGGTCTTGTCGAAGACTCGTTGCAGGTGCGTCTTGACCGTGGCCCTCGAGAGCACCAGGTCCGCTGCGATCGTGTCGAGAGCGTCGCCGTTGACGATGCGCATCGCAACGTCGGCTTCGGCTTTGGTGAGCCCGAAGAGCTGCCTGATCACCGCCGTCGGCGGTTCGCGTCCCCGCTCGGGGTCGACGATCAGGAGAAGGGCCCGGGTCGCGGACGGCTCGTCGGCCGGCGGGGCGAGCGGCACCACGTGAATGACGTACGGACGCTTGCCCGACGGGCGGCTGCACAGCAGCGAGTCGCCGCTGCGCGCACCGTTGGGCTGCGTGACGAGTGCGGCGGTGACGGCGTTCTGCAGTTTCTCGTCGGTTGACCGGCGGGTCGCGTGAACGCCGTCTGCGCAGACGCGCAGCCCGTCATCGGCATTGAAGATGCGCCTTGCCATGGCGTTGAAGTGCACGACGACGCGCGTGCCGGCGAGGACGACGACGCCGTGTCGCAGGCTGTCGATCGCCTCGGCGGCGCCGGCTGCGGCTTCCCCCAGCTCGGCGAGATGCTCCTGGGTGCGAAGCGCCTGTCGCAGATGCGGAATGAGCGCGCTGACGAACCCGACCCGTTCGGCGGTGTCGAATGGTTCGCTGCGCTCCGGCGCCGAGATCGCGAGGCTGTGGGACTTCGGCGCCGCCGAGAGCTGGACGAACAACCCGTCCGTGAGGTCGAACGGGCTCTGCCAGTCGGCGTAGAACTCCGAGTTGGTTCGCTCGGCCAGGAGTTCCCGTCCGCCCCGGATCAGGCCGGCCGGGCTGACCTCGCAGGCGTGCAGCACGAAGTCCAGGGAGTGGTAGTACTGCTCGTAGGTGGTGATGGCCTCGGCGGGCATGCTCGAACCCAGCGCCACCGAGCGGCCGCCGGACGCGCCGATGACGAGCCCGCTGCCGGTCGCGCCGAGGGCGCGACTGATGTCCGCCATCGCGACCGCCCAGTTGGCTGGATCCGTCGATGACGCGTAGATCGTCGAGACCACGCGCGAGAAATCGTCGATGGTGACCATTGCCCAACCCCCACACCGGCGGCGAGTACACGCTCTGCCCGCCGGTCACCGCACTGTAGCGCGATCTCAACCGTTTGGATGATGCTCGGGCCGCTCCCGTAGTGATCTTGTAACAGGCATGGTCGAAACGAACCCGGCACGGCGGGGGGTCGTGCCCGGCTCGAGCGCGCGCCGGACATCGGATGCCGGGCCGGGACCGGACGAGACTGTCGACAGATGCGACCTCTGCGTCGTGGGCGCCGGCGTCGCCGGCCTGAATGCGTTGTTCGTCGCCGGCCGTTACCTCTCCCGCGAACAGACGGTGATCCTGGTCGACCGCCGGCATCGACTCGGCGGCATGTGGGTCGACACCTATCCGTACGTCCGGCTGCACCAGCCGCACGGCATGTTCACCGCCGGCAACATCACGTGGACTCTCGGCAGGGAACGGTCGTATCTGGCCACGAAGCCGGAGGTGCTCGACCATCTCGACCACTGCCTCGACGTCATCAAGGAACGCGTGCACGTCGACGAGCTCTTCGGCTGGTCCCTGGAGTCCGAGGACGAGGTCGACGGGGTGGTCCGGGTCGTCTGCCGCGCCGCGGACGGCCGACGTCGCGTCATCGAAACACGGCGTTTGATCAAGGCTTTCGGGGCGCAGGTCGTCCCCAACGAGCCCCTGGAACTGTCGAGCACCCGGGTGCGATCGGTTTCCCCCGACTACTGCGACGTCCGTGGCGACGAGATGCGGGCCGACCGCGCCCCGATATGGATCATCGGAGGCGGCAAGACCGCGATGGACACCGCCCATGCGGTCGTGACCGGGTATCCGGGCCGGGAGGTCAATATCGTGGCCGGTTCCGGGACGTACTTCATCAGCCGAGACCGCACGCTCCCCAACGGTTTTCGCCGGTGGGTCGGCGGCGCACTCCTGAGCAGGATCGGCTGCGAACTCGCCCGCCGCTTCGACGGTGTCAACGAGACCGAAACCGCCGCGTGGATGCGCGCCACCCATGGGACCTGGTTCACTCCCGAGACCGGCAACTTCCTGCTCGGACTGTTATCCGAATCCGAGAACGCAACCATCGCCGCGGGTGTGACCGACGTGGTGATAGATCATCTGGTCGACGCCGTCGACCGCGATGACGGCGTCGAACTGCTGTTCCGCAGCGGTGCGAGCCGGCCGATCCCGGCCGGCAGCTGGATAGTGAACTGCACCGGTTACCTCGTTCGGCACGAATCCCCCTATGAGCCCTACGTCTCCGACAGCGGCGCGGTGATGTCGATCAATCTGCGCTCTGCCACTCTTCACTTGACGACGTACATGGGCTATTTCATGACCCACCTGATGTTCTCAGACAAGCTGCAGCAGACTCCGCTCTACGAACTCGATGCGTTCGATCTCCGGCGGAAATCGAACGCGGTGTTCCCCTACGCCGTCTTCACGCTCGCCCAGTACAACCTCAGCCTGCTCTCTGATGCTCTGCCGGGCAGCGCCTTTCGGGACTGCGGACTCGACCCCGATCGCTGGTACCCGATGCCGCGCCGGATGCTGGCCGGCGCACAGTTCCTCCTCAGTCACCGCCGCGACCGCGAACACCACCGGCAGACCCTCGACACGCTTCGCGACCGGTTCGCCATCCGGTGCGGCCCCTTGCCGACCACACCGGAGGAGCGGAGCGCGACGGAGACCGCCGATGTCGGTTGAGAGGTCGCTCGATGCGCTCGGTGGGCTGGAGGTCATCGAACGCGGTTGTGCCACCGACGCTCACGCTGCACCGCTGTTGTTCGTGCACGGGGCGTGGCACGCGGCGAGAGCGCCACGGCCACACCGCTGCACGCGTGCTCGATCGGTGACTACGTCGACGACGTCACCGCAGTCGCCGGCAGCCTGCCGACTCCACCCGTGATGATCGGCCACTCCATGGGCGGTGCCATCGTTCAGAAGTACCTCGAGGTGCACGACGCCCCGGCGGCGGTTCTTTTGGCATCGGTGCCCTCGTACGGAACCCGTTGGGCCCTGGCCCGATTCGTGCGGAGCCATCCGTGGCTCACCGTCAAATCGATGGTCACCGGCGACACCATGGCGGTCGTGAGCAGCCCGGCACGCGCCCGTGAATTCCTGTTCTCGCCGGCGACTCCGGAACCGCTGGTACTCGAGTGCCTGGCCCGCCTGCAGCAGGAGAGCAGGCGGGCGGCCAATGTCGACGTGTTGTTCCGGGACCTGCCGCGTCCCGGGCGGGTCACCGCTCCGCTCCTGGTTCTCGGTGCGGAATTCGACGGCGCGTTCCCGCCACCCGAGGTCCACGCGACCGCACGCGCGTATCGGACCAGCGCGGAGATCCTCCCCGGCATGGGCCACAACATGATGCTCGAACCCGGCTGGCAGGTGGTTGCCGAGCGGATTCTCCGCTGGCTCGGTGACAGAGACCTGTAGCGCGCGGCCGTACCGACTAGCAGGCCTGGCCGGCGAACACCGCGCCGGTGACCAGGGCGATCAGGATCGCGAGCGTCGGCATGCCGCTGGACAGCGCGACCACCACGCCGGCGATCGCGGCGATCAGGATCGCCAGCATCAAGGTCGCGACCAGCCAATTGATCGAACTCGATGCGTGGGCAGCACGCGGAGGGTCCAACTCCTGCGGGACGAAAGCGCCCTCGCCGAAACCCGTCATGATCGTCCCTCTCTGTGATGGCGCCCACAATATAACCCGGCAATGGCATGCGTCACAGCTTTGACGGCGAGGTTGTGATCTTGACTCGGGATCGAAAGCCCAACTAACAGAACTGATTAGCGCGACTAACCGCATGGGGCGGCTTCGGTACCGTGGTTCTCGGTGACGATCGCACGGCTCTGCGCACTGGCGGCTCTGGGAGCAGTCCTGGTGCAGTGCGCGCCTGCCCCGGCCCCGCCGCCGGCCCCGGCTTCGACTCCGCAGGCGCCCCACCCACCGGCTCCTGCCCCGGCACCGTCGGTTCAGCCCGCGGCGGTCGAACCCGTCACCGCCGCCGATCTCGGCGCGACCTGGCATGCCGGCTGCCCGCTACCTCCCGAGCAGCTGCGGCGCGTGGACCTCGACTACTGGGGCTTCGACGGCCGGACCCACCGCGGCGAGCTGGTCGTCAACGAAGACCTCACCGCCGAGGTGATCACGGTGTTCGAGCAGCTCTACCAACTGCGCTACCCCATCGAGAAGATGCAGACGCCCGACCACTACCCCGGGGCGGAGGACGAACTGTCGATGCGGGACAACAACACCTCCGCGTTCAACTGTCGCGGCATCCCCGGGACGGACAACTGGTCGCTGCACGCGTACGGCCACGCGGTGGACCTCAACCCGCTGATCAACCCCTACATCGACAGTCGCGGCGAGCACCAGCCCGCGAACGCGGGTCCGTGGCTCGACCGCTCCCGTACCGACCCCGGCGTGCTGCACGACGGCGATCCCGTCGTGCGGGCCTTCACCGCACGCGGCTGGCGCTGGGGAGGTCACTGGCGCACGCCGCTGGACTACCAGCACTTCGAGCACGACTGATCACGAAATCGTCAGAAGCGTGAACCCCCACGGGCAATATTCCGTGTCGTAAATTTAGGCGCCCTTCTGACGATGGGAGACTCCGCTGCTGCACCGCATCGCGCTACTGGGGCTCGCCGCACCGCGCCGCATCGTCGTCGCGGCGGCGCTGCTGACGATCGCACTCGCGGCATTCGGCGTGCCGGTCGCAAAGAGCCTGTCCCCCAGCGGCTTCTCCGATCCCGGCTCCGAATCGGCGCGCGCATCGGCGATTCTCACCAAAACGTTCGGCCAGGGGGACGTGCAGATGCTGATCCTGGTGTCGTCGCCGGAGGGGATCGACACCTCGAACGCACGCGAGGTCGGCACCGGCATCGTCGATTCGCTGGCCAGGAACCCGCACGTCGCGGCCGTCACCTCAGCGTGGACCAGCACCGCGGCAGATCTCGTCAACACCGACCGCACCGCCGGACTCGTCGTCGCAGGGATCACCGGCACGGAATCCCAGCAGCAGACCTACGCCAAGGAGATCTCCGACGCCGTCAGCGGCGACCGCAACGGAGTGACCGTGCGCACCGGCGGCACTGCCATGGTCAACGTCCAGATCACCGAGCAGTCCCAGCGGGACCTGCTGGTCATGGAGTCCCTGGCGATTCCGCTGAGCTTCCTCGTGCTGGTCTGGGTGTTCGGCGGCCTGCTGGCCGCGGCCCTGCCCGTGGCCATCGGAGGGATGGCGATCATCGGCGCCCTCGCGGTGCTGCGGGTGGTCACCCTCGTCACCGACGTGTCCATCTTCGCGCTGAACCTGGCGACCGCCATGGGCCTGGCGCTGGCCATCGACTACACCCTGCTGATCGTCAGCCGCTACCGGGACGAGATCGCCGCCGGCGCCGACCGCACCGCCGCCGTCACCCGGACCATGTCCACCGCCGGGCGCACCGTGATCTTCTCCGCGACGACCGTCGCGCTGTCGATGTCGGCCATGGTGCTGTTCCCGATGCACTTCCTCAAATCGTTCGCCTATGCCGGCGTCGCGACCGTCGCCTTCGCCGCCGCCTCGGCCGTCATCGTCACGCCCGCCGCACTGGTGCTGCTGGGCCACCGACTCGACGCGCTCGACGTCCGCCGCCTCGCCCGCCGCGTCCTGCGCAGGCCGGCCCCCGCACCGACACCGGTCGAACGGCGCTTCTGGTACCGGTGCGCCAAGGTCGTGATGCGGCGCGCGCTGCCGCTGGGGCTGGCCGTGGTCGTGCTGCTGCTCGTGCTGGGCGCGCCGTTCCTCGGTGTGCGGTGGGGTTTCCCCGACGACCGCGTGCTGCCGCGCTCGGCGTCCGCGCACCAGGTCGGCACGCAACTGCGCGAGGAGTTCGCCGACAACACCGACACCGCCGTGACCGTGGTGATCCCGGACAGTCGCGGGCTCGCACCCGCCGAACTGTCCCGCTACGCCGCCGAACTCTCCCGTGTGCCCGACGTCCCGGCCGTCTCCGCACCGACCGGGACCTTCGTGCGCGGGGCCCTGACGGGCCCGCCGTCGGGCCCGGTGGGTGACCGAGACGGCAGCACCTTCCTCACCGTCGCCAGCACCGCACCTCTGTTCTCCGACGCCTCCGAGACGCAGCTCGACCGATTGCACGCGGTGACCACCCCCGGCGGGCGGACGGTCGAGTTCACCGGCACCGCCCAGGTCAACCGCGACAGCGTCCACGCGATCACCTCGACGCTGCCGCTGGTGCTCGGCGTGATCGCGGTGATCACCTTCGTGCTGCTGTTCCTGCTCACGGGCAGCGTCGTGGTCCCGCTGAAAGCGTTGGTGCTCAACGTCTTGTCGCTGACCGCGGCGTTCGGCGCACTCGTGTGGATCTTCCAGGACGGCCACCTGGCCGGCCTCGGCACCACCCCCACCGGCACGCTGGTGGCCAACATGCCGGTGCTGCTGTTCTGCATCGCCTTCGGCCTGTCGATGGACTACGAGGTCTTCCTCGTCGCCCGCATCCGCGAATTCTGGCTCGACACCGGACAATCCGACGAATCCGTCGCGCTGGGCATCGCCTACACCGGCCGCATCGTCACCGCTGCCGCGCTCATCATGTCGATCTCCTTCGCCGCGCTGATCGCGGCCCACGTCTCGTTCATGCGGATGTTCGGTCTCGGCCTGACGCTGGCCGTACTCGTCGACGCCACGCTGGTGCGGATGGTTCTGGTACCCGCCTTCATGCGTCTGATGGGCGAATTCAACTGGTGGGCGCCGCGATGGCTCGCCCGCATCCACGAACGCCTCGGCTTCGACGAAGCGCCGACGACGGAAACACCCGACGACAGAGATTGCGAACGGATCGCCTCATGACCGACACCACTAACGACACCATCAGCGTCATCGCCGGCGTCCAAGGGGCCCTGCCGCCCCATCGATACACCCAGCGGGAGATCACCGACGCCTTCCTGGAGGTGCCGGCCTTCGCCGGCCTCGGCGACGTCGTTCGTAGTCTGCACGAGAACGCGAAGGTGGACTCCCGCCACCTCGTGATGCCGCTCGACCGGTATCCGGAGTTGACGAACTTCGACGACGCCAACGATCTCTACCTCGAACACGCCCTCGACCTCGCGTGCGAGGCGCTGACCGCGGCCCTCGACGAAGCAGGGCTGCGCCCAGAGGATCTCGACATGATCATGACGACCACCGTGACCGGGATCGCCGTGCCGTCGCTGGATGCGCGCCTCGTCGGCCGGCTCGGTCTGCGGCCCGACGTCCGCCGCGTTCCGCTGTTCGGGCTCGGGTGCGTGGCCGGCGCCGCCGGCATCGCCCGGATGCACGACTATCTGCGCGGCGCACCGGATCACATCGCCGCACTCGTGTCGGTCGAGCTGTGCTCGCTGACCTATCCCGCCGCGGAGCCCAACATCGCGAGTTTGGTGGGCAGCGCGCTGTTCGGGGACGGCGCCGCCGCGGTGGTCGCGGTCGGCCGGAATCGGGCCGACGCCACCCACGCGACCGGACCCGACGTGCTCGACTCGCGCAGCCGCATGTATCCCGACACGCTCGACATCATGGGATGGAAGGTCGGCCACAAGGGCTTTGCGCTCGTGCTCTCACCGGATCTGCCCGAGCTGATCAACCGCTACCTGGCCGACGACGTGAACGGCTTCCTCGGTGAGCATCATCTGAGCACCGGCGACATCGCCGCATGGGTGTCCCACCCCGGCGGCCCCAAGGTCATCGAGGCCATCAACGCCGCGCTCGGACTCGACGACGACGCACTCGAATTGACCTGGCGCTCACTGGCAGAAGTCGGCAACCTGTCGTCGTCGTCGGTGCTGCACGTGCTGCGCGACACCCGCGCCAAGAAGCCCGAATCCGGGCGCCCCGGCCTGCTGATGGCGATGGGCCCGGGCTTCTGCGCCGAACTCGTGCTGCTGCGCTGGCGCTGAGATCCGACGTGCTCGCCTATCCGATCCTGATCGCCGCGGTCGCCGCCGAGCGCGTCGCCGAACTCGTTGTCTCGCAACGTAACCTGTCCTGGAGCCGGCGGCGCGGCGGTGTCGAGTTCGGCGCCGGGCACTACCCGGCGATGGTCGTGCTGCACACCGGGCTGCTGGCCGGCTGCCTGCTCGAGGCCGCGCACCGGGAGTTCCTGCCCGCGCTGGGCTGGCCGATGCTCGCCCTTGTGATCGCCGCCCAGGCGCTGCGCTGGTGGTGCATCGCCACACTGGGCCCGCAGTGGAACACCCGTGTCGTGGTCGTCCCCGACGCGGGCCGCGTCACCGCGGGGCCCTACCGGTTGCTGCCGCATCCCAACTACGTGGCGGTCGCCGTCGAGGGCGTCGCACTCCCGCTGGTGCACACCGCGTGGATCACCGCGCTGACCTTCACGGTGCTCAACGCGGCACTGCTGCGCACCCGGATCCGCTGCGAGAACCGCGCCCTCGAGGCACTGACATGATCGACCTCGTCGTCGCCGGAGGCGGACCGGCCGGGCTGGCGACCGCGATCCACGCCGCGCACGCCGGGCTCGAGACCGTCGTCGTCGAGAAGCGCCCGGGCCCGATCGACAAGGCCTGCGGGGAGGGCCTGATGCCCCACGCGGTCCGTCATCTCGACGCGCTGGGCGCGAAACCCGAGGGTGTCCCCTTCCGCGGCATCACCTACGCCGACGCGCACCGGGCCGTCACGGCGCCGTTCGCCCGGGGCGCCGGACTGGGCGTCCGGCGCACCACGCTGCACGCCGCACTGCTGCACGCCGCCGAGGCCGCCGGGGTCACGATCGTGCACGACAGGGTCGACGGCGTCATCCAGGACGCGGAGTCGGTGACCGTCAACGGGATTCGCGGCCGCTACCTGGCCGCCGCCGACGGGCTGCACTCCCCCGTCCGGGCCGCTCTGGGCATGGGCCTGCCGCCGGGGCCGATGCGGCGCTGGGGCATCAGGCGGCACGTCGCCGTGCCGCCGTGGAGCGACTGCGTCGAGGTGCACTGGTCGCGCGAGGCCGAGGCGTACGTGACACCGGTGGCCGGCGACTGCGTGGGCGTCGCGATGCTCTCCTCCCGGCAGGGCCGTTTCGAAAGCCACCTGGAGGCGTTTCCCGTGCTGCGCGAACGTCTCGCCGGGCACCCCCACGAACCCGACCGCGCCGCGGGACCGCTGCGGCAGCGGGTGCGCTCGCGAGTCGCGGGCCGGGTGCTGCTGGTGGGCGACGCGGCGGGTTACGTCGACGCGCTCACCGGCGAAGGCCTGGGCCTGGCGTTTGAGGCGGCGCGGCTTCTGGTCGCCGGCGTGCTCGCCGACCGTCCCGGCGACTATGAGCGGCAGTGGCGGCGGGCCACCCGCCGCTATCGGCTGATGACCACCGCGATGCTGCACGCGAGCACGTCACCGCTGCGGTCACTCATCGTGCCCGCTGCCGGCGGCCTGCCGCGGACGTTCACCGGCGTGGTGAATCTGCTCGCCGATTAGCACCCGG
Organism: Mycolicibacterium chubuense NBB4; assembly: GCF_000266905.1. Next base: position 859,255 of record NC_018027.1, on the reverse strand, counting down.
TTCGCCGGGTCGTCGCGGTACACCGAAATCGAGTTGCGTCCACTGGCTTTCGCGGCGTAGAGCGCCTTGTCGGCCCGGTCGAGCAACTGCCCCACCGCGGCGTCGGGGTCGACGCCGCGGAACAGCACCCCGTCGCGGGGGTGCACGGTGGCCACGCCGACACTGACCGTGACCACGCCGGACGGTGCTGCCGGGTGGGGGATGCGGAGGGCGCGGATCGCCGAGGACAGTCCCTCGGCGAACGTGTAGGGGTTCTCGCAACCGGCCAGCACCACCGCGAACTCCTCACCGCCGTAGCGCGAGGCCACGCAGCTGTCGGGATCAGCCAGGTGGGCCAGGACGTCGGCGACGCTGCGCAGGCACGCGTCTCCGGCCTGGTGCCCGAAGCAGTCGTTGAAGGCCTTGAAGTGGTCCACGTCGACGAACAGCGCGGTGAGCGGCTGGTCCCGCTCGTAGGCGCGCGACCAGATCCCGCGCGCCCGCTCCGACAACCCGCGCCGGTTCGCCAGCCCGGTCAGCGCGTCGGAGTTCGCCATGTCGGTCAGTGAGGCGTGCACCTCGTGCTCCAGCGTGACGTCGCGCAGGATCGCCGCGGACAGACCGCGCGACGCCCGGCGGCTGTGCACCACGAACCACGCCCACGACCCGTCCCGGTTGCGGACCCGGAACGGCAGCGACGCACCGGGCCGCCCGGCACTGACCCGCTGCGCGATCACGTGCAGATCGTCGGGGTGCACGTGGCGCTGCCACTCCGAGTACGCGATGCGCCCCGGCCGCAGCGACAGTGTGGTGGTGCCCGCCGAGGCGTTGTGCAGGATGTCGCCGCGGGCGTCGACGACGAGCACGAGGTCGCCGGTCAGCTCGGCGACGAGGTCGTACACCTCGTGGCTGGCGTGGTCCAGCGCGGTCAGCCGGTTGCGTTCCTCCAGCGCGGCGGCCACCAGCACCACCATCGCGTACCCCGCGAGCAGGAAGACCTGCGCGTGCATCATCGCCAGCGTGGGGCTGTCGGTCGCGGCCGTGAACGGCCCGATGCCGGCGAACGTCGTGCTCAGGACCACCGTCGCGCCGACGGCCATCTGCAGGAACGCCGCGGCGATGCCGAACTCGATGAGCACCAGCAGCGCGGGCACGCCCGTCAGGAACATCAGCACGAAGTTGGACTCGACGGCGGCCACCACCCCGAGGGCGACCATCAACGACAGGAACCCCGCCGACGTCAGCAGCGCACGCCCCGAGTAGCGCCGCCAGTACCGCCGCCACCGCAACAGCACCGGCGTCACGAACGCGATGCCGACCGCCTCGGTGAGGTACCACATCAGCGCGGCGACGGCCAGGGCTCCCGCATCGGTGCGGCCCCGGGCGCCCACCGCCACGCTGATCGCCCCGATGACTCCGGCCAGCGCGGGCCCCGCGACGACGCCGTAGAGCACGAAGCGGCGCCAGCTGCGCAGCGAGTCGCTGCGCCCCCGCACCCAGTCCTGGTCGGAGTGCAGCATCGACGCCGCGAAGACGACCGCGGTCAGCGTCGACAGCGCGGCCAGGTCGGGACGCTGGCCGAGCACCAGCCACGCCGGCCCGTACTGGAAGACCGCGAACGCGAGCAGGTAGGCCGGCCAGTGCCGGCGGCGGGAGGTGAGCAGAGCCACCAGCTGCGGCGCCGCGGCCAGCCACACCACGGTGAAGGTGCGGCCGTCGAAGGACGCCAGCCACCGCAGTGCGTAGGACGACGCGGCCACCGCCGCGGTCCAGCCGAGGAGGTGCCCCACCGGAGGGAACAGGTCGGCGGCCGCCAGGCGTGCGCGCGCCCGCTCGAACGGCCCGGCAAACCCGGTCGCCGTGAGCTGCCCACCCGTCGACATCTCCATAGTCAACCGCGTCAATATTCGCTGGGCAACCCACCAGAACCCATTCGCGGCTTGCGTGGAGTTCACATCGCGGACCCGGGCTGGAAACACGCGGGCGCCACAATGACGCGTCCGCGCATTCCCGCAGCACCCAGGAGCCTTCGTGACCGATCTCGCCAACCCCCCGACCAGCACGTCTGCCGAGGTCAGCGGTGTGACGGCCGGGCCGACGGGGCAGAGCCGCTCGGGCATGACCGCGGACGCGCTGCGCGCCGCCGTCTCCGACCACCTGCTCTATTCGATCGCGCGGCCGCCCGCGGTGCTGACCCCGGAGCACTACTACCGCGCGCTGTCGCTTGCGGTGCGCGACCGGATGCAGAAGCGCTGGATGGCCACCACGCAGGACTGGCTGGACCGGTCGGCGAAGGTCACGTGCTACCTGTCGGCCGAGTTCCTGATGGGCCCCCAACTCGGCAACAACCTGCTCAACCTCGGCATCGAGGACGAAGCGCGCACCGCGCTGGCCGGCCTCGGCCAGGACCTCGACGTGATCCTCGACTGCGAGGGCGAGCCGGGGCTGGGCAACGGCGGCCTGGGCCGGCTCGCGGCGTGCTATCTCGACTCGCTGGCCACGCTGGAGCGCCCGTCGATCGGCTACGGCATCCGCTACGAGTTCGGCATCTTCTCCCAGGAGATCGTCGACGGCTGGCAGGTCGAGAAGACGGACAACTGGCTGGTGCGCGGCAACCCGTGGGAGATCGACAAGCCCGACGCCAGTTACCTGGTGAGTTGGGGCGGCCACACCGAGGCATACGAGGACGTCACGGGCCGGCTGCGGGTGCGGTGGGTGCCGCAGCGGGTGTTCCAGGGCGTCTCCTACGACACCCCGGTGCAGGGCTATGGCGTCAACACGTGCAACACGCTGACCCTGTGGAGCGCGCGGGCGGTCGAGTCGTTCGCGCTCGAGGCGTTCAACACCGGCGACTTCTACCGGGCCGTCGACGAGGAGGTGGTCTCCGAGACGGTGTCCAAGGTGCTCTACCCCAACGACGAGCCCGAGGCGGGCAAGCGGCTGCGTCTGCTGCAGCAGTACTTCTTCGTGACGTGCTCGCTGCAGGACGTTCTCAACATCCACACCCAGCGGGCCGGGCTGCCGCTGTCGGCGCTGCCGGACAAGTGGGCGATCCAGCTCAACGACACGCATCCGTCGATCGCGGTGGCGGAGTTGATGCGGCTGCTGATCGACGACCATCAGCTGCCCTGGGAGCAGGCGTGGAACCTGACGGTGCGCACGTTCGGCTACACCAACCACACGCTGCTGCCCGAGGCGCTGGAGACCTGGCCGCTGGCCATGTTCTCCGAGGCTCTACCGCGGCACCTCGAGTTGATCTACGAGATCAACGACCGCTTCCTCGAGGAGGTGCGGGCGAGGTTCCCCGGCGACGAGGAGCGGGTGGCGCGGATGTCGCTGATCGGTGAGGACGGCGGCCGGAGCGTGCGGATGGCGCATCTGGCGACGGTCGGCAGCCACGCGGTCAACGGGGTGGCCGCGCTGCATTCGGAGCTGCTGAAATCCAGCGTGCTGAAGGACTTCTACGAGATGTGGCCGCAGCGGTTCGGCAACGTCACCAACGGGGTGACGCCCCGACGGTTCCTCGCCCTGTCCAACCCGGGCCTGCGCGGACTCCTCGACCAGACGATCGGGACCGGCTGGCTGACCGACCTGGAGCGGCTGCACGGGCTGGAGTCCTTCGTCGACGACCCGGCGTTCCGGCAGCGGTGGCGGGATGTCAAGCGCGTCAACAAGTCCCGGCTCGCGGAGTTCATCCATTCGGCGACGGGCATCGAGTGCAGCCCGGCTTGGATGTTCGACGTGCAGGTCAAGCGCATCCACGAGTACAAGCGTCAGCACCTGATGGCGCTGCACATCATCACGCTCTATCACCGGCTGAAGACCAGCCCGGGGCTGACGGTGCCGCCGCGGGTGTTCCTCTTCGGCGGCAAGGCGGCGCCGGGATATTTCGTGGCCAAGCGGATCATCAAGCTGATCACCGCGGTCGGCGAGACGATCAACGCCGACCCGGACGTCAACCGGTGCCTGAAAGTGGTGTTCCTGCCGAACTTCAACGTCAAGAACGCCCACCTCGTCTACCCGGCGGCCGACCTCTCGGAACAGATCTCGACGGCCGGCAAGGAAGCGTCGGGCACCGGCAACATGAAGTTCATGATCAACGGCGCGGTCACGATCGGCACCCTCGACGGCGCCAACGTCGAGATCCGCCGCGAAGCGGGTGCGGAGAACTTCTTCCTGTTCGGGCTCACCGAAGGCGAGGTCGAGCGCGTCAAGGCCGACGGCTACCGTCCGCTGAACCATGTGGAGTCCGACGCGGAGCTGGCGGCGGTGCTCGAGCTGATCGCGCGCGGCGAGTTCACCGGTGGCGACCCCGAGGTGCTGCGGCCGATCGTGGACAACCTCATCCACCACGACCCGTTCCTGGCGCTGGCGGACTACCGCTCGTACGTCGACTGCCAGGAGCAGGTGAGCCGGGCCTGGCTCGACAGCGACGCCTGGTCGCGCATGTCGATCCTCAACACCGCCCGCAGCGGCATGTTCAGCTCGGACCGGGCGATCGCCGAGTACTGCGACGACATCTGGGGCGTCGGCCCGATGCCGGTCGCCTTCTGACCCCCTCCCCCCGCCGAACTTGCATTCCACGCGCCCACGTCCTCGAACTTCCGCTACTGGAATGCAATTTCGGCGGGAATCAGGTCTTCGGTTTGGGGTTCCGCCTCTTGGTGGTCTTCGGTTCGGGCGGATGCTCGGCCCCGCGCGATGCGAAGCGCCCGAGGGTCGAGACGCCGGGGACCGAACCGACCATGCGGTAGACCTCGTTGCCCGTGGCCACCAACGCTTCGAGCTGCGGCAGCAGGGCGTCCATCGTCCGGATCATCGGGGCGGCGAGCGCGAGATAGCGCTCCGCGCGGTCGATCGCGACGTTGAGGCGTTCCGTCGCGGTCGCGAGGTTCTCGATCAGGTCGGGCAGTTCGGCGGTGAGCTTGATCGTCGCGGGCGGGATCCGCAGCGCACTGACGGCGACCGTCTGCGCCGCCTCGGCCGCCTCGTGTGCAGCGGCGGCGATGTCTTTGGGTCGGGGGACTTTCTGGCTGGCCATGTCTCAACGATGCCGCATGCGGCGCGCCTGCGCGGGATTTGCCGGCATCGATCTGAAAACCATTGGCCTGCAGTCCGGCCACTGTGTCACCCTCGCACGGTGGTCGACGTCGACGCCTTCCTCGCCGACGGGTTCGTCCACGTCGCGGGCACCGCCCCTCGGGAGACCGTCGATGCGGCCCGCGAACTGTTGTGGCAGCGGCTCGGTCTGTCACCCGACGAGCCGGAGAACTGGAGCCGGCCGGTCGTGTGGACCGCCGACCTCACCGGGGACGGACCGTTCGGCGAGATCGCCCGCAGCCCAGTGCTCGCCGACGCGCTGGACCGCCTCGTCGGGGCCGGCGCCTGGGTGCCCCGCGGCTCGCTCGGCAACATCCCGGTCCGGTTTCCGGTGCGTCCGCCCGCCGACGATCGCGGCTGGCACATCGACCTGAACACGCCCTGCGCCGACGGCTCGTGGGCGGTGAGCGCCCGACCGCACACGATGCTGGTGCTGACGCTGTTGTCGGAGGTCTCGACGGACGACGCCCCGACCCGCCTGCGCGCGGGTTCGCACCGGGACACGCCCGCAGCGCTCGGGGACGGACTGTTCGGCGCCGTCGAGGCCGCTGCGCTCGTCGACGCGGCCAGTGCGCACCGTCCCGTGCACCACGCCACGGGCTCACCCGGTGACGTGTACGTGGTGCACCCGTTCACGGTGCACGCCGCCGACGAACACCGCGGCACCACGCCGCGTTTCATGGCCCAGGGGCCGGTCCTGCTCACCTCCCCCCGGTGAATTCGGCGCGCTGCGGCCCCCTCACGGTCGCTCTGCGCGCCCGATTCGATAACAACCCGATCACCGCCCCGCGCGCCCCGTGACCAGCGGCGGGCGCGTTGTTAACTTCCCGCGCGTGACGAAGTTCGGACGGGTCCGTGCACAACTCGCCGCGGCGATGCTGCTCGCCGCGGCGTTCCTGACAACCGGCCCGGCGCCGCAGGCCCAGGCGTTCTCCCGCGCGGGCCTGCCGATCGAGCAGCTCGACATCCCCTCGCCGGCCATGGGGCGCAACATCCGCGTCGAATTCCAGGGCGGCGGGCCACATTCCGTGCTGCTGCTCGACGGCCTGCGCGCACAGGACGACTTCAACGGCTGGGACATCAACACCTCGGCGTTCGAGTGGTTCTTCCAGTCCGGCGTGTCGGTGATCATGCCCGTCGGCGGGCAGTCCAGTTTCTATGCGGACTGGTACCGGCCGGCGAAGGGCAATGCCGGCACACTGACCTACAAGTGGGAGACCTTCCTCACCCGCGAGATGCCGGCGTGGCTGGCGGCCAACCGCGGGCAGGACCCGTTCGGCAATGCCGTTGTGGGACTCTCGATGTCGGGTGGGGCCGCGCTCACGCTGGCCGCCTGGTATCCGCAGTTGTACAAGTTCGCCGCGTCGCTGTCGGGTTACCTCGCGCCGTCGCACGGACTGTGGCCGACGCTGATCGACATCGCGATGCACGACGCCGGCGGCTACGACGCCAACGACATGTGGGGCCCGTCCGGATCGCCGGCGTGGCTGCGCGCCGACCCCACGCTGAACATCGGCCGGCTCGTCGCCAACCGCACCGCGATGTGGGTCTACTGCGGCAACGGCGTGATGTCCGACCTGGACACCGGTTCGGACTTCAGCGGCAACTTCAGCGCGGGCTATCTCGAGACCATCACGCTGTCCACGAACAAGGAGTTCCGCGACAAGTACCTCGCTGCCGGGGGCCGCAACGCGGTGTTCAACTTCCCGCCCAACGGCACCCACAGCTGGGGCTACTGGGGCGCCCAGCTGCAAGCGATGAAGCCCGACATCGTGCGCCTGCTCGCGCCGCCACCTCCGCCGCCACCGCCGCCCGGTGCGCCACTGCCGCCACCGCCCGGTGCGCCACTGCCACCGCCGCCGGCACCGGCAGGCTGAACCCGGCTACCGATACCTCAGGCCGGCAGGAGTTCGAAGACGGGGATGACGCGGTCGGTGCGCTTCTCGTAGTCACCGAATCCGGGGGCGCGCTCGACGACGACCGGGTAGATGCGGTCACGCTCGCCGCGGGGCAACTCGCGCACCGAGAACGGCTTCGGCGCGTCCTCACCGATCTCGACGGTGACGTCCGGATGAACGCGAATGTTGTGCACCCAGGCGGGATTGCGGTCCCGCCCGGCGGCGGAGCCGACGATGTAGATGCGGTCGCCGATGTCGAAGTACGCCACGGGGTTGACGCGCTGCTGCCCGCTCTTGGCGCCGGTGGAGGTCAGCAGCAGCAACGGGAAGCCTTCGAACTGACCGCCGACCTTGCCACCGTTGGCGCGGAATTCGTCGATGTTGCGCTGGTTGAAATCGCGTTCGTCGCTCATCTCGTCGGCCACGGCCCCATCGTATGGCGCACCGGCCGCGGCGGGACGAGGATGGCGCCCATGGATCACGTCACCTTCATCCCGACGCCGGAGCAGTTCGCGTTCACGTTCGGCGGTGCGGCGCCGGTCGCGCGGATCACGCCGCCGACGGTGCTGACGCTGTGGACGGAGGACGCGTACGGCGGCCGGATCAGCAGCGCGGCCGACGTCGCGACCACCGCACTGGACACCGAGGACCTCAACCCGCAGACGGGGCCGTTCTGGATCGAGGGCGCCGAGCCCGGCGACACGCTGGCCGTCCACCTGGTCGACCTGACCCCGGCGCGCACGTGGGGCGCATCCACGCTGATCCCCTTCTTCGGCGGCCTCACCAGTGTGCCCGTCAGCCCGACCCTGCAGGACCCGCTGCCCGAACGCACCTATATCTACGAATACGATTCCAGCGCACATACTTTGGCGTTCGCGGCGCAGGGCAGCGACTTCGGGCTGGCCTTGCCCGCCAACCCGATGCTGGGCACGGTCGGTGTCGCTCCGGCCCGCCGCGCGGTCCGCACCTCGCTGGTGCCCGACGTGTTCGGCGGCAACATGGACACTCCGGAGATGGCCGCGGGGGCGACCTGCTATCTGCGGGTCAACGTCCCCGGGGCGCTGTTCTCGCTCGGCGACGGCCACTACCGCCAGGGCGAGGGCGAGTCGTGCGGCACCGCGGTGGAAGGCGCGATGAACGTCACCGCGATCGTCGAGCTGATCAAGGGCGGCGGCCCGGTGTGGCCCCGGTTGGAGACCGACACCCACTTGGCGTGCATCGGCTCGGGCCGGCCGCTGGAGGAGGCGTGGCGGGCCGGTCAGGTCGAGATGATCACCTGGCTGGGCGAGCTCTACGGCCTCGACCGGCTCGACGCCTATCAGCTGCTGACCCAGATCTCGCTCGCGCCGATCGCCAACGTCGTCGACCCCAACTACAGCTCGGTGACCAAGATCGACAAGCGGCTCTTGCCCGCCGCAGCGGCCTACGGCGGTGTGCACGCCGAATTGCGTTCAGCGGCAGGATCACTCGGCGCGATCAGCTACTGAGCCCGCGCAGCAGCACCGCCAGCCCGAACTCGAAGGCGTCGTCGGCGCGCTCGGGTTTGGGCGCACCGGTGGCCAGTGCGGCGGCCAGCTCCGGCCCCACCTCGGCGCGGGTGTGCCACGGCTGGTCGGGCGCGGCGACGTCGAGCGCCGAGCCCAGCACGTAGGAGTCGACCAGACTGATCGTGCGCAGGGTGTCGGCCGGGGTGAAGCCGGCCCGCGTCAGCGTCACCGCCAGCGCGTCGTACATCGTGATCGCCTGCGGGCTGTCGACCGCGTGCGACGTCAGCAGCGGGATGAGTTGCGGGTAGCGCGCGAAGCTGCGCCGGTACGAGCGCGCGATGTCGGCGACGACGTCGCGCCACGGCCGGCCCGGGTCGTCGGCCGGCACAGCGACCTCCGACATCGCACGCTCGCGCAGCAGTTCGACGATGTCGTCGCGGCCGGAGACGTGGTTGTAGAGCGACGACGGCTGCACGCGCAGCTTGCGCGCGATCCCGGTGATGGTGAAGCCGCCGGTGGCCAGCACGAGGTCGAGCGCCGCCTCGGCGATGCGGTCGGTCGACAGCAGTGGGTGGCGAGGTCGTCCCATCCGCGGCTCCCCTCTTGCGGCAACGGGTGATGCAGTTCACAATAAACGAACCTCATTCGTTTTAGGAGCACGATGATCGTCCTCGCCGCCCCCGCCGCTGCACCACTGTCGCGGTCGACGGACTCGCAGCGCGCCCCGGTGCGCGTCGGCCTCGTGCAGCACCGCTGGCGTCCCGACGCCCGGGAGCTGGCCGAGACGCTGCGCACGGGCATCGACCGGGCCGCGGCCGAAGGCGCCGTCGCGGTGTTCCTTCCCGAGATCACGCTGTTGCGCTACCCGGCCGACCGTCCCGGCGGCGAGCATCCCGCGGCCTTGGCCGAGGAGCTCGAGAACGGGCCGACGTTCGCGCTCGCTGCGGACGCCGCGACCGCCAACGGCATCTTCGTGCACGCCTCCCTCTACGAACGCGCCCCCGGTGACGACGGGCTGGGCTTCAACACCGCGATCCTCGTCTCGCCCACGGGCGAGTTGCTCGGCCGCACCCGCAAGCTGCACATCCCGATCTCGGCGGGCTACTACGAGGACACCTACTTCCGTCCCGGGCCCGGGCCCGGCGCCGAGCCCTACCCCGTCTACGAACCCGACGGCCTCGGCGCCCGGATCGGGATGCCGACCTGCTGGGACGAGTGGTTCCCCGAGGTGGCCCGCAGCTACGCGCTCGCCGGTGCCGAGATCGTGGTCTACCCCACGGCGATCGGGTCGGAGCCGGTCTTCCCCGAGTTCGACACCCGGCCGCTGTGGCAACAGGTCATCGTGGCCAACGGCATCAGCAGCGGGCTGTTCATGGTCGTGCCCAACCGTGTCGGCGACGAGGGCACCGTGACGTTCTACGGCTCGTCGTTCATCTCCGACCCGTACGGCCGCGTGCTGGTGCAGGCACCCCGCGACGAGGAGGCGGTGCTGATCGCCGACCTGGATCTCGACCAGCGCCGCGACTGGCTGGAACTGTTCCCGTTCCTGCTGACCCGCCGCCCCGACACCTACCGCACCCTCACCGAAGCCGTTGACGCACAACACCCCTACGGTGCCGGGCACCGCGCCACGGCGGTGGTGAAGTGAGCCCGCGGCTGTTCACCGGCGGGGTCATCTGGACCGGCCGGGAGGACACCGACGCGGTCCTGGTCGACGACGGCGTCGTCGTCGCCACCGGTGCCGACGCACGCACACAGGGCGCCGAGGTCACGGACCTGGGCGGCGGATTCCTGATGCCGTCCTTCGGTGACGGCCACGCCCACCCTCTCTACGGCGGCCTGGAGGCGGTCGGCCCCCCGGTGCGCGCCTGCTCATCGGTCGACGAGATCGTGCTGGCCGTCAAGCAGTACGCCGACGCCCACCCGGACGAGGAGTGGATCGTCGGGGCGTCCTACGACGGCAGCCTGGCGCCGGGCGGCCTCTTCGACGCCCGCTGGCTCGACGCCGCCGTGCCCGACCGTCCGGTGGTGTTGCGGGCGTGGGACTACCACACGGTGTGGTGCAACTCGGCGGCCCTCGACCGCGCCGGCATCACGGCCGACACCCCCGACCCGGTGCTCGGCGAGATCCCGCGTCGCGACGACGGCTCCGTGCTGGGCACGTTGCGGGAATGGGGCGCAACCGATCTGGTGATGAATGTGATGCCGCCCCGGGACGAGCATGCGCGCATCGACGCACTCGGCACCGCGGCCGACTACTACCTGGCCCGCGGTGTCACCTGGGTGCAGGACGCCTGGGTGGAACCCGCCGACGTCGCCACCTACGTCGAAGCGGCCCGCCGCCGCGCTCTGCGGATGCGGTTCAATCTCGCCCTCTACGCCGACCCGCGCCACTTCGACAGCCAGGTCACGCACTTCGCCGAGCAGCGCCGAAGGGTCGACGAGACGGCCAGCCCGCTGCTGAGCGCGCACACCGTCAAGTTCTTCGCCGACGGCGTGGTGGAGAACGAGACCGGGGCCCTGCTGGCGCCGTACTGCTCCGGGCTGCACAGTCATTCGGGCATGCGCAACTGGGAGGGCAACTCACTGGCCGAGGCCGCGCGCCGCGTCGACGAGCTCGGCCTGCAGATCCACATCCACGCCATCGGCGACGCCGCGGTGCGCCAGGCCCTCGACGCGATCGAACACGTTGTGGCGCAGAATCCCCCGCGCGACCGCAGGCCGGTGATCGCCCACTGCCAGCTGGTCGACGACGCCGACCTCGACCGGTTCGCCGCGCTCGGCGCCATCCCGAACATGCAGCCGCTGTGGGCGCAGCTCGACGCCCTGATGACGGTGTTGACGATCCCGCGCCTCGGTGCCGACCGCGCCGACAAGCAGTACCCGATCAGGACGCTGGACACCTCCGGCGCGGCGCTGAGCTTCGGCTCGGACTGGCCGGTGTCCTCCGGCGCCCCGCTGGACGGCATCAGTGTGGCCGCCTCGCGCCGCACCTCCGAGGGCGAGCCCGACGGCGGCTGGACACCGCACGAGATCCTGCCGATCCAGCGGGCACTGTCGGCGTACACCGCCGCGGTCGCCAATCAGGCCTTCGCCGAGCACGATTGGGGTGTGATCACGCCCGGGGCCAGCGCCGACATGGTATGGCTGGATCGCGACCCGCGGGCCACCGAGCCGCTGGACCTGCCGGGCGTGGGCATCCGCGCCACCTACCTGCGCGGAGCGCAGGTGTACCGGGCCGAGAACTGACTGAAAGGTGCGACGATGACCAGGGACGCAGAGGCGTACATCACCGGCCCCCACGAGGGCCATCTGAAGCGGGCGCTGGGCCTGCCGTCGCTGGTGCTGTTCGGCCTGGTGTACATGGTGCCGCTGACGGTGTTCACCACCTACGGCATCGTCACCGAGACCTCCGGCGGGCGACTGCCGCTGTCGTATGTCGTGACGACGATCGCGATGGTGTTCACCGCGTTGTCGTACGCCCGCATGGCCGGGGCGATCCCGGTGGCGGGGTCGGCGTACACCTACACGCAGCGAACGTTCGGCGCCCCGGTCGGTTTCCTGGCCGGCTGGTCGCTGCTGCTGGATTACCTGTTCCTGCCGATGCTGAACTATCTCGTGATCGGCCTCTATCTCAACGCCGCCGTGCCCGCGTTGCCCGAGTGGGTGATCGTCGTCATCGCGATCGCGATCGTCACGGTGCTCAACGTCGTCGGCATCGTGTCGGTGGCCCGCGCCAACTTCCTGATCATCGCCGTGCAGGCGATCTTCATCGTCGTGTTCATCGTGCTCGCGGTGGTCAAGACCACCGGCTACGGCAGCGTCGACCTGATGGCGCCGTTCACCGGTGACGGCACCGCCGGCGGCATGAGCCCGCTGCTGGCCGGCGCGGCCATCCTGTGCCTGTCCTTCCTCGGCTTCGACGCGGTGTCCACGCTGTCGGAGGAGGCGAAAGACGCCAGACGGTCGGTGCCGCAGGCCATCATGATCGCCACCATCGCGTCCGGCGTGATCTTCATCGTGCTGTCGTACGTGTCGCAGTTGGTGTTCCCGTCCAACAAGTTCGGCGACGTCGACTCCGGGTCGCTGGACGTGATGGTGGCCGCCGGCGGGCCGTTCCTCGACACCTTCTTCACCGCCGCCTACGTCGCGGGCGCGCTGGGTTCGGCGCTGACGTCTCAGGCGTCGGTGGCGCGCATCCTCTTCGCCATGGGTCGCGACGGCATCCTGCCGCGCAAGATCTTCGGCCACGTGTCGGCGCGGTTCAGCACCCCGGTGTACGCGATTCTGGTGGTCAGCCTGATCTCGCTGCTCGCGATCGTCATCGACCTGACGACCCTGGCCTCGCTGGTCAGTTTCGGTGCGCTGGTGGCGTTCTCGGTGGTGAACCTGTCGGTGATCAAGCACTACTTCGTCGACCGGCGGGAGCGCAACGTCATCCTGAACGTCGTGCTGCCGGCCATCGGCTTCCTGCTGACCGCGTGGCTGTGGACGAGCTTGTCCAAGGAGACGCTGGTCGTCGGATTGATCTGGCTGGCCGTCGGTTTCATCTGGCTGCTGGCCGTCACCCGGGGCTTCCGGCGGCCGACCCCGGTGCTCGACCTGGACGAGACGCCCTCAGTCACCGAGAGCGACCGGGCGGCCGGTGTCTGAACTCCACTGCGACCACGAGCCCGGAAACAGGGCGGCGTCCACCCCGACCGACGCGAGTGCGGCGACGACGACCGACGCCGTGACGCCCGAGCCGCAGTAGACGGCAGGCGCGTCGCCGACGGGGCCCAGGAGCCCGGTCAGCTCCGCCGCGGGCCGCAGCCCGCCCGCGGCGTCGAGCAGGCTGGTGCTCGGCACGTTGCGGGCGCCCGGAATGTGGCCGGCCACCGGGTCGACGGGTTCGTGGTCGCCGCGATAGCGCTCCGGCGCGCGGGCGTCGAGCAGCACCTGCGCCGACGACGCCTCGTCCGCGGTGACGGCCCGCAACGCGCCCGCGTACAGGTCGTCGTGGTCGACCGTCACGTCGCCGGGTACGGGAGTCACTGCGCCGGAGGTCAATTCACCCGACCACGCGGCGAGTCCGCCGTCGAGGATGCGCACGTGCGGGATGCCCGCGGCGGTGAGCACCCACCAGGCCCGCGCCGACCCGGCGAGGTTCCAGTCGTCGTAGACGACGACCGGCACGCCGGTCCGGACGCCCCAGCGGCGTGCGGCGGCCTGCAGTGCCGATCCCGACGGCAACGGATGCCTGCCCCGTCCGTCCACGGAGTGGTCGCTCAGCTCGTCGTCGAGCGACACGTACACCGCGCCGGGCAGGTGCCCGCGCTCGAAGGCGGCGCGGCCGTCGGGTTCGGGCAGCGACCACCGCACGTCGAGCAGCGTGACCGGTTCACCCGAGTCCAGAAGCCGGGCCAATTCCCTTGCGGTGATGAATACTTCGTCGCGGCTAGGCACCGAGTCCTCCTACCAGCGTCTCGAGTTCCCCGGCGGTGTACTCGCCGGGCGCGCGGCCGGAGCGCGCGGCGGCACGGGTCAGCCGGGCCAGCGTGGCGTTGATCGGCGCCGCGGTCCCGAGCCGGTGCGCGAGGCGCACGATCTCGCCGTTGAGGTAGTCGGTTTCGACGCTGCCGCTGCTGCGGGCCAGGGACTGCCAGGTGGAGTTCGACACCACGTGCTCGACGCCCCGCACCGGGCGCATCGACACTCCTTGCCTGCGGGCGGCTTTCGACTCGTCGAAGGAGACGTACTCGATGCCCGCCGTCGCGAGGATCCCTTCTCCTTCGCGCTGCGCGGCGGCGGCGAGGCCGGCCGACTCCGCCCCGGTGAGCGCGACGACGGCGTTGCCCAGATTGCTCAGCAGCTTGTTGTACTTCCACGGCGCGACGTCGGGCGGCAGCTGGGTGAAGATGCCCGCCGCGGTCCAGCCGGCCGCGATCTCGTCGAGCAGCGCACGGTCTTCGGCCGTGGTCAACGACGCCGGCCACCGCGAGATGCGGAAGTGGCCGGCGACCGGCCAGGACCGCACGATCACCTCTCCCGGCGTCACGTGCGCGGCGGGCATCCACACGCACACCCCGAACACGCGGGCGAAGAACCGCAGCGCCATCTCCTCGGCGACCACGCCGTTGAGTGCCGTCAGCACCGGAAGGTGCTGCGCCGCAGTCCCGATCTCGCGCCCATCGCTGCGCACGGGCTGGTCGGCCCACTCCTGCAACGCCGCCTCGAGCTGGTGTGTCTTGGTCGCGAACACCAGCACATCGGCGGTCGTGAGCCGGACGTCGGACGGCCCGGCCGCGGACGACACCGGAATCTCGAAGGCTCCGTCGGGAGTGCGCAGCAGCAGACCCGAGTCGGCGAGGGCGCGGGCGTGCGCACCACGGGCGATCAGAACGACGTCCGCGCCGGAGCGTGCCAGCGTACCGCCGACGGTCCCACCGACGGCGCCGGCACCGACGACGATGTAGCGCGTCACGCCGAAACCGCCAGGGAGAGCACCTCTTCGGCCGACGGTGGGCTCGACGGGTGATACGACAGGCACCAGGGCGCGACGATCCGGTGGAAGGCCTCCCCCTCGGTGGCGACGTAGAAGTTGCCGGCGCTCAGCCGGCTGATGTCGGGCACCAAACCGCCTTTGGCGCGCGCCATCTCGCGGGCCGTCTCGATCTGGGCGGGCGCGTTGAGCAGCCCGTAGAACTGCGTGGCGGCGTTGCCGGGGATCTGCAGGTTCAGCCCCTTGGGATGCTGCGTGGCGAACACCAGCCCGAGGCCGTACTTGCGGGCCTGCGACGACAGGGCGAGCGTGCTGCGGGTGCAGGCGGTGAAACCCTTGGCGGGCGCCAGTGTTTGGGCCTCGTCCATCACCAGCAGCCCGCCGAGTGGACGCTCGCCGGCCGGGTTGCGCTTGATCCACGCGAACAGCGCCATCTGCAACTGGTTGACGAAACCCTGCCGCTGCTCGTCGGACGACAGGCCGATCATGCTGATCACCGACACCCGGGCCCGGTAGCCGTCCGACGGAGTCAGCAGCACACCGGGATCGACCGGCGCGCCCGCGCCGCCGAACAGCGGATCGTTGACCATCGCCGCACGCAGGTCCTGCGCCAAGCTGCCGGCGATCTTGCGCGCATCGGCGAGATTGCTCGTGTCGTCGGGCAGGTCGGCGAGCATGTCGACGAACCCCGGCAACGTCGGTGCCGGCGTTCTTCCATACTGCTGCAGGGCTTCTCGCAGGACGGCCCGGGCGCGGTTGGCCTTCTGCGTCTGGCCGGCGATCAGCGCGCGCGGTTCCAGTGCTGCGCACGCGGATTCGACGGCGTCGTTGAACTCGTCGTGGTCGTCGAGGACGCTGGCGAAGTCGGGCAGCGGCTGGAACGCCAGGGGCCTGCCCGACGAGCGGCGCGGCGTCCAGATCCGCACCTCGGTGCCCTGCAGGTATTCGGCAGCGCGCGGATCGTCGGACGGCCGCCACCCGGTCGGCTTCACCGGCCACTGCGTGCCCAGCCGCGACAGGTCGTTGTTGGGGTCCAGCACGATCGACGACACCCCCCGCAGCGCGCACTCCTCGACCAGGCGGCGGATCAGGACGGTCTTGCCCGACCCGGAGCCCGCGAAGATCGCGATGTGCTTGCGCAGCGCGGACAGTTCGATCGAGACGGGTTCGCGGGTGTGCAGGTCCAGGCCCAGCGGGATCTCGTCGTCCGGCACGTCGAACGCCGCCGAAGGCTCCGGCTCGGGATCGGCCGCGGGCTCGGGCTCCGGCTCCGGAGCGACCGGCTGCACCGTGGCGCCGTCGGCACCCAGCGCACCGCGCAGCAGGGTCAGTCCGTGTGCCGGGCGCCGGGCTCTCAGCCAGGCCGGGAGCTCGGGATCGTTGTCGGCCAACAGGTCCCGCAGCGCGATCATCGTCCGCAGGTCGTCGTCGGACAGCGGTAGGGTGCGCCCGCCCGCCGCGTGCACCTCGTCGAGCAGCGCGGCGGTCTTCGGCCCGGTGGGCCACGAAGTGTTGCGCAGCAGGAACAGCTGCCGGCGGTCCGATCCCGGGACCAACCCCGTAGCCGTCAAGGCCTTGCGGATGCGGCTCTGCGCGGCCAGCGCGTTGGAGGCGGCGATGGCGCGAAACGCCCAGTGCCGCTGGTCGTCGGTTGCGGCGTCGAGGCTCTGCCGCAGCCGGGCGTGCAGCACGACGTGCGCGCCCGGCGGCGGGTCGCACACGTAGGTCTGCTCCCCGTCACATTCGGCGATCCACGCCGTCAGCGCCGCGCCGAGGAGCTCGGGCATCGTCACGTCTTCGCCTTCGGGGTCGAGGGCGGCCCCGGGCACCGCGCGGCGGCGGCACTCCAGGAAGCGCCGGTCCAGTGCCGTGGAGAGGAGATCACTTCCGCTGCCGGACTGCGTGTCCCACGTCGGCTGCGCATCGGCGCGCAGGTGCGCGAGTTCGACGACCTCGCCGTGCTTGAGGCACTCCCGCACATGGGTGTCGGCCCGGATGAGGAGTTGTCGCGGGGTGTAGGACGGCGCCTCGTCGAACGCGATGGGCAGAATCGGCCAGCTCGGGTAGGGCGGCGCATACCCCTTCGCCGCGTAGCTCGCCACGAAGCGGCGTTCGAGGATCGCGCGGCCGATGTCGGCGGTCGGCAGCGGCGCCAGCACACCCGTCACCCGGAAGCGGTCGGCGACACTGGCGGTCGCGTGGTCGCGGATGCGCTCCCACACCGCGGGCAGGCACGCGACGACCGGCACCGTGCGCCGCATCGTCTGCCGCAGCGCCATCAACCCGTGTGCGACCTGCTCCAGCACACCGTCGCTCTCCCCGCCGGCCACCGACTGCGCCAGCAGCGTGTCGATCTGGTCGACCGCCAGCACGGCGGGTCCGGCCAGCGCGATCAGCCGCGACATGTCGCGGACGCTCACCTGCGCCGACTCCGGCGCAGCGCGCAGCCCCCAGTGGCCGCGGTCGTCCCCGCCGAACTCCTCGCTGCCCTGCAGGTGGGCCTCGCCGATGTCGTGTGCGGTGAAATCGGCCGCACCGAGCAGCACCAGCGCGCGCAACGTCTGATGGCATTGCCGCACGGTCTCTTTCGCCGCACCCGCGAGGGCCGTGACGAACCGGTCCAGCGTCTCGGGTTCGAGGTCGTCGTCGCCGATGATCGCGCGGCGGTCGGCACGCGACACGTGCGCGATCGACGACAGCTCCCACAGCAGGTCCTTGAGCTGCGTCTCGCGCTGCGCGCCGGGACGGCCGAGGCTCTCGAGGATGCCGCTGCGCACCGACTGCCAGAAGCTCGCGGCGTCGAGCAGCTCGACGACGAAGAAATAGCCGCCCTCGGCCTGCACCCGCTCGCGGATCTGACCGAGCAGGTGCGTCTTGCCCGAGCCCGCGGGCCCGCGGATCACCACGCCCAGCGGCGCCGACGCCGGATCGCTCCGGGCATCGCCGAACGCGTCCATGACGTCGTCGACGGCGTGCTCGTTGAGCCCGCGCACGTGGGTGGCGGCCTGCGGGCGCCACAGGTCGTCGGCGGTCGGCGCCCACGTCAGGCGCAGCGAGGCCAGCGCGTCGCGCTGCAGAAGGTCCATCACGCCTCGATCGCGATCAGATGCTTGGGCCGGTCCCCGATCACCACTGCCGCGGCACGGTCCTCGGCCGTCAGCTCCTTCTGGTCCTCTTCGGGGATCACGCTGATGCCGCGGCTGCCGTGCAGCGCCGTGAGCGCGCTGTCGACGTCGCCGCGCGGATCGTCGAGTTCGGCGCGCAGCCGGCTCAGCCGCACCCAGCCGCCGGGGCGCGGCGCCAACCGGGTGTACGCCGCGCGGACGCGGTCCTCGACGGTCTCCTCGGCAGCGGGCCAGAACAGGTCGGCCAGGCTCAGCTGCTCGCGCTGCAGGTAGCGGCCCAGCGAACCCAGCACGGTGTAGAGCGTCTTGGCCGGGCCGGTCGAACGCGGCGGCGGACCGGCGTCGACGATGTCGCGGCACAGCCGCCAGCCGCGGTCGGTGAGCTCGTGGACGAAGCGGCCCTGGACGCGGTCCGACTCGATCAGGCCCAGCCGGTTGAGCTTGTCACGGCCGGGTTTGTCCAGCGCCGGGCCGAGGACGGCCAGCTCCGGGTTGGACACGGGCCGCGACTCGGTCATCAGCACGAGCAGCACCGCTCGCTCGGTCCCGGTCAGCTCCCCCACCGTCACACTCACGGCTGCCACGGTAGCCGCGTGCGGCAGGATTGCGATCGGCATGGTTGACGGCGAAGGCACTCCCGAGACGTCGCGGCGCCGCCACGTTCTGCGGTTGGCGCTGCTCGCGGCGGGTTTGGCCGTGCTGTTCTACCTGACGGCCATCGAGCGCGTCATCGACGTGAATGCGGTCCGCGAACTGGTCCGCTCGACGGGTCCCTTCGCCCCGCTGACGTACGTGCTGGTGTCGTCGGTCCTCGGGGCGCTGCTGGTGCCCGGTCCGCTGCTGGCCGGCGGCAGCGGGTTCCTGTTCGGCCCGGTCCTGGGGACGTTCGTGACGCTGGGGGCGACGGTCGGATCGGCGGTGCTGACCGGCTTCGCGGGCCGCCGGGCCGGCCGCGGCAGCGCCCGGGCGCTGCTGGGGCCCGACCGCGCTGACAGGGTCGACGGGCTCATCGTCCGGGCCGGGCTGTGGGCGGTGGTCGGCCAGCGCTTCGTGCCGGGCATCAACGACGCGCTGGCGTCGTATGCGTTCGGGGCGTTCGGGGTCCCGTTGTGGCAGCTGGCGGTCGGCGCCTTCATCGGGTCGGCGCCCAAGGCGTTCGCCTACACGGCGCTGGGCTCGACGTTGGGCGAGTTCTCGCTGCCGCTGCTGATCACGGCGATCGTCGTCTGGTCGATGACGGCGGTGGCGGGCGCCTTCGCCGCCCACCGCGGCTGGCGCGCCTGGCGCAACGGCCGCTGACCCGCCGAACTTGCATTCCACGCGCAATTCCGGGCCCGAATCCCGCAGAGAATGCAATCTCGGCGCCGCTATCCTGGGCGTCCATGACGCTCGACGGGATCGTCCTCACCGACGAGTTCCGCCACGCGCTGGACCTGCTCGCCGGCGGTGAGCACCTCTTCCTGACGGGCAAGGCCGGCACCGGCAAATCCACCCTGATCCGCCGCTTCATGGCCGGCACCGACCGCACCGTCGTCGTGGTGGCGCCGACGGGCATCGCCGCGCTGAACGTCGACGGCTACACGATCCACCGGCTGTTCGGGTTCCGCACCACGACCACGCTCGACGACATCCGCGGCGGGCAGTACCGGCCCGGCCGGTTCACCAAGACCCTGGCGGGGCTGCAGACGCTGATCATCGACGAGGCCTCGATGGTCCGCGCGGACATGTTCGACATGGTCGCCGCCGCACTCGAACGCTTCGGGCCCGCGCCGGGCACCCCGTTCGGAGGCGTGCAGATCGTCCTGGTCGGTGATCTCTATCAGCTGCCGCCGGTGGTCAGCGAGCACGAGGCGGGCCATTTCACGACGACCTACGAGACGCCGTACTTCTTCTCCGCACACTCCTTCCGCCGCGAGGACTTCCCCACGGTGTCGCTGACGACGGTGTTCCGCCAGCTCGGGGACGATCGAATGACGGCCATTCTCAACGAGATTCGCGAAGGGGTGCTGCTGGGGCACGCGCAGGAGCAGCTCAACGCCCGTGCCGACGCCGACTTCGTGCCGCCTGTGGACGAGTTCTGGCTGACGCTGGCGCCGACGAACCGGCTGGTGACCGCGCGCAACCGGCAGCGGCTGGAACGGCTGCCCGGCGACGAGATGGTCCATCACGCCCGCGCGTCGGGAGACCTGTCGCTGTTCGAGCCGCCCGTCGAGGAGACGCTGCGGTTCAAGGTCGGCGCGCAGGTGATGATGCTCAACAACGACCAGGCCGACCGCTGGGTGAACGGCACCCTCGGGCGGGTGGTCGGTGTCGACTACGACCGCTACGGCGCCGTGGTCGTGGTCGAGTTCGCCGACGGAACAGTGGCCGACGTCGCGCCCTACACCTGGGAGGCCACCCGCCCCGTCGTCTCGGGGTCCTCCCTGACACGCGAGGTCATCGGGTCCTACACGCAATTGCCGTTCAAACTGGCCTGGGCGATCACGATCCACAAGAGCCAGGGCCAGACGCTGGACCGGCTCGTCGTCGACCTCACCGGTGGCATGTTCTCCACGGGACAGCTCTACGTGGCGCTGAGTCGCTGCACCTCTCTGGCCGGGTTGGTGCTGAAAAGGCCTGTGCTGCCCAAAGATCTGAAGACCGACCGGCGCATCGCCCGATTCCTGCGCAGCGCGGCACCGGCATCTCAGGCGCGACGGTACTGCGCGATCGGCATGCTGACGGTCGGGGAAGAGGGCCGGATGTCGCGGCCGCGGCCCGTCGAGCTCGCGGTCGCGTTCGACGACGGCACGGCGGTGTCGACGCTGATCAACCCGCAACGCGATCTCGCCGACGCGCGAACGGCTTTCGGTATCACGGTGGCCGATGTGCTGCTGGCGCCGACGCTGCGGGAGGCGTGGGCGGTGATCGCCCCGATGCTCGCGGGCTGCACGCCGGTGGGCGCCGGGGTCGACGAGCAGCTCGGCCTGATCGACTTCGAGCTCAAGCGACTCGGTCATGTGACCGCGATGCCGCTGGGGGTCGAGCTGCGGGGTGCGCGGGTGACCGGCCGCACCGCGCTGGAGCGGGCCCGCTCGGCGCTGGCGGCACACGACGGTGCCGAGGTCGAGGCGGGGTCGTCGGCCTTCGACGAACCCGATTCCGTCGAGCAGTCGGGACTTCTGGTCAGCCGCGACCCGTCGGTGTCCACACCGGCGGCCGATCATCTGCCCGGTCTGTCCGCGCTGCTGCGGATCAGCCAGGAGGTCGGCCCGGTACTGCTGGGCGCCCGCGGGCATCGACACCTGGACTCGCCGGTGGATGCGGCCGCGCGACGGTCGGTGGCCGATCAGCTGCGCGCGGCCGCGGCGCGGGTGCCCGTCACCGACGAGGTGCTCACCCGGCTCCGGGAAGCGGAGACGTTGCTCGGATGCGATATCGCCGGTGACCTCACTCCCGCGAGCCGGCATTCTCTCGACGACGCCCTGACGCCCGGCGCCCGGATCTGCTTCACGGGTACGGCGCAGGACGCGGCGGGCCGGGTCGTGGAGCGCTGGGAGATGGAGCAGCTCGCGAAGTCGGCGGGACTGACGCCGGTGAAGTCGGTGAGCAAGACCCGCTGCGACGTGCTCGTGACGGCCGAGGCCGGCACGCAGTCGGGCAAGGCCCGCAAGGCCCAGGAGTTCGGCAAGCCGGTGTTCTGCGCCGACGAGTTCTTCACCTGGCTCGCCCAAGTCAGGTAGTCCACTACGCAATCGGACGCGCCCGTGCGCTGTCACCCTCAGCGGACAGCTTTCACACGAAGGGCGGGCCCGTCATGGTGAACATCCCCGAAGAATTCGTGCGGCCGTACTCGTTCGCCGCCAAGACGGCGCACCTGCGGTCCACAGACCGGGTGTCGAGGGCCGGGGCCATGCACCTCGACGGCTCGGAGACGGCACCCGCCGTCTTTGCGGAGAACGAGATCCTGGTCAGCTCCGAGTACCCGGAGGCGGTGGAGTACCTGGTGGAGCGTCTGGGCGGCACGATGATCCCCCCTCGGCCGCTGCCGCCACCGCCCGCCCGGCTGGCACGCTCCGGGCGTCGGCCCAGCGAGGCCGACGCGCCGACACACAGCATCAAGGTCTCGTTCACCGAACCGCCCGAAGTACCGGACGCGGTGAATCTCCTCGGGCAGATCACCGACCGGGCATCGGTACGAGGACGCCTGACGTTCTCCTCGACGATGGCCGCGTCGGTGTCCGTGGCCGCGCTGTCGCTCGGGCTGCCCGACGGCTCCGTCGGCTTGAACCATCTGGCCGACCCGACCGCGCTGCCGTTGGACACGATCCGGGAGGACGTCAAGAAACCACCCGGCCCCGATCCGATGCAATGGCAACCGTTCGTGACACGCTCGCGGATCGTCGACGCCTGGCAACTCGTGGACTCGTACCGCCTCGCCGGCACCGACACGTCGTTCACCATGCTCGCGATCATGGACAACGGCTTCTGGGTGGATTCCACCGGCGCTCCGCTGATTCCGTCCGGGCAATCGGCGTCCGACTTCGACCGCGGCTTCCTGGCGATCAACGCCGCCGACGACAGCAGGAACATCGGGGGACGCTCTGCGAAAGGGTGGCACGGCACCAAGACCGCCAGCGCCGCGGCAGCGACGGTGGACAACGGGCGCGGCGCCGCCGGCTCGGGTGGATCGGTGGCGTGGCCGCTGTTGATGAAGGCCGACGACCTCGACGCGATCATGCGCGGTATCCGCATCTGCGCGGCCTGGGGGATCGACGTGGTGAACATGAGCTTCGGCATCACGACCACCGTCTGGGAGGGCCTGTTCTTCCCGGATACCGACTGGGTCAACGCATTCCAGTTCGCCGCCGACAACGGTGTGGTGATGATCGCGTCGGCGGGCAACGACGGGAAGGAGCTGCCCGACGAGTGGATTCGTCCTGCCACCCGCACGCCCGGCGTCCTCACCGTCGGCGCGCTCGACAAGGACAACGTGTCGGCGGCGGACTGGTCGAACTACGGGTCGTCGGTGGCCCTCTGGGCGCCGGGAACCAAGATTCCCGTGATGCCCGACGGGGACAATCCCCGCGGTTCACGGCCCAGCGGCACCTCGTTCTCCGCGCCGCTGGTCGCCGGCACGGCGGCGATGATGCGCGCCGTGGCGCCCTCGCTGTCGAATTCGGACGTCGGGCGCCTGCTGATCGACAGCGGCTGGGACGGTCAGGGGCGGGTCACCAAGGGGCTGGACGCCTACGCCGCGGTGAAGGCGGCCCTGAATTCGCAACTGCCGGATTGGTTCGACGCCGGTGACGACCCCTCGGCGGCCGAGCCGTTGATCGAGGTGCGGCCCGGCGTGTTCGCGCCGCGGTGGGATTCGTTGTCGGCGGCCAGAAATGATCACGACATCGACTTCTGGTCTCTCCAGCTCGACGAGTACACCTCGGTGGCGATCACGGTCGACTACTACGACCGGATCGCCGACCTCTTCCTCGATGTCATCGACTCGTCCGGGGACAGCGTCGTCGGGGTCGAGGACACGGACGGCGACCGCTTCGAGATCACCTACGGCGACGGCGTGATCCGCGGTCGCGGCGTGCTGCCCGACGGCAAGTACCTGGTGCGGGTCCGAGCCATCGGGCTCACCGCCTACAACCTCGAAGTGGCCTGCACCGCAGAGCCTCTCGAAGTGGACCGGTTCGAGCCCAACAATTCCTTCGACACCGCGACCCCGCTGCGCTTCGTCCGCACACCGCTCGACATCTATCTGGGGCACGGGCCCGGCGTGTTCGCGCTCACGCTGCACCGGCAGCTGATCGCGTCACCGACGTTTCCGAACAACGTCACGGTGGTCGTCGACAGCGATTACTTCTGGTTCCCGGTGCCCAGGGCGGACGGCAAGCGTGTCCCCCTGGTGACCATCACGTCGGACAAACCGGTGACCGCCACGCTGTACGACGACGGACGCCGCGAGTTGCAGAGGCACGAGTCGAGGCGTTCGATCACTCTGCGGCCGCCCGAACGGACCAACTGCTACCTGAAGATCTCCGCGTCGGAGCAGACCCGCTACGTCCTGGGCATCACGATGACGGCGGACCCGCGGATCCAGATCGCAGACCTGCCCACCTACGAGGTGCTGCCACCGTGGTGGGCGATTCGCGACCCGATCCCATGGCCTGACCCGACGATGCACTTCGGCGTCGAGTTGGCCGCCGAGCCGCCGTCGTTCGGCACCCTGATCGGGGAGTCGATCTCGGTGGCCGCCGACGGACTGGCCGAGCTGCCCGTCACCGCCGAACTGCTCGACCGGGACGGCACCGTGGTCGCCGTCGGCAAACGCGACGGGTTCGGGCGGCTCGACATCCCGACTGCGAGCCTCGAGCCGGGCATGTACGCGGTACGGCTGACGCGGCCTGCCGAGGAGCCCATCGGCGACCTGAGGCTGACCACGCCGCTGTGGGCGCCCGGCTGAGCACGGCCGGAACTCTGAAAGTTTCCCTCGCCCAATGCAAGTCACGGCGAATGAACTGTCGGTCCACGCAGATGGTCCCCTCGGCCTCCCCCACCGATTCGGCGCCCGCAGCGCAGTGAGGTAGGCTGGTCTCACGTTGGCCGTCCGACTCATCGGCCAGCACGTCGTGGAACGCTCATCATCGTCCGGCGCCAGCAGGCATTCCAGCCGGGCCGCCGAATCCGATGATCCGTGGACCAACACAGTTCGTAACACGGCGATCGATTGTGCCCACCGGCACTCTCGCCACCATGTGTTGATCTGCCGCGGGACACTCGCCGCCAGTTCGGCACAGCGATGCCTGAAAGGCACCACGCATGACCACCTCCTTCGCCGACCTCGGCGTGGCTCGACCCCTGATCGCCGTGCTCGCCGAGCGCGGCATCACCGAACCCTTCCCCATCCAGTGCGAGACCCTTCCCGACACGCTGGCCGGCCGCGACGTCCTCGGCCGCGGCAAGACCGGCTCGGGCAAGACGCTGGCCTTCTCGCTGCCCCTGGTCAGCAGGCTGGCCGGCGCCACCCGGCGTGCGTCGCGCCCGTCGGGCCTGGTGCTCGCGCCGACCCGCGAACTGGCCACCCAGATCACCGCGACGCTCGCGCCGCTGGCCGCCGCGCACGACCTGACGGTGACGACCATCTTCGGCGGAGTGCCGCAGCAGCGGCAGGTCCGGGCGCTCAAGGACGGCGCCGACATCGTGGTGGCCTGCCCCGGTCGGCTCGAAGACCTGATGAAGCAGCGCCTGATCACCCTGGACGCCGTGCAGATCACCGTGATCGACGAAGCCGACCACATGGCCGATCTCGGCTTCCTGCCGGGCGTCACCCGCATCCTGGCGGCCACCCCGGCAGGGGGACAGCGCCTGCTGTTCTCCGCGACCCTCGACAACGGCGTCGACAAGCTCGTCAAGCGCTTCCTGCGCAACGAGGTGCTGCATTCGGTCGACAGTCCCGAATCCCATGTGCCCGACATGACCCACCACGTCTTCCACGTGGCCGGACCGCAGGACAAGAAGGACCTGGTGCACCGGCTGGCCGCCGGTACCGGACGCCGAATCCTGTTCATGCGCACCAAGCATCACGCCCGCAAGATGGCCAAGCAGTTGACCGAAGCCGGTATCCCCTCGGTTGACCTGCACGGCAACCTTTCTCAACCGGCACGCGATCGCAACCTGGCCGCGTTCAGCTCCGGCGAGGTCCGGGTCCTGGTGGCCACCGACATCGCGGCGCGCGGCGTGCACGTCGACGACATCGAGCTCGTCGTGCACATCGATCCGCCCGCCGAGCACAAGGCGTACCTGCACCGCTCCGGACGCACCGCGAGGGCGGGCAGCGCCGGTGACGTGGTGACCGTGGTGCTGCCCGAGCAGCGCCGCGACACGCAGACCCTGTTGCGGCGCGCGGGAATTCGCGTCAGCCCCATCGAGGTGACGGCCGACTCCCCCGCCGTGCATGCAGTCGCCGGTGAAGTGGCGCCGCGCCGCGCTCCCGAGCCGCGCCCCGTCGCGGCCAACCGCCCGGCGGCGCAGCCCCGCTCCGGTGGCGCGTCGCGCCGTCGGCCCCGCCGCGGCTCCGCGCACGGCGACAGGCGTGGGCGGCAACGAGTTTGAGTCCGGTGCGAGAGCATCGGATCCATTCGGGGACGCCGGTCCCCACAAAGGAAAGAAGAAAGAAAATGGCACAGGGAACTGTGAAATGGTTCAACGGCGACAAAGGCTTTGGCTTCATCGCCCCTGATGGCGGCGCAGCGGACGTCTTCGTACACTTCAGCGAGATCCAGGGCAATGGATACCGCACGCTCGAAGAGAACCAGCGCGTCGAGTTCAACGTCGAGCAGGGCGCCAAGGGCCCGCAGGCGGTGGGCGTCACCGCCATCTGAGCGGCCGCGAAAAAGTGGGCTGGTGTGGAATCTCCACACCAGCCCGCTTGCTTTTCTAGACCTCGGGGACGGCCAGCCAGCGCGCGCTTTCGCCGCCGGCGATCTGCAGCACCCTACGGGCGGTTTCGTAGAGGTCGCCGTTGCCGTCACCCGGCCAGGTCGGCATGCCCGACAGGCACCGCAGGATCATCATGCCCAGCGCCTGCGATGTGATGCTCGGTACCACGAGCAGTTTGGCCGTCGCGTCGCGTCCGCTCACGCACATCAGCCGCGGGCTTCTCGGCTTCTGGTCGACCGTCAGCCGCGCGTACGCCACGATCTTGTCGAGCTCCCACTGCCCGTCGAGAGCAGACCAGTTCACCCGGATGTCGACGATCTCGCCCAGCGGCCGCTGCAACGCGCCGATGAGTTCGGGAAGCTCGCGGGCCACCGACGACGTGTACGGCCACCAGGCGCCGTCGATGTCAGCGCCCAGTTGCTTGGCCATGACCAGTCGTACGGGACGCGCCATGCGCCGTGAACCGGCGGACGCGGTCACTCCGTCGACGAATCAGAAGCGCGCTGGGGCGAATCGGAGAACGTCGGCAACTGGACGGGTTCTGCGGAGTCGGCGCGGTGCACGACCTGAGGGGCCTGACGGTGCGAGAAGAGATCAGTTGATTCCATGCAGGAAGTCCTTGCATCAGTGCGGGCGTACCGCACACGTATCGGAGCGGGCGAAGTAATCACCCACAGGCTGTGTTGCTGTCGGGTTCGACGAACGCGGTAAATGAATCGGATCCCGCAGTACGGCCTCTCTCGAGGCTACACCCGTCACACCGGCGACGTTCCTGCTGTGAAGAAACGGCCCTTTGAGCTGCCTGCGGCGCCGTCCCGTCGGGCGGTTTCCATTCGGCCGAACCGCGGACCCGGCTGCGCCGTGAAGCACGGCGCGTCACCGGCTCGGTATCCCTGACGGAGGCGACGATATTGGCGCCTGTGCAATGGGTATGCGGCGTAAGTGACTGAACCCGGCTTGATCGTGATCGGCAGTGGACCAGCGGGCGTCGGTGCAGCGGGGGCATATCGGCAGCGCAGGCCGGAGGCGCCGGTGCGCGTCCTGACCGCCGACGATCGTCACCCGTACGCACGTCCCCCGCTGAGCAAGGAGTTCCTGCGCGGAGAGACCGACGACGTCGGCATGCATCCCGAGCAGTGGTTCGACGAGCGCGCGATCGAGGTGATCCTCGCCGCTCCGGTGGAGCACATCGACGTGGCGCGGCGCATCGTCACCGCCGGCGGCGAGGAGTACCCCTACAGCGCATTGGTGCTGGCCTCCGGAGCGAGCCCGTCACCGCTTCCCGTCCCCGGCGGCGAACGCGCGCTGCAGTTGCGTTCGCTCGACGACGCCGACCGCCTGCGCGCCGCGGCCACCGAAGCCCGCTCGGCGGTCGTGATCGGCGCCGGGTTCATCGGCTGCGAGGCCGCGGCTTCGCTTGCCTCGAGAGGACTTTCGGTGACGCTGGTGGCGCCGAGCGAGATGCCGCAGCAGAAGCGGTTGGGCGAAGCCGCCGGACAGCGCCTGCTCGAACTCGTCGAGGCAACCGGCGCGCGCTACGTCGGCGGAGTGGAAATCGCCACGATCGAGGGCAATTCGGTGCTGTTGGAGAGCGGGGTGACCATCACCGCCGATCTGATCCTGGCGGCCACGGGCATCACTCCCAACAGCGGACTGGCCGACGACATAGGCGTCGAACTCCAGGACGGGCGGATCGTGGTCGACGCCGAGATGAGCACGAACGTCGACGGTGTCTACGCCGCCGGCGACGTCGCGAGGGCGTTCAACACCACCGCGGGCAGGCCGCTCATGGTCGAGCACTGGCAGGACGCCGCGGACCAGGGCGAGGTCGCCGGCGCCTCAGCCGCCGGCGACGACGACGCGAAATGGTCTGGCGTTCCCGGCTTTTGGACGACGATCGGGGACGCCACGGTGAAGTATCACGCCTGGGGTGACGGCTTCGACAGATG
Source organism: Mycolicibacterium chubuense NBB4 (assembly GCF_000266905.1). Next base: position 830,812 of record NC_018027.1, on the reverse strand, counting down.
CCGGCTGGTGGAACACGACGGCGGTTTCACGGTGTGGTACGAGGCCGACGGTGCGACGGTCGGGGTGCTGACCTACAACGCCGACGACGACTACGACGAGGGCGAGGAGCTCATCAGCGCGGGCAAGCCGGCGCCGGTCGACATGGACGCCGACCGGGGTGCCGACAGCCATTAGGCCTGCTCGCCGAACCACCTCGACATCGCGGCCTCCAGGCCGGCTTGCGCGTCACCGACCCATGCGACATAGCCGTCGGGGCGCAGCAACACCGCGGGCACGTCGAGTTCCTCGCTGACGTCGGCGACAAGGCGCACGCGATCGGCCCACCCCGCCGCCGACAACCCGCCCGTCTGATCGAGCAGCAGCCCGCGGCCGTCGTGCATGAGCTCGTAGAGCCGGCCCCGCCCGAGCCGGACATCGCGCAACCGCCGGCCGAGCAGGGCGTGCCCGTCGCCGATGTCGTAGCGCACGCCGATTGCCGTGATCTTCTCGATCAGGTACCGGTTCACGTCGTCGAAGTCCATCAGCTCCGCGAGCAGTGTGCGCACCGCCTGCGGGCCGGGCTCGGTCGACATCAGCTCCATCTGCGCGCGGGTGTTGTTCAGCACGTCGGCGGCCACCGGACGCCGTTCGGTCTCGTAGGTGTCGAGCAGCCCGTCGGGCGCCCGGCCCCGGACCTCGGCGGCCAGTTTCCAGCCGAGGTTGACCGCGTCCTGCACGCCGAGGTTCAACCCCTGGCCGCCTGCCGGCGGATGGACGTGGGCGGCGTCGCCGGCCAGCAGCACCCGCCCGACTCGGTAGCGGTCGGCCAGCCGGGTCGCATCGCCGAACCGCGACAGCCACCGCGGCGAGTGCACGCCGAAGTCGGTGCCGGCGACCGCCCGCAGCCGCTGCCGGAAATCCTCCAGCGTCGGCGGCACGGTCCGGTCCTCGGTGATGCCGCCGGCCGGCACGATGACGCGGTAGAACCCGTCGCCGACCGGCATGAGACCGAACCGCACCTGCGTGCGGCGCACGTCGGTCATGACCTCGGTGATCGTCTCGATGTCCGCGGTGGTCGCCATCTCCCCCAGCAGTGTCTCGACGCGGCTGGCCTCGCCGGGGAAGCCGACGCCGAGCACCTTGCGCACAGTGCTGCGGCCACCGTCGCACCCGACGACGAAACGGCTCCGCAGCGCCGTGCCGTCGGCCAGCTCGACGCTCACCCCGTCGTCGTCCTGGGCGAGCCCGACCACTTCGGCGCCACGGCGGGTCTGCGCCCCGAGTTCGGCGGCGCGCTCGGCCAGCAGACGGTCGGTGACGGGTTGCGGGATGCCCAGCACATAGCCGTGGGCGGTGTCGAGGTCGGGCGGCGCGGGTTTGGCGATCCCGGCGAAGAATCCGTCGATCGGGTGCCGGCGGCCCGCGGCGAGGAACCGGTCCAGCACACCGCGCTGGTCCATGATCTCGATGCTCCGCACGTGCAGGCCCAGCGAGCGCACTGCGAGCGGCGGCTCGGCGTCCCGTTCGACCGCGAGCACGTCGACACCGTGCAGCCGCAGCTCGGCGGCGAGCATCATGCCGGTGGGCCCACCGCCCGCGATGATCACGTCGAACATTCACAATCCCCTCCCCTGCGCTGAGAGTGGTTGACCGTCAACCATTCTCGAGTCAGGTCCAGCGATTGTGCGGTATGCCCCGGGTCTTGCCGCAAGCCCCCGGGTGCGCTATAGATTGAAGGTGGGAAGGAAAGTCCGCCCGATCAATCCGTGAACCGAGCCAGCTGTTCGGTCAATTCGCGCGCATAGCCCAGCTGTTTGGTCAGCGCGGCGCACGCGTCCTGGGCGCGGCGGTGACAGACCGACACGTAGGCTGCGGCCTGCGCGCGGTCGGCCTCGCCCGCGTCGCCGGAGTCGAGGGTTTCCAGCGCGTCGAGCAGTTCACGCATCTCCTCGAGGGTGAAGCCGAGCGGCTTCATCCGCCGGATGGCGATGAGCCGCGCCACGTCCGCCGGTGTGTAGAGCCGGAATCCGCCGGCCGACCGCGCCGAGGGAACGACGAGCCCGAGCTCGTCGTAGTGCCGAATCGTCTTGATGGACAGCTGGGTACGTGCGGCGACCTCGCCGATCTGCAGCAGCTCTGCGGCCATCGTGACCCCTCAGTGCGCCCCGGCGAGCTGCCCGGTCAGCCGAGCGTGCCGTTCGGCGCTGTTGTCGTTCATCCCGATGATCGTGACGGTCTTGCCCTTCGCCGCGTACTTGGTCGTGATCGCGTCGAGAGTGGCCACGGTGGACGCGTCCCAGATATGCGCCTCGGTCATGTCGATGACGACGTTGGCGGGATCACCGGCGTAGTCGAACTGGTACACCAGGTCATTGCTGGAGGCGAAGAACAGTTCGCCCTTGACGACGTAGACCCGGGTGTCCTCGCCGATGTCGTCGATGGCCTCGACGTCGGTGAAGTGCGCGACGCGGCGGGCGAAGAGCACCATCGCGGCCAGCGTGCCGACGGCCACCCCGTCGGCGAGGTTGTTCGTCGCGACGGTGACCGCGACGGTGGCGGCCATCACGAAGGTCTCGCTCTTGGGCATGCGGCGCAACGTCTTCGGGTTGATGCTGTGCCAGTCGAGGGTCGCCACCGACACCATGATCATCACCGCGACCAGCGCGGCCATCGGGATCCGCGCGACGATGTCGCCCAGCCCGACCACGAGAGCGAGCAGGAACGAGCCGGCGAGGAATGTCGAGATCCGGGTGCGGGCTCCGCTGACCTTGACGTTGATCATGGTCTGCCCGATCATCGCGCAGCCGCCCAGGCCGCCGAAGAACCCGGTGACGATGTTGGCCACGCCCTGCCCGACGGCCTCACGGGACTTGTCGGAGTGCGTGTCGGTGATGTCGTCGACGAGCTTGGCGGTCATCAGCGATTCGAGCAGCCCGACCAGCGCCATGGTCAGCGCGTACGGGGCGATGACGCGAAGGGTGTCCAGCGTGAACGGGACATCGGGGATCAACAGGGACGGCAGGCTCGACGGCAGCTGCCCTTCGTCGCCGACGTTCGGCACGTTCCATCCGGTGGCGACGGCGGCCGCGGTGAGCACGGCGATGGCGATCAGCGGTGCCGGCACGGCGGTGGTCAGTTTGGGGAGCGCGACGATGATCGCGATGCCGAGCACGACCATCGGGTAGACCAGCCACGGCACTCCGAGCAGGTGTGGGAGCTGGGACATGAAGATCAAGATGGCCAGCGCGTTGACGAACCCGACCATGACGCTGCGCGGTACGAACCGCATCAGCTTGGCCACGCCGAGGACGCCGAACAGCATCTGGAACACCCCGGCCAGGATCACCGCGGCGATGAGGTAGTTCAGCCCGTGGCTGTGCACCAACGGCGCGACCACGAGCGCGACGGCCCCGGTCGCGGCGGAGATCATCGCGGGCCGGCCGCCCACGATCGCGATCGTGACGGCCATGGTGAACGCGGCGAACAGCCCGACCCGCGGGTCGACACCGGCGATGACCGAGAACGAGATCGCCTCGGGGATGAGCGCCAGTGCGACCACCAGGCCGGCGAGCACCTCGGTGCGCAGCCGGCGCGGTGAGCGCAGGGCGGCCAGCACGGACTGCTGGTGCTGCGGCGATTCCGTCTTTTGCACGGCGTTCTTTTGCACGGCGTTCATCGGGCTCCTCTCGCACGGGGGCATGCACATACGCGCGTCGTTGCGCGAAAAATGTTGCTTGGTGGCCGGATTCGGAGGACGGGGCGCACGCCACGCCGTCCCAGGCGATGCCGACTCCCGAAACTCTACCCCTGGGGGAGGGTTGGTCCGCAACTTATGTCACGCAGATCACCGTGAGAGGCAGTCTCGCGTCGGCGACTCAGCTGTCGACCTTCACCGGCTGCCCGGCGTTCAACCGCTCCCGCTGAGGCACCACCACGTACTTGGGGTCCTTCGTCGAGGCGACGCCCGCCTCGAACACCCCGAACCGCTGCAATGCGCTGCCGGCCAGCAGAGCCGCACCGGACGCCGCGACCGCCCACCGGCGACGGCCCGACACCACCGCGCCGACGGCCCCGCCGACGGTCAGGACCTCGGCCCACCGCCGCAACGTGTGGGAGCGCCCGGTGGTGTACGCCTCGCTGGATAACCCCAGCCGTTGCTCCATCGTCCGCGACGCCGCCACCTCCAGCGCGACGCCGGCGACCGCCATCCGGCGCGCCGGCCCGCTCTCGGCCACCGGCGCCAGCAGCATGCCCAGACCCGCGCCGCTGGCCGCGGCCGACCCGGTGAACACGAACGGCAGGTAGGGATGCGCCTCCCGCCACGCCGGGACCGCCGTCTGCGACAACAGCACCGCCGTGTAGGACGCCACCCCCGGCGCGACGGCCGCCGCCTCGAGGCCCGCCGGGCGAGCCAGCATGCCGACGAGCCGGCCCAGCCAGGTCCGCCGAAGCCGCGACGGCATCACCTCCGCCAGCGCCGCCAGCCCCGCGCCCGGCCCGTACGCCGACAGGATCCACGTCCCCATGCTCATCGGCGAACTCGGCTTGGCCACCCGCAGCATGTGGTGGAACCGTTCCGGCCGACCGAGGTCGGCGATCAGAAAGTAGAGGCTCGCCAGGATGCTGGCCAGCGCGCCCAGCCGCGACACCTTGCGCAGTGCCGGCAGCCCGGTCAGATCGGCGCCGGCGCCCAGCATCGCCGACCCGGCCGACAGTCCGCCGGTGAACAGATACGCCGCGATCATCCAGTTCCACGCCGGCGGCTTGAGAATCGGCCGGCCGTAGTAGGACCGGAAATCGGCCGGCGGCACGGCCATGTCCTCTCGGCCGCCGCGCCGATGCCGGGATTGCGCATGCATGTCCGAAGCGCCTGCGTCGCTGCGCATCTCGCGCAGCAGGGGGTCCTGATCGCTCATCATCTTCTTCTCTTCGCGCAAGCGCTCATCGCCACTGCCCTCTCCCCACGAACGACGACACCGCGATCCCCACCAGCGCTGAGGCCGCCATGCCGGCATACCGCCACATCGCCCCGGCATCGCGCGTGGGCACCACCGGGTCCGGCGGCAGCCCGTAGACCTCCGGCTCGTCGAGCAGCAGGAAGAACGCCCCGTCACCGCCGACACCGTCGTTCGGGTCCTCGCCGTAGAGCCGCGCCTCGGTCACACCCTGCTCGTGCAGTTCGGACACCCGCAGCGCGGCCCGCTCACGCAGCTCCTCCAGCGGCCCGAACTGGATCGAGTCCGTCGGGCACGCTTTCGCGCACGCCGGTTCCAGACCGTCGTGCAACCGGTCGTAGCACAGCGTGCACTTCCACGCCCGGCCGTCGCCCTCGCGTCGCTCGATCACCCCGTACGGGCAGCCCGACACGCAGTAGCCGCAGCCGTTGCAGATGTCCTCCTGCACAACGACAGTGCCGAACTCGGTGCGGAACAGCGATCCTGTCGGGCAGACATCCAGACAGCCCGCGTGCGTGCAGTGCTTGCACACATCGGAGCTCATCAGCCACCGGAAGTCCTGCCGCGTCTCCGCGCCCGTCGCATCGCCGGGCCGCTCGAAACCCGGCATGCCCAGCGCCACGGGCTCCTGCTCGGGTTGCTCGATGAACGCGACGTGGCGCCACGTGCTGGCGCCCAGCTCGCCGGTGTTGTCGAACGACATGCCGAGCAGGTTGTACCCGTCCTCGGGCACCATGTTCCATTCCTTGCAGGCCACCTCGCAGGCCTTGCAGCCGATGCACACCGACGTGTCGGTGAAGAACCCGACCCGCGGCGGGTGGTCGCCGTCGTAGCCGGCGTTGCCCGCGGGGTCGTCCAGCGGGCCGTAGAAGCTGTTGTCCCTCATGGCCTTTCCTCTTCGGGCTCGCTGTGCTGCGTGGACGGCTTGGTGGTGTCGAGGTCCGTGCCCGTCTGCGGCGTGATCTCGGCCCGACTGCGGTACAGCGCGAGGTACTCCAGCAGCGCCGGCCCCCGCGGCCGCCGCCCGGGCTGGATGTCGCAGGTGGAGACCTTGCTCTCCTGGATGAACACGTTGGGGTCGGCGACCACACCGAGCAGGTCGTTGACGACGTCACCGTCGACGAGCCCCTTGTTGCCCCAGTGGTAGGGCATCCAGATCTGGTGCACCACATGGTCTTCGATCCGCAGCGGCCGCATGCGGCTGGTGACGAACACCCGCGCGTCCACCGCGGAGCGGCTGGTGACCACGTGCGCCCAGTCCATGTGGCTCAGGCCGCGGATCTTCGCCAGCTCCGGCGACACCTCCACGAACAACTCGGGTTGCAGTTCCGACAGGTACGGCAACTGCCGGCTCATGCCGCCCGCCGTGTGGTGCTCGGTCAGCCGGGCCGCGGTGAACACGAACGGGAACACCTCGCCGTGCGCCTCCGGCGGTGACGGGTTCGACGGATTGTCCGCCCGGCCGTACACCTTGCGCGCCGGGTTGCCCTGCTGGCCGTACAGCGCGTTGCGCACCGGCGACTCGTGCGGCTCATAGTGCGTCGGCAGCGGACCGTCCTGCACGCCGTCGGGCGCGAACAGCCAGCCCTTGCCGTCGGCCTGCATGACGAACGGGTCGTCGCCGCGCAGGGCCTCCACCCCGACCGCGCCCTCGGGCGGGCGGTAGTCCGGCGCCTTGGTCTTCTCGAAGTCGGGCACGTCGTGGCCCGTCCACTCACTCTTCTCGGTGTCCCACCACACCAACGCTTTTCGCTCGCTCCACGGGCGGCCCTGCGGGTCGGCCGACGCACGGTTGTAGAGGATGCGGCGGTTCATCGGCCACGTCCAGCCCCACTCGTTGTCGTAGGGCCCCTGCTCGGTGTGCGGCTTGCGCCGCGCGGCCTGGTTGACGTCCTCGGCGTAGACACCGCTGTAGATCCAGCAGCCGCACATCGTCGACCCGTCGGCCTTGAGCTCGGTGTAGCCGTCGACCGCCCGGTTGGTCGTCAGGTCGACACCGCTGATCCGGCGCAACACATCGGCGCCGTCGGGTTCGTCGCCGTCCATCCGGTAGTCCCAGGACAGATCGAGCAGCGGGCGGTCGCGGTCATCGGTTGAGCCGGCGAGCTTTTCGCGCAGAATGCGCCCCAGGTGGTAGAAGAACCACAGCTCCGAACGGGCGTCGCCCGGCGGTTCCACCGCCTTCTCCCGCCACTGCAGCATCCGCTGCGTCTGGGTGAACGTGCCGGCCTTCTCCGTGTGCGCGGCGGCCGGGAACAGGAACACCTCGGTGCGGCAGGTCTGCGGCGTGATCTCCCCGGTCTCGACCTCGGGTCCGTCCTTCCAGAACGACGCGCTCTCGATCTCGACGAGGTCGCGCACCACCAGCCAGTCGAGGTTGGCCATGCCGAGACGTTGCAGCCGCCCGTGCGCGGAGCCGACCGCCGGGTTCTGCCCCAGCAGGAAGTAGCCGAACACCTTGCCGTCGACCATGTCCATGACCGTGCGGTAGGTGCCGTGGTCGCCGTTGATCCGCGGCAGGTAGTCGAAGCAGTAGTCGTTGTCGGCGGTGGCGTGCTCGCCCCAGTACTCCTTGAGCAGCGAGATCATGTAGGCATCGGCGTTGCGCCAGAAGCCTTTCTGATTGCGGGCCATGATGCGGTCCAGGTAGTCCGGCAGCGTGGCGTCGCCGGCCTTGGGCATCGCGAGATAGCCCGGCAGCAGGTTGAACAGCGTCGGAACGTCGGTCGAGCCCTGGATGCTGGCATGCCCGCGCAGCGCGATGATCCCGCCGCCCGGCCTGCCGATGTTGCCGAGCAGCATCTGGATGATCGAGCCGGCGCGGATGTACTGCGCGCCCACCGAGTGCTGCGTCCAGCCGACGCTGTAGATCAGCGCCGCGGTGCGCTCGCGCCCCGAATTCTGCGTCCACGCCTTGGCGATCGCCAGGAACTGTTCGGCGGGCACCCCGCAGATCCGCTCGACCATCTCCGGGGTGTAGCGCGAGTAGTGGCGCTTGAGGATCTGATAGACGCAGCGGGGATGCTGCAGCGTCGGGTCGGCGGGGATGTCGCCGGCACCGCCCTCGAGCGGCGCGCCGCCCGAGCCGTGCTGGTCCGAGGAGGCCCGCTCCTTGCCGCCCGCGCGGCTGCTGGACGGGTTGGTCGTCTCGTAGTGCCAGGTCGCCGGATCGTAGGACGCGGACTCGTCGTCGTAGCCGCTGAACAGCCCGTCGAGATCCTCGGTGTCTCGGAATCCCTCGTCGACGATGAACGACGCGTTGGTGTAGGCGGTGACGTACTCCCGGAAGTCCAGCTCGTTGGACAGGATGTAGTTGATCACCCCGCCGAGGAACGCGATGTCACTGCCCGCGCGCAGCGGCACGTGCCGGTCGGCGACCGCGCTGGTGCGGGTGAACCGCGGGTCGATGTGCACCACTTCGGTGCCGCGGGCCTTGGCCTCCATCACCCACTGGAACCCCACGGGATGGGCCTCGGCCATGTTGGAACCCATGATGACGATGAAGTCGGAGTTGACGAGGTCCTGCTGGTAGTCCGTCGCCCCGCCGCGACCGAAGGAGGCTCCCAGACCGGGAACCGTGGCGCTGTGTCAAATACGGGCTTGGTTCTCGATCTGCAGCGCGCCCAGCGCGGTGAAGAGCTTCTTGATGAGGTAGTTCTCTTCATTGTCCAACGTGGCGCCGCCGAGGCTCGCGATGCCCATCGTGCGGCGCAGGGTGTTGCGGTCCTTGTCGAACTGCTGCCAGCCCTTCTCGCGGGCGTCGAGGACGCGGTCGGCGACCATTTCCATCGCGGTGTCGAGGTCGATCTCGCGCCACTCGGTGGCGTAGGGCGCGCGATAGCGGACCTTGGTGAGTCGCTGCGGACCGGTCACGAGTTGCTTGCTGGCCGAGCCCTTGGGGCAGAGCCGGCCGCGGGAGATCGGGCTGTCGGGGTTGCCCTCGATCTGGACGACCTTGCCGTCCTTGACGTACACCTTCTGGGCGCATCCGACCGCGCAGAACGGGCACACCGAGTGCGCGACGTGGTCGGCCTGCGCGGTGCGCGGCGTCAGCGTCAGGCTGCGCGGGGACTGCGCGGCGTGCCCGCGTCCCAGCTTGTCGTCGCCGGTCAGCTGGCGGTACACCGGCCAGGACTCGAACAGACCCTTGATGTCCACAGCGTCCTCTTTACCCCGTCGGCGCCGGATTAACCAGCGTGCTCAGCGGTGAACGACACCGTCACCTCGTCCACGACCTTCATCGCACCCATCATCATGGAGTACGGCTTCACCCCGAACTCCGACTGGCGGACCCGCGCCTCGCACGACATGCGCCAGGTCCCGCCGAGGTCTTCGGTGTGCAGGTCGACCACGCGATCGCGGGTGGTGCCGTGGATCTCCAGCGTCCCGGACAGCCGATAGCCGCCGTCGACCTTGCCGATGTCGTCGGCCCGGAAGCGAATCTGCGGAAACCGTTTGGCGTCCAGGCAATTCACAGCGTTCGACCGGGCCAGCACCTTCTCCGGACCCGACAGGCCTTTGACACCGCCCTCACCCCGCAGCACCTCGAGCGAGTCGACGTCGGTGGTCAATTCCATGGAGGTGGGCTCACCACCGTTCCACTGCACACTCGCCTGCCAGCGCGTCATCTCGATGGTCAGCCGGTGACCCATCTTCGCCGCCGGGCCCGTCACCCCGGTCGTCACCAGCAGCTGACCGTTCGAGGAGTCCAGAGTCCAGACCGCGGCCGCCATCAGACGACTCTAACCGTCACACCGGTGGGTACGGCAGCCCGAACTCTTCGGCGAGCAGGCTCTGCACGATGATCATCGCGGCCTGTGAACCCGTGGCGATCGCGCCCGCGATGTGGGGCTGCTCGGTGCAGACGTCGCCGGCCGCGAAGACCCCGCCGACACTCGTCCGGTGAATCGCGTCGACCCCCAGCGGCTGGGTGTCCAGCGGCCCCGGCGCGCACGTCGCGCCCAGTTGCTCCGCCAACGGTGAGCGCTGCCGCACCGGCGCCTCGACCAGCAGGCCCTCCCGGGCCAGCCTGGTCCCGTCGGCGAACGCGACCTCGCTCAATTCGCCGTCGGCGCCGATCAATTCGACGACGCGCCGGTCGTCGAGCGTGATGCCCGCGGCGTCCAGCACCCGCTCGTCGTCGGGGGTGAGCGAGGAGCGGCCGTCGGTCAGCAGCACCACGTCGTCGGTCCACCCCCGCAGCATCAGCGCCGTGTGCATGCCCTGCTCGCCGGAGGCCAGCGCGGCCAGCTTCTTGTCGCGCATCTCCCAGCCGTGGCAGAACGGGCATTGGAACACCGAGCGGCCCCACATCTCGGCCAGGCCCGGCAGCTGCGGCGGACAGTAGTCCATGCCCGTCGCGAGCAGCACCCGTTTGGCGCGGACCTCGGGACCGTCGGCGACGTCGAGCACGAACCCGCGGTCCACTCCGCGGCCGCTGAGCACCTCGCCGCGGCGGTATTCGACGCTCGGGTAGGCCGCCAGCTCCGCCCGCCCCGCCGCATACAACTCGTCGGGCGGACGCTGGTCGAAGCCGAGCAGGCCGCCGATTCCCGGCGACGCCCGGTTGCTCGGATTGTCGGCGTCGACGACGATCGTCCTGCGCCGCGCCCGGCCCAGCACCAGCGCCGCACTGAGACCCGCCGCGCCCGCGCCGACGACTGCGCATTCCCATTCCACGGGTGACGTGTTCCCGGAATCGCGCGATTGAACGCCTTCCCGTTTCGGCTACACCGCGAGCGGCGGGGGTACCGCGAACGTGCGTGTCTGCACGCCTCCGCGCGGCGTGTCACGCGATTGTGCGCACGCTCACCGGCCACCCACAGCGCGCTCAGCGGCAGAGTCAGACGTAGCGGTTCCGCCCCGCGAACACACCGGTGACGATCTGCACGGCGTAGACGACGAGGACCAGCGTCCACGGTGCGGTCCAGCTGCCGGTCGCCTCGTGCAGCACGCCGAACAGAAAGGGACCCACGCCCGCCAGCAGGTAGCCGATCCCCTGGGCCATACCCGAAAGTCGCGCGGTGTCAGCCGAATCCCGCGCCCGCAGCGCGATGATCGTCAACGCCAGGGCGAACGCGCCCAGTCCGATGCCGAACAGCACGGTCCACAGCAGCGGCGCGGCGGCCGGTGCGACGAGCAGACCGACGACGCCCGCGCACCCCGCGAGGCCCAGGCCGAGCACCCACCCCGCCTGACCTGGACGCACGGGCCGCCAGCGGCGGGGCGATCAGCGCGATGGGCACACCGATCAGAGAGGTCAGCCCGCCCAGCAGGCCCGCCTCGGTCTTGGTCAGGCCGCTGTCGATGAGGACCTCGGGCAGCCACCCCATGGCGATGTAGGCGAGGCAGGACTGGCATCCGAAGAACAGCGTCACCATCCACGCCAGCCCACTGCGCAGGAGCGGGCGGCTTCGGGGCGCGACAGTCACCACCGCGCCGCCGGGATGGCCGAGCCCTCTGCCGCCGAGCAGCCACGCCGCCAGGGCCAGCACCGCGAGGAGGGCCCACCCGGACAGCGCGCCGCGCCACCCGCCAAGCATCCCCTCGAGGCTCGGCGTGACCGACGCGCCCAGCGCCCCGCCGCCTTGCAGGGCGGCGGTGTAGATACCGGTCATCACTCCGACCTGCGCGGGGAACGACGATTTGATCACCACCGGGATCAACACGTTGATGACCGCGATCCCCGCAGTGGCCACGACGGTGCCGCCGAGAACGACGAACACGCCGTCGAAGACCCGGATGACGAGCCCGACGGCCAACGTCACCAAGGCGCCCGCGATCGCCGACGACAACCCGATCCGGCGCGAGAGCCACGGCGCCGCGAGACCGGCAGCGGCGAAACACAGACCGGGCAGCGTCGTCAGGAGGCCGGCCCAGGTCGCCGACGCGTCCAACGACTCCCGCATGTCCCCCAGCACCGGCCCCACGCTGGTGATCGCAGGCCTGAGGTTGAGCGCGGTGAGAAGAACCGCGACGACCAGCAGCAGGCGCCCGACCGCCAGGTGCGCAGGACGGCCGGAGGCGACGTGGAGATCGTCCGCCGCACCGACCGCTGTCCCGTCGACGGCCTCGCGCGACCCGTTGTGAACCACGCCCAGTAGGGTGCCATACATCCCATGATCGGATGAAAGGCGCCCAACGTGACATTGGCTACCACCCGCAGAACCGGCTTGGTGGAGCAGGTCATCGAGCAGCTCAGAGGATCGGTGGCCTCCGGCGAGTGGCCGATCGACTCGCGCATACCCGCAGAACCCGAGCTCGCCGCCGCCCTCGGGGTGGGCCGTAACACCGTGCGGGAGGCGATCAGAGCATTGGCGCACGGCGGCTTGCTGGAGGTCCGCCAAGGCGACGGCACGTATGTCCGGGCCACCAGCGAGGTGTCCGGCGCGCTGCGCCGGCTGCGCGGAGCCGAGTTCCGCGAGGTCCTGCAGGTGCGGCGCTGCCTGGAGATGGAGGGAGCGCGGCTGGCCGCGCAGGTGCGCACCGCGGCCGACCTCCGAGAGCTACGGCGACTGCTCAAACGCCGCAACTGGACCTCGCCGTCCGACGATCCCGAATCGTTCGCCCGCGCAGACACCGAGTTCCACGTCGCCGTCGTCCGCGCCTCGCACAACGTCGTGTTGACCGAGCTCTACCGGGGACTCACCGAACTGGTCATGTCCAGCGTCGCCACGGTGGCCGATGAACCGGCCACCGCCGTCAAGGATCACGACCGCCTGGTGGCCGCCATCGCCGCCGGGGACGTCGAGGCGGCCGGCCGGGAAGCCGGCGGCTTCATCGACGAGATGCTGGAGCGTTCCCCGGGTTCCGACGGTGCGCCGACATAGCCCCGGGCCGGCGTCCTATGCTCAGCGCATGCCGGCGACCCCGTGGTCGACGTCGATGACGCTGGACGTGCCGATCGTCAACGCCCCGATGGGCGGGGTGGCCGGTGGCGCGCTCGCAGCCGCAGTCTCCCGTGCTGGCGGACTGGGCATGATCGGAATGGGCAGCGCCGCAACGGTATCCGCACTCGACGAACAACTCACCCATGTCAGGGGTCTCGAACGGCCCTTCGGCATCGGCCTCATCGGCTGGGGCGTGCGCAGCCGGCCCGCGCTGCTCGAGACGGCGCTGGCGGCCGGGCCCGCGCTGCTGTCGGTCAGTTTCGGCGACGACTGGCCCTGGGTCGCGCGTGCTCACGACGCGGGATGCGTGACGGCGACGCAGGTCGCGGATCTGCACTCGGCGCAGCGCGCCGTCGACGCCGGAGTGCAGGTGCTGGTCGCCCGCGGCGCCGAGGGCGGCGGGCACGGCCGGCCCACCGTCGGCACCTTGACACTGCTGACCGAGATTCTCGACCGGGTGACGGTACCCGTGCTGGCTGCGGGTGGAATCGCCTCGGGCCGTGCGCTTTCGGCGGTACTGGCCACCGGCGCCGCCGGAGCGTGGATCGGCACCGCGTTCGCCGCCTGCAAGGAGTCGTTGCTTCCCGACGCCGCCCGCGCAGTGATGATCGCCGCCGGCGACACCGACACCGTCACCACACGGGCGTTCGACGTCGCACTCGGGTACCCCTGGCCGGCGACGCTTCCCGAGCGGGTCCTCCGCAACACCTTCACCGACAGGTGGGACGGCCGGGAAGACGAACTCGACAGTGCCGCAATCGATGTGCTGCACACGGCGATCGACGAGCAGGACTACCGGGTGGCGCCGATCAACGCCGGGCAGGGAGTCGGCGAGGTGCGCACGGTGGAGCCGGCGGCCGCGGTGATCGAAAGACTCTGCGGTCACGGCGGATAAGTGATCCGGGTTCCCTCCACGACGGCGAACCCGGTCAGCCGGGCCGGTTTCAACGTGCCGGCACCCATGATGTGCTGGACGTCGAAACCCCGGACCAGCAACGCGTCGGCGACCATCGAGCGGTGACAGCGCCAGTACACGGCCTCGGCGCACATGATCGCGGTCACCCGCTCGGTGGCCAGTGAGATGAGCTCGGCGAGCGCATCGTCGAACTGCGGTGTGCCCATGTAGTCCGCGTAGCCGCGGAAGGACGCGTTGCGCCACCCGGCGTTCGGGGAGTCCTTGGCGGCGCGGCGCAGTCCGCCGAGGCCGGGAAGGTGCCGATACTCGATGCCCGCCGTCGACAGCGACGCCGGGAGCTGATCCTGGTGGAACTGCGGATTGTGCCGCGACTTGGGCACCGTGCGAATGTCGGCCAGCAGCCGGATGCCGAATTCTTGCAGCAGCCCGATGAATTCGTCTGCGGTGCGGGTGGAATGGCCCACGGTGTAGATCGTGGCCGACGGCGATTCGCTCGCGCTGGGCACTTACTCGAGCGTCTGCCAGAAGGCGGTCAGCGCCGCCGCGCCACGGTGTGGGTCCTCGACCATCCACCAGTGCCCGAGGCCGTCGAGCACCTCGGTGCGAGCGCCCGCCCGCGACGCCGCCCGCCGCCTGGTGTCGTTCGCCCCGAGGTACGGGTCCTTCGTGGCGAGCAGCGACAGGCCGGGTCGCGCCGCGGCCGACTCCAGCGCCCGTCCGGCCTCGGCCATCGCGGGCTGGGCGGCCGACCGGTACAGCGCGAGGATCGCCGCGCCCATGTCGGCGTTAAGGTGCTCGGCGATCGCCGCGGCGATGTCGTCCGGAATGCCCAGTGACGCCATCAGTCCCGTGCGTGCGGTCAGGTCGCCGCCGGTCATCGTCTCGATCAGTTCCTCACCGGCCCCGGGGGTCTGCCACACCTGGGCCATGTCGTGCCAGACGTAGTCGGCGTCGAACAGGCCCAGGACGTCGGAAGCCCAGCTGCGGACGAGTTCGGGCCTGTGCATGACCGCGTTGAGCACGTGGCCGCCGCCCCAGTCGTGCCCGACGAGGTCGATCGGTCCGTCGATGCTCTCGAGCTCGGTCTCGAGCCAGTCGCGGTACTCCACGACGGTGGCGCCGAACCCGTCGGGCAGCGGCGCGCCGAAGCCCGGCGGCGACAGGAGCACGACGTCGTCGCGGCCGAGCACGCCGACCAGTGGACCCCAGATCGCCGCGGTCTCGGGATTGCCATGGACGAACACGACCGTCATGACCCCATCCTGACACGCCCGATGAGTGCTACAGACCGGAGGCGATGAGGTTGACGACCGAGGCCACGATGATGGACCCGAACAGGTAGGACAGCAGGCCGTGCTTGAGCGCGGCAGCCCGCATCCGCGACGACGTCAGATTGGTGTCCAAAATCGCGAAGCTCATGCCGACGGCGTAGGCGACGTAAGCGAAGTCGCTGTAGCGGGGCGGCTCGTCGGTGTTGAAATCGATTCCCCCGACCGGCTTTTCACGGAAGTAGATCTTGGCGTACGTCAACGCGTAGAGGGTGTGCACGGCGAACCACGAGATCACGACGCTGGCCACGGCGATCGCCGGCGCCGCAGCGGCGAAGTGGTCCGGACGGGCGTTGGCCAGCAGCAGGCCGACCCCGACGAGGCTGGCGAACGCGCCGGAGAGGATCAGCACGAACACGACCTCCCGGCCCGGTTCCTCGAACTCGGCGTGGGAGGCGGTCCGCGCGGCGTCGAAGCGCCAGATCACCGACCAGGTCCACGCCATGTACGTCAGCGCCAGGACGTCCCACCCGACGAGCAGCGAGAACCAGCCGAACTCGAGCGAGCAGGCCGCGCCGGCGATGAGCCCGACGACGGCGGCGCCGAGCAGGCGGACGGCGGGGCTGTGCACTCGGGGCGACCTCACCGAATCAGTCAACCAGGCGGGTCCTGGTAGCTCCATGTTCTCAGCGTCTCGGCAACGTAATCGAGTTCAGGCTCGGCCCCTGTGGCCACGCGCATGACGAAGTCGAAGCGCTCGTCTTCCGTGGCGCGGATCATCTGACCGTTGAGAGCCAGGAACGTTCGACACGCCGTCCATGCCAGACGCTTGTTTCCGTCCACCAGCGCGTGATTGCGGGCAAGTGAATGCATGAGTGCGGCAGCTTTGAGATGCAGATCCGGGTAGGCATCTTGACCGAATACCGAAGCACGGGGCCGCGCCAAAGCCGACTCGAGAAGCCCGAAATCGCGAACCGCAACGTCCTCGCCGACAGCGTGGCGCGCAATCACCAGGAGGTCCTCGAGGTCGAGGTATTCGATCATGCGTCTTTGAGCCGCTCCAGCACTTCCGCCTCTTCGGCGACCACGCGTTTCAGCGCGCTATCCACCTTGGACTTATGTGTTCTGCGAGCGATGTATTCGTCGATTGCCGAGAGCGCGACGGCTTGCATCGAACGGCCCTCGGCAGCAGCCTGTCGCCGCAGTGCCGCCGCCTGCTCCTCGCTGGTCCGCAGTGTCATGCCCATACCGGAACGATACCAGTCTGATACCACACCACTGGAATCACATGCGTCACACGACGCGCCGGAAAGCCGCCGACACTCCCGTCCGGACCGCAGGGGTGTCGCCGCCGTGGCCTATCTTGGACCGTCCGCACCCAACGACGAACGCATCGAGGAGGCCGGGTGGACGACCACGGGGGGCTGTCGGCCGCTGACCTGCTCGACCTCAATCGCGACCTGCAGAGTTCGCCGACGGTCCGCCTGCTGGCGGCGACCAACCTGGGCCTGTACTCGACGCTGATGGACCGCCACCTGTCCGGCGGCGTCATGGCCGAGACCGAACTGGTGGTCCGCCTCGAGCGCGACCTGCACGACCTCGACGACGACCAGTCCGGGCTCGCGCTGATCAAGACGTGGGCCAGCCAGGGGTGGCTGCACCGCGTCGTAGAAACCAGAGCCGAGCGCCTCGACCAGAACGTCTGCTACCTCACCCAGGACGCCCGCCGGGCACTGGACTTCCTGCGCGGGATGCGCCGCCAGGACACCATCGCCACCGGCGGGTCCATCAACGGCATCGCCGGGCGCCTCAAGCAGGTCGCCATCCGCGTCGGCAACGACCCGGCCCGCATCCGCAAGAGCATCGAAGCCGAAATCGCCTCGCTGCACCAGGAACTCGACGAACTGGACGCCGGTGATCGCCCGGCGCCCGACGTCACCGACGCCTACGACGAGGCCCGTGCCATCGCGCTGCAGATGGAACGGCTGATCACCGACATCGGCCAGTACGGCACGATGATCGAGCAGGCCACCGCCGCCCTCGACGAGCCCATCGACAGCAATGTCACCTACCGCGACCGGCAGCGCCGGATGTACGCCGACTACCAGGCCGCCTGGGACTCCCAGGGCCGCGACAGCCACCGCGCGTTCCTGCGGATGATCAACGACCCCGACCAGCGCGCCGAGTTCGAGGCCGACGTCGCCGCCGTCGCCGACGCGCTGCCCCACCTCGACCCGGCGCTGCGCACGGTGATGGCCGGCTTCTTCGAACTGGTCGGCCACCAGATCGACGAGGTCGAGCGCATCCAGCAGCGCTGCGCGCAGCGGGTCAAGCGGTTCACCGCGTTCGGCACATTGGAGCAGAGCCGGGGGGTGGCCCGTCAGCTCAACGAGGCGATCGGCGCGGCCCGCACCCTGCTGAAGACGTCGTTGATCGACTCGCGCATCGACCTCGAGCTGCCGCTGGCCCGGCACGCGATCAGCTCGGTCGGCGCCCTGAGCTTCAAGATCGGCGACCTGTCCAACCCGAAGCCGGCCGCCGCGGCCGAGGGCGACGTCGACCTGTCCAGTTTCGCCGCACTGACCACGCAGGTCGACGCGCCCGCGATGGCGGAGATGATCAACAGCGCACTGCCGGTGTCATTGCCCCAGGCGGTCGCCAAACTCGACAACGCCTACCTCGGCCACGTCATCGTGCTGTGGTCGTGGGCGCTCAAGCAACCCAACGACGCGGCCGCGAAGTCCACGACGGTCCGGTTCCGTTCGCTCGACGGCCGAGACCGCGAAATCGCCGTCCCCGACTTGGCATTCACCGAACCGATCACCGCTGGAGTAGCTCAGTGACGACCGAGCCCGATATCGACTTCTCGTCCCTGCCGCAGGTCGACCAGAACGCCCGGCCTCCGCACCAGCGCCGGCCGCGCTTCGACGGCGACGTCTCCCAGTTGCCCGACCGCGCGTGCTGGGCGTTGCAGCACCTGCTCACGCGCCGCTACATCAGCGCCGAGACCGACAGCGACGTCTATGCGTGGGTACTCGAGTACCGCAGCCAGCTGTCGACCCGGCTGTCCGAACTGGATCTGCTGCTGCGCGTCGTGGACGGCACCGACGTCGCGTTCGTCGAGCAGGCCCGCTACGAATCCGCCAAGGGCATCAAGCTTCTCCGCCGCGAACCGCTGGGCACCTACGACTCCATCCTGGCGCTGCACCTGGCGCAGATGATGCGCGCGTCGGGCGGGCAGAGCGTGCTGATCAGCCGCGAGGAGATGCACGGCCTGTTCTCCGGCGTGCTCAACGACGTCGACCGCGACGCCGTGACGTTCGCCGCGCGCATCGACGGCGCGATCGCCCGGCTGACCGGGCTGGAGATCCTGCGCCGCAGCCGCGACGACGAGGACAGTTACACCATCAGCCCGGTGATCACCGCGGTCATGACGGCCAGCGTGATCACCGAGTTGCAGCAGCAGTTCGAGCTGCTCGTGAACGGCGGCGGTGCGGCAGTGGCCCAGGAAGAAGAGGTCGATGACTGAGCAGTTCCACCTGTCGCGGCTGCAGGTCATCAACTGGGGTGTGTTCGACGGCTACCACTCGATCCCGTTCAGCGAGGGCGGCGCCTTGATCGCCGGCGCCTCGGGCAGCGGTAAATCCTCACTGCTGGATGCCATTTCGCTGGGTTTCCTGCCGTTCAACCGCCGCAACTTCAACGCCTCCGGCGACAACACCGCGGCCGGCTCCAGCGCAGGACGGCGCACCGTCGACAAGTACGTGCGCGGCGCGTGGGGGCAACGCAGCGACGGCGGCACCAGCCGGGTGATGTACCTGCGCGGCGACGGCACCGCATGGTCGGCGGTGGCGGTGACGTACGCCGGCGACTCCGGCCGCACCGTGACGGGCCTGGTGCTCAAGTGGCTGACCGGGGAGTCGCGCAACGACTCGTCGAGCCGGTTCGTGCTCGGCGACGGCGACCTCGACATCGAGGACGTCTGCAACCGTTGGGCTGCAGGCCGTTTCGACACCGGGGTGTTCAAGGAGGACCGGGGCGAGCGGAGCGACGGGAAAAGCCAAGGCTGGCGGTTCACCACCAAGGTGGAGTCGCAGTATCTGGCGCAGCTCTACGCGACCATCGGCATCCGCGCATCGGATGCGGCCCAGCAGCTGCTCGGCAAGGCCAAGTCGCTGAAAAGCGTTGGCGGACTGGAGCAGTTCGTCCGCGAGTTCATGCTCGACGAGCCGGACAGCCTCGCCCGGCTGCCCGAGGCGCTCAAGCAGATCGACCCGCTGGTGGAAGCCCGCGAGCTGCTCGCCGTCGCGCAGAGGAAACGCAAGATCCTCGGCGACATCGAGAAGATCCAGCAGCGCTACGCGTCGGAGTCGACGGACCTCGGCATCATCGACCTGGTCGACCTGCCGATGGTGCGCGCCTACACCGACCACGTCCGCCTGGCGCAGTGCCCCACCCAGATCGAGCAGCTCGACACCACCATCGACCAGCTCGACAACGAATACGAAGACGTCACCCGATCGCTGAATCTGGCCAAGGCCGAAGCTGATTCGCTGAACGCACAGATCAGCGGCAACAGCGCGAGCATCGGGCCGCTGCAGTCGCAGGTGACCGCCGCCGAGACCGAGGCCGAGCAGGTGTCGCGCCGCCGCGGCGCCTACGAGGACATGCTCGCCGCGCAGGATCTCGACGTCCCCGACACCGCCGACGAGTTCTGGAACCTGCGCGAGGAGCTGCTCACCCAGGCCACCGAGCTGCTCGCCAAGGTCGAGCGCCACCGCGAGGCGTCCACCGACGCGGAGTACGCCCAGAAGGCGGCCCGCATCGCCCGCGACGAGGCCGCCAAGGAACTCAAGCGCGTCGAGCACGTCGGCTCGGCGTTGCCGGAGTTCGCGTTGACGATGCGCGACCAGATCTGCGCCGCGGCCGGGCTCGACGCCACGGAACTGCCCTACATCGCCGAGCTGATGGACCTGCGTCCGGACCAGACCCGGTGGCGCACCGCGGTGGAGAAGGTGCTGCGCGGAGTGGGGCTGCGGCTCATGGTGCCCGACCAGCACTGGACTAAGGTGCTGCAGTTCGTCAACGAGACCAACATGCGCGGCCGGCTGCAACTGCACCACGTGCGGGCGAAGTTCCTCGGTGCCACGCCGGTCGATCCGGAGCCGAACACGTTGGCGGCCAAGCTCTTCCCCGTCGACCCCACACATCCGTGTGCCGCCGAGGCCGTCGACGTCATCACCACCGCGGGCGACCATGTCTGCGTCGACACCCCCGACGTGTTCGCGCGGTTCCGCCGCGCGGTCACCGACACCGGGCTGTACAAGGACTCCGACCGGCTGGCGATCAAGGACGACCGACGCCCGCTCAAGCAGTCGGAGTACCTGTACCAGGGCGACGTGTCGGCGAAGATCAACGCTCTGACGGTCGATCTGGCCGCGGCCGAGGAGGCCTACCAGACGGCGCGGCGCACCGCCGACGACATCGCCGCGCAGCGCCAGCGGTGGCGGGACCGGGCCGCGGCGTGCAAGGCGATCTGCGAACAGTTCCCGCAGTGGAGCCACATCGACACCGAGACCGCCGACGGCCACGCCGACCGGCTGCGTGAGCAGTACGAGCTGCTGCTGGCCGACAACCCCGACATCGAGGCGCTGAACGCCCGCGCCGACGAATGCTGGTCGCAGATCCAGAAATTGATGACGCGCCGGGGTGCGATCCAGACGCGCCGCGACGACCTCGACTCCCGGCGCACCCGGCTGCTGGAGCTCTCGGAGCGGCTGCAGCCCGTGTTCGTCTCGGAGCCGCTGACGGAGCTGCTGCACCGGTATGCGGGACAGGTGCCGGTGGGCCTGGAGCTGCTACAGCCCGAACCGCACCGCGACGCGCTGTTCGCCGCGATCAAGAAGGAGCGAGAACAGCTGCGCGAGAGCCGTCGCCGCTCCTACGACGAACTGGCCCGAATCCTGAACACGTTCGACACGGCGTTCCCGGACGCGGTGCCGAACAACTCCGAGAACTTCGATGAGCGCGTGCACGATTACGTCGCGCTGTGCCGGCACATCGACGAGCGTGAGCTGCCCGAGGCCTACGAGCGGATGATGCGGCTGGTGACCGAGCAGGCGCCGGACGCGATCCTCACGCTGCACCGGGTCGCCGAGCAGGAGGCCCGTCGGATCGCCGAGCAGATCGAGCGAGTCAACACGGGTCTGGGTGCCGTGGAGTTCAACCGCGGCACCCGGCTGACCTTGCGCGCGACGCCGCGCAGCCTGACGGCGGTGTCGGAGCTGACGGAGATCGTGCGGGCGATCTCGCGGCGCATCGCCGAGGTCGGGCTGGGCGACAAGCAGGCGATCCTCGACCAGTACGCCGACATCCTGCGGCTGCGCAACCGGCTGGCGTCGACGGCGCCGGAGGGCAAGGCGTGGACGCGGGATGCGCTGGACGTGCGTAACCGGTTCACGTTCGACTGCGCCGAGTGGGATGTGGCGTCAGAGGAGCTGATCCGCACGCACAGCAACGCCGGCGACAACTCCGGCGGCGAGCAGGAGAAGCTGATGGCGTTCTGCCTGGCGGGCGCCCTCAGTTTCAACCTGGCCAGCCCCGCGCACGATTCATTTTCGGCTACCGCCGAGATGCCGGACAACAGACCGGTTTTCGCGCAGCTGATGCTGGATGAGGCGTTCAGCAAGTCGGACCCGCAGTTCGCGCAGCAGGCGCTCCAGGCGTTCCGCAAGTTCGGCTTCCAGCTGGTGATCGTCGCGACGGTGCAGAACGCGACCACCATCCAGCCCTACATCGACAGCGTGGTGATGGTGAGCAAAACCGAGGCCACGGGCCGCAACGCGCGGCCGGTGGCGACGGTCGCGACGCGGACCATCTCGGAGTTCACCGCCCTGCGGCAGGAAATGCGGTCCAGCGCGAAGGTGCCGGCGCCGGTCTGAGCACGATCGAGAGTTTGCGACCACGCCGGCTCTGGTGGCCCCTCCTCCCCCATCCGGGGACACCAGAGACCGACGCGTCTTTGCAGAAGGCTTCGCCCAACCCCTCACTGCGCGCGCCTTGACAGCTCTGCCGGAGAAACCAATGGCATCGTACATAAACATGCGTGTTTCCGAGAAACGAACGGATTCTTGAAAGCGGGACTATCGGCTCCCGAGGCCCCGATCCAATCGCTGTGCCACTCAAGGCAACTGGACTAGACCAGGTGGTCTAGTCCAGGCGGCGGGGCCCTGCTCCTCGCCGCGTAGACACAAAGCGTGAGTTTTTCTCAGTCAGTCACAAACAAGCCTTCCAGCAAATTGTTGCGCTGAGCAATTGCCCGAGGCCCATTTGCTGTCCGGTGTACGCTCGTGACCACGGCGGGCGCCTGCGTGTTCGCTGTCCACAAAGCGCCGTCGGCGAGCTTGTAGCCTGGTTTGTCCTATACTCTCCGGCAGACAAGCAGCCGGTACAGAGACGATGCCAGGGGTTGCACCGGTAATAGGAGGCCACGCAATGGCCGAGCGGCTCGCGTCTGGCCGTCACCATCTCACCAAAGAAGAGGTCGCCGCCAATCAGAAGCAACGGCTGTTCAAAGCGCTCGCCGCAGTAATGGCGAAGAATGGCTACAGCAACACCACCGTGGATGACCTGATAAAGGAAGCAAAGGTCTCCAGGGCGACGTTTTACCAGCACTTCGATTCCAAGCAGGACTGCTTCATGTCCGGGTACGCACGGATGCAGCGGCGCGTCATCGACGCGATCCTGGCCGCGCCGGCGACCGGTACGCCGATGCAGCGCTTCGCGGTCATGCTGGACAACTACCTCGGCTTCATCGCCCTCGATCCCCCGACGGCCCGGCTGTTCCTTCTCGAGGTGTACGCGGCCGGCCCGGAGGCCATGCGCCGCCGGGTCGAGCTGCAGGACGAGTTCGTCTCCGGCGTAGCGAAGGTGTTCAAGGTGCGCAGCAAAGCCGACCGGTTCGCCTGCCAGGCGCTGGTCGCGGCGATCTCCACCCTCGTCACCAACGCGCTGACCGACGGCGGCGCCGACGAGGTCAAGGCGCTCCGGAAGCCGATACTGGCCTATACCGAGCGCGTCATGGGGTCCCCCGCCTCATGAGTGCGGACGGTCTCCGGGAGCGCAAGAAGTCGCAGACCCGCCGCGCGATCCGCCGCGAAGCGTTCCGGCTGTTTCACGAGCACGGCTTCGCCAACACCACCGTCGAGCAGATCGCCACGGCCGCGGAGGTGTCTCCGCGCACGTTTTACCGGTATTTCGGCGTCAAAGAGGCCGTCCTGCTCTCGGAGGATCAGATAACGCCCATCGTCGAGGCGTTCGCCGCAGCTCCTCCCGAGCTGTCGATCGTCGGCGCCTATCGCCACGCCGTGGCCGAGGTGTTCGGGCGGCTCTCGCCCGAGGAGCGCGACGATCTGGTCACCGGCGAGCGGTTGATGTACGCCGTGCCGGAGGCGCGCGGCCTGCTCTACACGGCATATGTGGAGCTGACCGACCTGATCACCGAGGCGCTGCAGCAGCGGCCCGACGCCCCGACCGACGCCGTCGAGCGCCGCGTCATCGCCGGGGCGATCGTCGGCGTGCTCATCGCGGCCGCGCACAACACCCCGCTGCCTGAGAACGCACTCCTGACGATGCTGTCGATTCTCGACGCCAAACTGGCGGACGATCCCGGCCTACAGTGACCCCATGAGCTCGGCGGTGACGGCCACGCAGTCGATCTCGACGTGGGCGCCGCTGCGGTCTCCGATCTACCGGGCGCTGTGGATCGCGCAGTTGGTCTCCAATCTCGGCACCTGGATGCAGACCGTCGGCGCGCAGTGGATGCTCGTCGCCGACCCGCGCGCCGCCGTCCTGGTTCCGCTGGTGCAGACGGCCACGACCCTGCCGGTGATGCTGCTGGCCCTGCCGTCGGGCGTGCTGGCCGACCTCGTCGACCGGCGTCGGCTGCTGATCGCCACCCAGGGCGCGATGGCCGCCGGCGTGGCGTTTCTGGCGGCGCTGACGGGCGCGGGGTTGACGACGCCGGCGGTGCTGCTGACGCTGTTGTTCGTCATCGGCTGCGGGCAGGCGCTCACCGCGCCGGCGTGGCAGGCGATCCAACCGGATCTCGTTCCTCCGCAACAGATTCCGGCTGCCGCCGCGCTGGGCAGCATGAGCATGAACGGCGCGCGGGCGATCGGTCCGGCGATCGCCGGCGCACTGGTGTCCCTGGCCGGGCCCACGCTGGTCTTCGCGCTCAACGCCGTGTCGTTCGTCGGCATCGTGATCGTGCTGGTCTCGTGGCGGCGCCCCGCCGTGGAGCAGCAGTACCCGCCCGAGCGTGCCCTGGCGGCGCTCAGTGCCGGCGGGCGGTTCATCCGCAGTTCGCCGATCGTGCGGCGCATCCTGCTGCGCGCCGCGCTGTTCATCGGACCGGCCAGTGCGCTGTGGGGCCTGCTGCCGGTGATCGCGGCGAGGCAACTGGGGCTGGGGTCGGCGGGATACGGGTTGCTGCTGGGCGCGCTGGGACTGGGCGCCGTCGCCGGCGCCTTCCTGCTGTCGCGGCTGCGAATGCGGTACGGCCAGAACGTGTTGCTGACGATCGGCGCGGCGGGCTTCGCCGCGGCCACCGCGGTGCTGGCACTGGTGCACAACTTCGGCGCGGTGGTGGCGGCACTGGTGGTCGGCGGCGCCTCGTGGCTGCTGTCGCTGTCGACGTTGAACGCCTCGATGCAGCTGAGCCTGCCGGCCTGGGTGCGGGCTCGCGGACTGTCGGTGTACCAGCTGATCTTCATGGGCGGCCAGGCGCTGGGATCGGTGCTGTGGGGCGTGCTCGCCGGTGCCACGTCGAGCGTCACGAGCCTGCTGGTCAGCGCGGCGCTGCTGGTGGTGTGCGGGCTGTCCTCGTTCTGGTGGCCGCTGCATGCGAACACCGGCAATCTCGATCTGACGCCGTCGTCGCACTGGCCCGAGCCGACGCTGGTCTTCGAGCCCGAACCGCTCGACGGCCCGGTGCTGGTGCTGACCTCCTACTGTGTCGCACCGGAGAACGAGCAGGCCTTCCTGACGGCGATGGCGGCGCTGGGCCGGTCGCGCCAGCGCACCGGCGCGTCGCAGTGGCGGATCTTCCGCAGCGTCGAGAAGGAGTCGACGTTCGTGGAGGCGTTCATCGTCCGGTCCTGGGGCGAGCATCTGCATCAGCACTACACCCGGCTGACCGGACAGGATCAGCTGATCGAGCAGAACGTCGAGAAGTACGCCGACGGCGAGGCGGTGTCGCAGCACTATCTGGCGGTCCGCGAGTCGGGATGAGGCAGTTCACGTGTGGCATCGTTGCCAGGACAGAGGGGAGGCAGCGATGACGGTGGACGACGCACGCGCCGACGACGAGTTGAGCCGGATCGTCGCGGCGGTGCACGACGAAGTGGCCCGATGGGGAATCGACCGGTTCGACGTGCCCGCCATGGCCGCCCGTCACGGCTTGGACGTCGAGGCGATCCAGCGGCGCTGGCCCGACCCGGAGGCCCTGATCCTCGACGCGCTCGCCCAACGGCCCGGCGATGACGGGGCGCCTCCGGACACCGGGTCGCTGCGCACCGACCTGTTCGCCCTGGCGCAGCGCATGGCGGCGATGGTGGCTTCCGACGCCGGGCGCAAGTTGCACGGCGGACACCTCATCGGCGACACCCACGTCGCGAGTGTGGAGGTCCGGCGGTCGGCCTGGCGGTCGCGGGCCGCCGGTCTCGCGGTGGTCTTCGAGCGGGCCCGGCAGCGCGGTGAGATGCGCGAGGGCGTCGATCACTTCACGGTGCTGGAACTGCTGTTCGCCCCGATCAACATGCGCGCCCTCTACACCGCCGAACCCGTCGACGATGCCTACTGCGCGACGATCGCCGGGCTGGTGTACTGCGCGGTGGCCGCAGGTTCCTGAGCCTGCCAAGCCGCATGCCTCTTTCGTCAGGCTTCCGGGTGGGTCGATGGCGTCCATGCCGTCGTGCGTATAGTGGCAATGTTGCCCATTAGTGCACGTAGTGGATCACAGCCCACGAAAGGACATGGCAATGAGAATTCAGACGTTCGGAACCAAAGTGCTTGCGGCGAGTGCCCTTACAGTGGGCCTGTCCGGCCTGGCAATTGTCGGCGACGTCAGCGCTTCGGCGCAGGCCGCTCCCCTCCAGGGTGGCTTCTCTGTCGACAAGCCCTGGTGGCACGACGACCATCACAACCGCGACTGGTACCGCGACGGACGCTGGGACGGCGGGCACGGCTGCATCAGCGCCAGCGGTCCGAACGGACAGATCACCGCGTCGTGGTGCACCTAGACCGCTGACGCGGCTCAACCCCTGAAGCGCCGGGAAATCCCGGCGCTCAGGGTCTTGAAGCCGATGCGTATCCGCTTGACCAGCAGGTCGAGATCGTCCTCGGTGTCCGACTGCATGTCCAGCGCGGACACCAGGACTCCCCACGCCGCCTGGGTGACGACGCGGGGGTAGACGTCGACGCGCGGGTTCGTGCCGGTGCGTGCCGCGATCGCGTCGGTCAGGGCCGCGAGGCTCAACTCACTGTTGTCGCAGGCCCAACGCACCCGTAATGCCGGGTTCTCCCGCGACAGGCGGCGCACGGTGAGCACGCGGTCGACGGCGTTGGGTGACTTGACCAGCGCGACGGCGGCCGCCTCGAGGCTCTCCAGCAGCGGTTCCTTCTTGTCGCGCGCTGCTATGAAGTCGACATAGTGCTGCACGAACACCTCGACGGCGTGCAGGATCGCAGATTCCTTGTTGGCGAAGTAGTTTCGAAACGTCCGGCGCGCGACCCGCGCGGCCTCGGCGATGTCGTCGACGGTGACGGCGTCCAGCCCGCGCTCGGCGGTCAGGCGGACCGCGGCGAGGCTGATCGCCTCCCGGGTCTCGGCCTTCTTCTGCTCCCGCAGACCGATGATCGCCATCTCCCGAGGATCGCACGCGTGAAACCAGTGTGGCAATTGTGCACAGTGATTCACCCTTGCCCCTCAGGGCATCCTCAGCGAGGCCGCCCGCATTCGTTAATTGGGCTAACTAACGAGTAGGGTCCGACGGAATCGGCTGCATGGGAGGACAGGTTTTCGTGGTTGACCAGATGACCGAGCACCCCTCGCCCCCCAAGGGTGGCGGTGTGCTCATCGCCGTGCTCGCCGCCGCCGGCATCAGCGTGTCGTTGATGCAGACGTTGGTGATCCCGCTCGTTCCGCAGCTGCCCGACCTGCTCGGCACCTCCTCGGCCAACGCGTCGTGGGCGGTGACCGCGACGCTGCTGACCGGCGCCGTGGCGACGCCGATGTTCGGCCGGCTCGGCGACATGTTCGGCGCCAAACGGGTCCTCGTCGCGTGCGCGGTGTTGCTCACCGTGGGGTCGGTGATCGCCGCGCTGACGACCTCGCTGATCCCGCTCGTCGTGGGCCGCGCCCTGCAGGGGTTCGGCGCTCCCGTCATCCCTTTGGGCATCAGCGTGCTGCGCGCGGCGCTGCCGGCCGAGCGGGTGGGCGCCGCGATGGGAATGGTGAGCGCCTCTCTCGGGGTGGGCGGCGCGCTGGGACTGCCGCTGTCGGCCGTCATCGCCGAGCACCGCAGCTGGCATGCGCTGTTCTGGTGCGCGGCCCTGCTGGGCCTCGGCTCGGGCCTGCTGTTCAGTCTGTTGGTGCCCGACGTCGTGCCGTCGACGAGCATGGGACGCTTCGACTTTCTCGGCGCCGTCGGGCTGGCCGCAGGCTTGGTCATGCTGTTGCTGCCCATCTCCAAAGGCGCGAGCTGGGGATGGACCAGCCCGGCGACGATCCTGCTGCTGGTGGGATCGGTCGTCGTGTTCGCGGTGTTCGGGTGGTGGCAGTACCGGGCGCCGACCCCGCTGGTCGACATCCGGACGACGATCAAAGCGCCTGTGCTGCTGACGAATCTGGCGTCGATCGCGGTCGGCTTCGCGATGTTCGCGATGTCGCTGATCGCACCCCAGCTGCTGCAGCTGCCCAGCGCCACGGGATACGGGCTCGGGCAGAGCATGGTGGTCGCCGGGTTGTGGATGGCCCCGGGTGGGCTGGCGATGATGGCGTCGGCGCCCATCGCCGCCCGGGTCATCACCGCGCGGGGCCCGAAGTTCACGCTCATCGTCGGCTCGATCATCATCGCCGTCGGATATCTCGGTGGCACACAGGTTCTCGGTGCGCCGGCAGGGGTTCTGGCCTTCACCGTCGTGGTCAGTATCGGGGTCGGGTTCGCGTTCGCGTCGCTGCCGACGCTGATCAACTCCGCGGTCCCGGTGTCGGAGACGGCCGCCGCCAACGGCATCAACTCGCTGGCCCGGTCCCTGGGCACGTCGATCTCGAGCGCGGCGATGAGCGCGGTGCTGGTGCAGACAGGTGTCGTCGTCGCCGGGCATATGATCCCGTCGCTCAACGGCTTTCGGGTCGCGCTGATCATCGGCGGCGTGGCGGCCGCGCTGGCCGCTGCCATCGCGGCGGCGATACCGGCGGCCACCCCCGCTCCCGCACCCACGACCATCGAGCCGGTGCTGTCGCCGTCGTCGGTCCGCCGGCGTGCGCAGCGACTGGAGTCGGTGATGACGGCCGTGGGCCGGCAGGCCGCGGTGTCGCTGGGCGTGCCGTCGGCGACGCACCGGCTCGACCGCGGTGACTACGTCGTCGCGGCGTATCTCGGCGGCCCGAGCGCCCTGACCATGGCGGAGTTGGCCGCTGCGGTGGACAGCGACCTCAAGCCGGTCGAAGAGCGGGTGTCGGCGCTCATCCGCGACGGCCTCGTCGGCCGGGTACCGGTGAGCGATCAGGCTGCGCCGCCGCGCTTTTCGCTCACCACACGCGGGCGCACCCTGTTCGAGCACCAGCGGTCGGCGAACATCAACGGGCTCGAGTCGATCCTGTCCCGCTGGGACGACGGCGATGTCGCCGCGTTGATCGGCTACCTCGGCCGGTTGTCCGACGGGATCGACGAGGAGCACCGCCGGCAGCGCCACGCCGTGGCCCATCCGGCCGCCACGGCGCATGCGCCGACGACGCCGTTGCGGGCGCCGCGTCCGCCCCGCGATCTCCGCGGACGCCACCCGGGCGTGCGACCCGGCGCCGGCCACTTCCGGTGAGGCCAGGGCTCAACGCCGTCGCCGGTTGTTGACGACAGGCCAGAAGAGGTCGAACAGTCGCGCGTCCCAGCCGTCGGCGACGGCGCCCGTGCGGGCACGCTCGGCGATGTAGGCGCCGACCACCGCGTCGATGAGCGTGGCGCCGTCGACGTCGGCGCGGAACACGCCGTCCGACCGGCAGGCGTCGATCACCGCCTCCAGGTCAGCCCGTTGCTCGGCCAGGATCTGGCGGAACACCGCGGTGAACTCCGGGTCTTCGTCGGTGAGCATGGCGGCGAATCCCCCGAATCCGATGCCGGCCTCCACCGCCTCGACGGCGTGCTCGATCACCCATCGAAGGCGCGCGGACGCATCGGCCCGCGCCGGGAGCGGCTCGGGCGACGGCCCGCGAGACAGCGCCGCCGACAACATCTCCCGCCGGTCGCGATGCCGCCGGTAGATGGTGGTCTTGGCGATGCCCGAGCGGGCGGCGACCGCTTCGACGGTCACCGCTCGCGGCCCCCCGGCGCGAAGCAACTGCAGGGTCGCCTCGGTGATGCCGTCGTCGACACTGCGTCGCTGCGCCATCCGCCCTCTCTCGATGCCGGTGGAATATTTCCCGCCGAACAAACGCTACACTAGACGTAGCGCTACGCTACGCGTAGCGTTTTACCAGAGTGAGGAGACCATCATGAAGACCGTCTTGTCCCGGATATCGATGACGTATGTGGCGTACGTCTTCCTGCTTCTGGGGTTCGCGGCGCTGGGCATCTTCGTTTACGCCTTGGCCGTCGGCAGCAGCCTGGCGGCGATCATCGGCGCGAGCCTCGTCGTCTTCTTTGCCGCCTCGGCGATCGGCTTCCGCGCCGGCGCACGCCACGTGGCCCGCACCGATGAGAGCGGCAATCCCATCGACGGCGCGAACATCTGGGTAGAGCCCGTGCGCCGAGCACAGATCGACCGCTACCTACGGAGCTATCGCGCGACCCCGATCGACGTCGACGAGCGCGCACGCGAGGAGGCACCGGCCGAACTCCCCATGGCCGCGTGACCCGCTCGTCGTCGGGACTGCGCGCCGGGCGGCGATGTGCGAGTAGCACTCGCCGCCGGCGCAGTACCCGTTCAGTCCTCGGCGTGCCGCCGCGAGACCCACCGCTCCGCCGACGCTTGCAGATCGTGAAGACCAAGAGCCACCAGAGGGGTGCCCACCGAGAAGCAGGCCACTAATAACGCACTCATCTCGACCTCCTCCACGGCTGTGAATCTTCGACGCTGTCAATGGGTTCAACGAGGAAGCCTGGGGTGAGGTTCAACTGTCCTGATGGGGTGGACCGCCCGCTACTCGCTGTCGCCGCCTGCCGATCCCCCGCCCCCCGCATCGGCGTCGGCACCGGCCGCCGAGGGCCGGTCCTTCGTGCGCTCTGTGCGCTTCTCTGCGCTGCCGGCCGCGCCCTTCTCCGATCCACGGGTAGCCTTCTTGTGCTCGCGTGTCGCGAAAAGCGATTTGCGGGCGGGCTTTTCGGCCTCGGCAGTCGTGCCGCTGCTGGCTTTCGTGTCGTCGCCGGACTGCGTGTTCGGTTCCGGATCGTCGGCGACCGTGGGCTGGGTGGCGGTCGCTGTCCGCGATTCACTGGCCAGCGGCGCTCGCGACGTGGCACGGGTGCTCAGCGCCGCCGTCGTCTGCTCGGCGGATGTCTGAACGGACGTGGCGGTCAGCGCGGTGACAGGCGGAGTCGACGGGGTGGTCGTCGGCGGCGGCCCCGGGGGGCCGGTGAGCGTGGGCGGAATGCCGGTCTCCATCGGGGGCCTGTCGTAGGCCGCGTCGATCTTGGGACGCAGCCGCGCGTCCATTTTCGCGATGTAGTCCGGGTTGAAGTGCAAGGCCACCATCGGCCCCAGGATCGGAAGGACCTCGGTGGGGATCAGGATCGTGGTCGTCGTCCCACCCGCGTCGTTGGTCTCGATCGTGTACTCGGTCGGCAGGTTCCTGATGTCGAAGTTCGACTGCTTCACATGGAGCTGCACCGCGCCCATGAGCGCGTTGGTGACCGCCAGCATGTTCCACGTGTTGTCCGGAAAGTCTGCAATTCCGTCGTATTCGGCCTTGACGATGATGATGTCGTAGGGCGTGACCGGCATGGGCTGATCGGCCAGGTCCCCGAGGAATCGCTTACTCGGCAACCCGTAGATCGCGACGTTCATCTCCTCCTTCGGAGGCGGTGTCTTCCCGCTGGCCGGATCGGCTGCATCGGCCTCGAGCCGGCGCAACACCTCGATCACCGACGGCGCACCTTCGGACACCCCGCCGATGGTCTTGGGCCCCGGGGTGGCGTAGACGGCCGCGTAGAGGTTGTCCGTGCCGACCTGAACCGACTTGTACAGGTTGCTCGTTCCGGGGAACGGCACGTTGATCCGCTGGTCGTAATCGGCGAAGTAGCCCCCGAACGCGTCCGACATCTGCTGGTCGGTCAGTTTGGCATATTTGCCTTTGCCACCGAGGATCAGCGCGGTCGAGGCATCGGCTGCTCCCGGGGTCGCCACGGCAAAGACGGTTGCCACGAGGGCGACGCTCAGTTGTAGTGTTGCCGAGCGGGCACGCGTACGGCGTCGCGCTGATGACGGTCGGACCGCCCTGACATGTGTATTCACAGATTTACCCACCTTTGAGTCCCACCCCGACATCGCTTTGCAGGCGACTCCCCAGCCCACCACATCGAAATCATGATCGCGACCCGTTCCGGGGAATCCGACGGAACCGTAATTTAGTTGCGACTTTTGGCGGCGGAGTTTGCCGAGAATTCGCTGTGAGGATTGAACCGGCTCTCAACTTGTGCATGGGAGACCGGCCTGGCGCCCCGATAATGGAGGGCATGGTCGGGAGGCGGCGGCGATGAGCGTGCTCGATGCCTTCCTGGCCACGTGGCGCGATGCGCGGGCCACGTTCGGCACGGGCGTCCCGCAGGGCGGCGAGCGGTTTGATCGGAGCGCGACGCTCGATCGGCTCCGGAGTGACCTCGACGCCGCCGCACCCGGTCAACGCTGGGCAGGCGGAGCGGCTACCCAGTACGCCGGCGTCAACAGCACGCATCAGCGTGTGATCCAGGATTTGGGACGTCTCGACAGACGGCTGGCGAGACAGATCGACAGGTCCGCCGAGATCGTCGTCAGTGGCCGGCGAGACCTCGAGGCCGTGCGCACCTGGGTACTCGACGCCGCTGCGAGCGTGCCGAAGAACGCAGCCGGTGACCGACTGCTGCTACCGATCGTCAGTCGGGGTCTGCGTCAGGTGAGCGGCGTTCTGACACGGGCGAACGGCGAGCTCACTACGGTCGGCGTCAACATCCAAGCGATCAGCAGCGAGTACCAGGCGCTCGGTGCGGGCCAGAAGAACGGGAGAGGTCCTGGTGACGGAGTCCACGCCGTGGACTACAAGCAGTCGCCGCCGCCACCGCCCTACCCGATCAATGAGGTGATCGCCGAGGCGACCGACCTCGACGGGAACCACGTCGTCCTCCGGCGCGGCTACTACAACGAGTCGACGCAACAAGGTTTCGGCTGGGACAAGGCGTACTGGCGACATCACGTGGTCAATCCCAATGTCTTCACAGATCTGATCTCGCACAGCCGGCCGATCAGCTCGAAGGACGGAACCCTTGTCTACGAGGTGCCGATCAATCGTGTGCATTGCAGTTCCGGCTTCCTCGGCATGCCCGATTGTGAGGACACAGGAGAAAGCGTCACGATGAGGATCGTCGCGAACATCAACGAAGGACGGCCCGGAATCCCTGACGGTGGCCAGAAGGGAGTCATCTCGATGTATCCACTCGCGGGAGGCAGTGGAGTGGTTGAAGTGAAACCAGGATGGACGCTGACGCCGCCATGGGTGAACAACAATGTGCCCATCAACTGACGTGTCGGAGGCGGAGAATCAGTTCTCCATGGCCGTACTGCGAAAGTTGTTGCGGCACATCGAACAGGAGAATGCCGACGGGCACGATCCCTACCTGGTCTCCCACGCGTGGGCGGAGGGTCCGAGGATCTTCCTCGTCTACACCGCCCCGCCGTCCTCCACAGTCTGGGGCCTCGTTCGGGACACCAGAGAGTCGATCATCGACCCGGCGCCGTGGCCGGATGTCGATGAGGCGGTGCGCTACTACTACCTACTCGACTTCGAGGAGAACCAGCCGTCAGCTTCTCGCCCCGGGGAGGCCGAGGACGACTCCATCTGGTGGTTCGGCCATCCACGAGACGGTGCTCCAGTGCGTCCGTCGGACATCCCGGCGGCGCATCGATACACTCCGCCGGCACCACCGCCTCCATCGGAACAGTCGAAGAACACACGCCCGGATAACGAGCCGCGTCGTTACGGCAACCGCCTGTAGACGCCTCGGGAGAATCCCTGGGACGCGCCGGGATCGGCGCCACGGCCGCCGCTCAGCTTTCGTCAACATTCGTTGACAGCGTCATCGTTTGTTGACGACTTCGCGAGTCACGTGCGCTCCCGGACGTGCGAAGGTGTCAGACCAGGCTCGTATCGTCTGCGCATGGCAAGGAGGCGTTCCGAGGGCGGCGGTGGCATCGTCGGCGTTCTCGGCGTACTTCTGGTCATCGGCTTCATCATCAAGTACATCTGGTGGATCGTCGGCGCGGCCGCGTTGGCGGGCGTATCGGTCGGAATTTATTACCTCTGCCGCGCGGCGGCGCGCGAGGCCGAGGAGCGGCGGAAGCTGGCCGAAAAGCACGAGGCCGAGCTGAAACTCCGGGCCGACCGACAGCATCGGTGGACGCTGCTCGGTGACAGCCGAGGGGTGTACGGGTCGGAAGGCGCCGCCGCGATGCGCGCGGTCACCCCGCCGCCGTCGCTTCCCGACGGAGACCACGACAAGGACGTTCCGATTGCCCGGATCGCCGCCACTGCCGCCGAGCTGGAGGCGCTGGCGACCGACAAACCGCCGGCGTGGCAGCAGGCCCTGTTCGCGTCGGTCCTCGTGCAACGCACCACTCCCCTGTCGCAGCGGCTCCGGGACAGTGAGTTGGGATTCACCCCTACAGCCACCCGCCGGGTGATCACCGGAGAGGAGCTGGCCTCCATCCTGATCGGGCTCATCGACGAAATGCTGTCCACCACTAGTCAATTGGCACGCTTTGTGAACGCGCCGGCGTTCATGGCCGCATTCAGCAGCGGGGCCGATGGATCCGACGCTGATCCGGAGGCGATCAAGCACATCGCGCATCGCATGATGGATTACCGCGAGCGCTTCTTGGAGCTGTCGGAACGCTGCCGCGGTCTGTCTGCGCCGTCCGCCTACACCGACGTCATCGCCGATTGCGCACGGCTGCTAAATAACCCTCTGCAGAGCTACCGCGAGTTCGTCACCGAGTACGTTGATGTGATCAACGCGCTGCCGGGGGTGCTCGAGCACGCTACGGGGACAGTCCACTTGGGAGCGATCGGGCTGTGCATCGACCTCGATGACGTGTTGTTCGACACGACGTACAGCCGTTTGAAGGCGATGGGCCGTCTCTGATTATCGGATCAGTGGGGTTGCCTGGCATACGCAAGTCACGACCATTGGTGCTCGCACAGTTGGCATTCCCATTTCTCGGGCGAGACGCAGCAGCCGCCGATACTGACCCACGGTTCCCACGACTCCGGGTCGGCGGGCATGCCGTACTGGATTCGCTTGCTTCGTCGTCCGCCGCAGTTCGGGCATTGCGGATGCTGAGCGAAGCGAAAGGCGACCGAACTGGTGAAGCCGCCGTCGCGCATGCGGTGACGGCAGCCGCCGCAGATGGCGACCGGCCAGTCAGTCGCAAGACTCGGCAAATGAGGCGGTTACGAAATCTTGCATGCTCGATCATCCGTGAGATGGCATCCTTGCAGTGACAACATTCGGCTATAGGCAGCGCCTCGGCCCATGGTGATCACGGGGTCGGGTTTCGCAGTTCAGGTGAGTAAATTGATCCGCTGTGACTGATCCGCTACTCCTCGGCCAGCGCGTGCTGGCTATTCTCGAGCACGGACAGCGGGACGCCACCTACAAGCTCGCAACGCTGATGGCGTTGATCGAGCACTCCCTCGAGAATCTGCCGGCAGGCCCTGACGATCCGCTGACGGTCCCGATTCCCGAGCTCGCGCACCGCGTATTGGCGCTGTACTGGCACCAGGTGAGACCATTTGAAGGACATGAGCTTGCGCAACGTCGCACGGGCAGTAGAACACGGATCATCGACGCCACCAAGGCCTTGCGCGAGGTAGCACGTGCCGGTAACAGCCGACTGTCGCTTGAGCTTGCGTCGGGGCGTGCCCCGGCCGCGTACACCGAAGCCATCGAACGGATCGCGCTCGCGCTGATCAAGCAGCCCCTGCCGCGGCTTCAGAAGCTGCCCGGCGCCTCACGCAACGACCCGTTCCTCTACGACGACTCGTTCCTCGGAGAAAACGTGTCACGATCCTCGGTGCGTGCGCATGGGGACGCGATCGTGTTGAGGCCCGGCGTAGCCACCGCACTGGCCCGCTTGGCGGGGTTGCTGAAGCCGGCGCTGGAAATGATGTGGGTCGAGGATGTGCGACGTATGAATAAATTCCTCGAGTCAGATGTACCTGATGTGGCGGGACATCTCTTCGGCCGCGAGCGCACCGCCCTGGCAGCGGTCAGGGGCCCATACAAGGAGACGTTTGGGCCCCATTGCTTTTACTGCAGTGCGCATCTGCCTGCTGATAATCCCATCGACCATGTCCTACCGTGGTCGCTGGTCGGAATCGACGGTCTAGCCAACCTCGTTCTCGCCTGCAGGCGCTGCAACGGCGACAAGAGCAACGCGTTACCCGCTATGGCGCTTGTCGACCGCGCTCTCTCTGACACGCGGCTGTCGGCTTTGGATGACATCGCGACGCAGCTGCAGTGGCCGACGCAGCGTGAACGGGTGGTCGCGGCAGCCCGTGGCATCTACCGCGGGCAGCCGCCAGGCGTGCCCACGTGGTCGGGCTACAAGCACAGTGAGCGGCTGGACATCACCTTCTCGTCGTGGTGGATTGCTCAGATCTGACGCGCGAAGGCGATGGCCGGCTCGCGGTGTGTGCCCAATTTTTACCTCCACGCCTCTCCTGCGGAACAGCTTCGCAGGACAACCACGCCAACCGCGGGTGAGGGTCTTGTGTGGAGTCACCCCATCGCCTTAGGTATCGACAACCGACGCTGAACGAATGATGTCCCACCAGGTCACGACAAGGGGGGCCCCATTACGGACGTTCGCCGTTAGAAACTCCAGGTCGATCGAGTCGGACCACGCTGGCAGGTGTTCGACGAATTGGAGGTCAGCCACGAAGTAGATGTCGCCGCGGGGGTTCGGATAACCCGTCGCCATCAAGTCGGTCGCCGTTGCGGGCCGCCAGCGCACTACCTTCGCAGCGCGGGCCACGTGTAGGACGCTGTTCCGGTTCTCGTATAGGAGAAGCAGCTTGGAGCCCAGTTCTCGCCCGCCGATGTCGACGGCGCCTATCCGATCTCCAGCACGAATGTTGTACTGCCTTAATCGATCTATCCATTGGAGATGCTCGCTATTGCGAACGAAGCCGAGAAGTACATCCGTATCCGCGGGGGGCTCGTCTAGGAAATCCGTTGTCAGCAATGACGTAGGAGTGGGCTCGCCAGGTTGGTGCACGGTCGCGGTCCAGAAGCGATGCCGCTCCTCACGTGTGACCTGACTGGCGACATGGTTGAGCACATCGCTCAGAAATCGGTCGAGGGCCCGCGATGACGTTGGCAGGCCATCGCTACTCGGCCTGAGCGGGAAGGCGCCAAGGCCGGGTAACACTTCTTTGAAACCCGGGTGTCGTCGGATGTCCTTGATCTCCGATCCCGGATACAGCACATACGCTCCCCCGGTTCGCGAGATCGCGTCTCGGTACGCGTGCATTTTGAGCAGGTCGTCGCGCTTTGCACCGCCAGGAGTAGTGGTCGATTCCCCGGACGACTCGCCCGAATCCGGGGCCGCTTCTAGCTGTGCGAGAAGGTTGTCGGCACGATATTTGGCATCGAAATGCAACCATACTTCGAGATCCCGTGTGGGAAGGCGCGACGGCGTGCTGCCTTCTGGTCGAATACGCACCGAACAATCGGGGCGCATCGCTTGGCTCCACGACCCCCGTTGATCGTCTCTTCCAGCGAACGTTCGATTGAAGAAGACATCGACCCGAAGTAGACGGCCTCCTCGGCTGATGTTCCACGATAACCTCGACGTGCGACCTGTCCGCATTGTTAGGGAGATGCCATCCCCAGCGACGGTGAAAGCGCGCGCCGTTCGGTCTTCCCCGCACACTCGCCCGAGTGAATCCACCACTGCGAGAAAAGACCAGAACTCATAGAGCGTCGCAACGTTGCGTTGTGACGCTGCGAAGACGTCGGCCAGGTCCTCGCGGTCGATCCGGACTGTAGGTCCAAGTTCAGTCATCGCGAACGTCCGGAAGACTTCCCGGTAGCCAGCGCGCTTGAGTAAAACCTGGTCGGAAGTCGGCATTCTCAATAGAGAGCTGACCTCAGAGAACAGCGGGTGCGCCAGGTATTCATCCAGTTGAGCACCGACGTCAGCGGCGATCTGCTGACCGCGACGCAGCGGTCCGGATTCGACATTTTTTGAGGCTTGCGACAGCACATCGGAAAGCTCCAACGAGACGGCTCGCCAACGCTCCAGCGCAAACTTGACGAACTGGTTCGCCAAATTGTCGGCGCTCGCTTCTGCGCGATCACGAGTCAAAGCAGCAGGCAAAGACGCGAGTGCGGCTGGGCCGCCCACCCAGGGCACCCGCCGGCCCGTCGCACGAACTGCACGCCGAAAAGCGGCACCCGCTGGAAACGGTGATCCAATCGGACGGATCTCTTGCTCCGACACCCATGTGCGGTGTGGCTGCGAGGTGACACGCGCAATCGCAGCCTCCAACGCTGGATCTTGCAGGTACGCCGCGATCATCGCAAAGCGGAGATAGAGCAGTTCCGCAGGCAGCTCGCTCGGTGCAAGGTCTAGCGTACTCGGCGCGAATCCCTGCAATACTGCCTCCGCGGCGAGCGAAGAGATATCAGTGAGCATTTGGCGATATTCGGTCTCGTGCTCCAGCTTGACGGCTACGACGTCCACATCGGTCGTTCCTGTCAGCCCTGTCGTGCGATCAATGACCTGAACACGGAGGCGTCCAACGGCTTGACCGGGACGTAGCCGACCCCGTTTCCAACTCGCATCGTCAGGATCGAACAACTCGCGTGGCTCGACTTCGAACGACAATGCGTCGGGGAAAAGTTCGATCTCGTAACGATAAATCCCCGCTTCACGTAAGGCGACATCACCGCGCGTCGAGAACATAATGTCTTGACGCCCAGGAAGGTTGGCAATCAGCAGTTGCCCGACGACCTGATCATCAGTTCGAAGCGTCAGCTGCACCGGATCCTGGGACATTACTACTCAGCGAAACTGACGAACTGATTCGCGCGAACGGCTTCGATCATGCGGACGAGTTTGTGATGCGTGATAGGAAGCCGCGGGGCTGGACCGGCTCCCACGGCCAGAGCGTCGAGCGCCGCGAGAACGGGTTCGACGCGTCTTCGCGACCCGTGAATTTTCGGCAGAACTTTCTGCATCATCGCCAGATCGAGCACAGTGTTGCTATCGGCATTTCCCGTCGCCGAGAAGAAAGCGCAGAACCGCAAGATCTCGTAAAGCGATCGGTGCCCGAATTCCTGACTGGCACCAGCCAAGATCACGTGCGCCTCTTTCAGCGTCGACACAATCTCGTCGCGAGCCGGATGAGGATGCTCTTGCTGCCAATTGTCGTTTTCCGCTAGCGACGCGAAGGCACGTACTCGCCGATCTTCCCCCGCCTGCGCTGCATTGGGCCGCCGAAGCTCGGCGTCGAGTTCATCGGAGGTCACCCGAAACTCGAAAGTGAAAGCTCTGTCGAGAACCTTCGGCGAGAACATGTAGGTCGTCTCGTCCACGTTGACTGTGCCGACGATGAAAAGGTTCCGTGGTAAGGGAATCCTCTGCGCTTCTACGTCACGGAGGACCCACTGACGAGATGGTCGATCGAAAACCAGATCCGGCAAGACCGGACGTCGCGATTCGACCCCAGAGAGAAAGTCCGAGAAATACCGCTCGACGTGGGCCAAATTCATTTCGTCCAAGATCAATAAATACGGATGCTCGGGATCGTCCGCCGCACGAAGAACAAATTCAAAGGCTTCGGGAACAAACCACACTGGTGCCCCAGATGCGGAGGTACGCAGCGCATCCTCGTACCCAAAGATGGACTCTGGGCCCGTCCAGTCAGGCCGCACAGGTACCACTACGTGGCGATGGCGTCCGTGTTCATCAGTGCCAAACCATTCACCGAGCCTCATCGCAAGCTGAGTCTTACCCGACCCGGCGAGTCCCGTCAGGATCGCAAAGGGCTTCGCAAGCAGACTACTCAAGAACGATCGGACGAGGTTCGAGCCTGCTGGGAAACGGAGCCCAGAGACTTCCACGGCGACGGCAAAGTCATGAAAAAATTCGTCTGGCGTCGGCGCCTCCGACGTCGGTACAGGCACAGGTAGTGTGACCGAAGGTAGGTGCCCCGCGAGTTCTGGGAACTGCCGGCACAGCTCATATACGAACTCTCCCTGCAGGCCAACGAGATAGACCTGCTGGACTGATCCGGTGCTTGTGAACGGTGATCCCTGTCTGATGCGGGCACCCTCATCGATGGCACCAAGTGCAACGGGCTCGTTTAGCTCCTGATACTGCGTCTCAACCAGCCTGCCCGCCTCATCCCAGGATTTGTCGTCGAGCGGATTCGGCGCCGGCCTCGCGGCTGCGCTCACATGGCTTGCTGCTCGCAGCGCGCCGTTGCTGTAATGCAGAACAACGTCGCCTTCTCGAACCTCATCCATTGTCTCCCAGTGGTATTGCGGGCGACCCGCCTTATTCAGCATCGGCGCCCAGAGGAACCCGCCATCGCGCTCCTTCGTATATGTGGCGCCCTGATTTACCCACCAGACCGACGCTTGTCCTTCGAGGAAGGAGACCCCTTGCTCGGTCAGTTCACCGGTTCTATTGATAAACCCACTTTCGATGAGGAGTTCTCGGTAGCGCGCACCTTGCGATTCGAAGGTTCGGTCCGCTTGCCACTGGTCGGTCTTTGCATATGCCGCCAACGCACGCCCTAGATCGTCGTTTGACCAACCGGCAGTTAAGTCGTGAACAGATTGAAGAGCGATCCGGACGTCATCAGCCAACTCCGCTCTGCCACCAGATAAACGGTCACGAAGGACGCCAGCCTGAATTTCGTTAACAGTCCAAGGATTGCTTGGATCAACACTGTTGGCGTAGGTGGTACCGGAATCGGTGAGCTGCCATTTGCGCTCGTCCTCGACCACCAGATCGAGCATCCGCGCGAACCGAAGACAATCACGAGCCCGCCTCTCCGGATTTTCGAACGGACCCTCGGACTTGAATAGTTGCCCCGGCTCGTCGCCGAGGAGTTCCTCGATAGTTGCCGAGCCAAGTTCGCGAAGGCGGGCAAGCAACAGATTGCCGTAGCTGAACTTAAGGGTCGGAATTGCAAGCACGATCTAAGGCTAGTTGGGCAGGACAGCGGCGCGCAGCAAACTGCTAGCATCACGCTCGTCCGCAACGCGTAGCCCATCCGGACGCCCGGCCGTACAGCCACATGAGGTTGATCCACGAGATGGACGCACTAGCCGAGTGGAGCCGCGCAAATTCACACATTCCGCACCGCAGCCACCGGCCACCTATCAGGCACGCCCTTCAATTGGTGGCTCCCGCGATCGTCGAACTCGATCCTCGAGCCCAGCACCAACGGCGGGATCGCGCCCGACACCAGCACCTCCCCCGGCGCCGCCAACGCCATGATCCGCGCCGCGATGTGCACCGCAATGCCATGCACGTCGCCGTCGGCCATCTCCACTTCACCGGTGTGCAAGCCCGCCCGGATCGTCAGTCCGAGGTCGTCGACCGCATCCCGGATCGCACACGAACAGTGAATCGCCCGCGCCGGCCCGTCGAACGTCGCCAGCGCTCCGTCACCGGTGAACTTAACCACCGCGCCGCGGGCATTGGCCACATGCCGCTCGACCACCCGGTCGTGCGCGGCCAGTGCCGTCGTCCAGGCGTCGTCTCCTAGCCTCGCCGCGCGCTCGGTCGACCCGACGATGTCGGTGAACAGCACCGTCGACAACACCCGATTGGTTGGCGTCGCCCCGCGGCCACCGGTGAGGAATGACTCGATCTCGTCAACAACACGACCCGCATCCCCCGCGAACCACACGTGATCGTCCCCGTCGAACTCCACGAACCGCGCCTGCGGGATCCGGGCGGCCACATACTCCGCGTGGCCGGCCCGCACATGGCGGTCGCCGCGCCGATGCATCACCAACGTCGGCGCCTGGATGCTTTCCAGCACCGCGCGGGCATCGGTGTGCACGAACAGATCGAAGATGTCCGCGAAGTAGCCCGGGCCTCCGACGAGCCGCTCCCCGCGGGCCAGCCACCGCCGCTTGGCCGGATCCGACTCCCAGCTGGGCGACAGCGCCATCACCGTGCCTCTGCCGACCGTCTTCTCACACCATTGCACATACTCGGCCACCGCCGGCTCGGGCATTCCGAACGGCTGATCGTCCGTGCGAATGAAGTACGCGTACGGGCTCCACAGCACCAGTGACCGCACGCGGTGCGGATGGCTGGCCGCCAAGAGCATCACCGGCAACGCCGACTCGCCCATCACGAAGATCGAAACCTGCTCAGCGGCAGCATCATCCAAGACCGCGAGCAGGCCGTCGACCCAGGACTGCATCGCTGGACGATCGCAGATCGGCACCGAATCCGAGCTGCCCACCCCGAGCAGGTCAGTCAGGATCAGCCGGCTGAACGACGCCAGCCTCCTTAGGTGGCCGGCCACGGTCGGGTCGTCCCACAGCAGATCGATCGGGAACGTGGCGGTGGGCACGAACAGAAGATCAGGGCCGCCGTCACCAACCACCTGATACGCGAGGTGGGCACCGTGGTCGCGGGCGTAGATGGTGTCCGGAACGGCCGCCATGGCATGAGCATGCCACTCGAACTCGCACGACGGGAGCGATCGCTCGACCGCCGCTACCGGTAAGCACGGTCGTTGCGAAAGCAAAGGCCGCAAAGTCGCCAGCCGCGGCACCTGGTGAACCGCAATTCGCGCGCCTGTCGACCCTCCCCCGGGTACCGTAGACCCACTACTCGCACTTCACCGGAGGACGTGAGGCGATGGCGGGGGAGATCGCGTACGAGCTGGCGGCCGCCGGATTCGTCGACGCCATCGAAGTGGGCCGGGGCGGTGGCGGCGTCGTCTACCGCTGCCACCAGAAGTCACTCGGGCGCACCGTCGCTATCAAGGTCCTCGCCTCCCATCTCGACGAGGATGACCGCGAACGCTTCCTGCGCGAGGGCTTCGCGATGGGCGGGCTGTCGGGGCACCCCAACATCGTCAACATCCTGCAGGTCGGCATGACCGAGCAGAACCGGCCCTTCATCGTAATGCCCTACCACGCAAGGGGTTCGCTCGCCGACCAGGTCCGGCGGGAAGGCCGTATCCCGTGGCCCGACGCCCTGCGCATCGGCGTCAAACTGTGCGGCGCGCTCGAAACCGCCCACCGCACAGGCACTTTGCACCGCGACATCAAACCCGCCAACGTGCTCGTCAACGACTACGGCGAGCCGCAGCTCAGCGACTTCGGCACCGCACGCATCGTCGGCGGGTACAAGACGGTCACCGGGTTCTTCACCGGCACGCTGTCCTACACCGCCCCCGAGGTGCTCACCGGCAAGCCGCCCACGGTCGAGGCCGACGTCTATTCGCTCGGCGCCACGCTCTACGCGCTGATCGCCGGCCAGGCCGCCCACGAGCGCCATACCGGCGAGGAGCTGATCGCCCACTACCTGCGCATCACCTCCCAGCCTGTGCCGGACCTGCGCGACCACGGCATCCCGCCCGACGTCTGCGCGGCGATAGAGAAGGCGATGTCGCTCGAGCCCGCCGACCGGTTCGACTCCGCCGCCGAGATGGGCCGCGCCCTGCAGGAAGCTCAGCGGCACAACGGGTTGACCGCGGACGCGATGGCGATCGGTGAGTCCACTCCACCTCCCGAGCGACCCGAAGGCACACAGGCGCTCTCGCTCTCGGAACGCTCCGATACGTCCATCGCACAGCACGTTCCACACAACGCGCCCCCGCCGCCCGTCCCACCGAACCCGAACCGCAAGAAGACCCTGATCGCGTTCGCCGCCGCGGCGGCCGTCGTGCTGCTGGTGATCGGCGCCGTCGTGATCGTCGCCGCGACGCGGGACACCAACACCAACACAACCGCGACCTCTTCGGCAAGGCCGACCGCCGAAGCGCAGGCCGGCTGGCGCCCGATCGCGGACACCCGCACCCCTCTCGCCGCGGCGGCCGCCACCCAGTCCGACGGCACCATCTGGATCTTCGGCGGCATGGGCGCCGACAACCGGGTCAGCGGCGCCCACGAGGGCTACGACCCGGCGATCGACAGCTGGAAAGGCGGCGAGGCCCTGCCGGTCCCCGTGCAGCGCGCGATGGCGGTGACGTGGCAGGACACCCCCGTGGTGCTCGGCGGCTGGCGCACCGAGGGCGCCAACACCAAGGTCGCCACCGACCAGGTGTGGCGGGTGGTCAACGGCGGCTGGGTGCAGTTGCCGCCGCTGCTGCAGCCGCGCGCCGCGGCGACTGCCGCCGTGGTGGGCGATCGCATCGTCGTCACCGGCGGCGTGGACGCCAACGGCAAGGTGCTCAATACCACCGAGGTGTTCGACGGCACCGGGTGGAAGCTGGGCGCACCGATGCCGACGCCGCGGCAGCTGCTGGCCGCGGTGTCGGACGGCAAGCTGGTCTACGCGATCGGCGGCACGAACGGGACGGCGGACCTGGCGACGGTCGAGGCGTACGACCCGGCCGCCGACACCTGGACGG
Organism: Mycolicibacterium chubuense NBB4; assembly: GCF_000266905.1. Next base: position 786,718 of record NC_018027.1, on the reverse strand, counting down.
CCATGTCCCCGCTGCCCGAGCCGCGCAGCGACTTCGGCGTCGCGGTCACCGACGCCCGGTTGGTGGCGGTCGGCGGCACCGCCGGCGGGCGGCCCGTCAAGAGCGTGACCGCGCTCGACCTGACGACGGCGACATGGTCCGACCTGCCGGACCTGGGCACCGCCCGCCACGGTCTGGCCGTGGCGGCGGTCGGCAAGTCGGTGTACGCGATCGGCGGGTCGACCGGCGCCGGCGACGGGCAGGCCACGTCGTCGGCCGAAGCGCTGAAGCTGGCGCCGCGCACACCGCAGCCCGCGGCGCAGTGGCGGTCGCTGCCCGACGCGCCGACCCCGCGGCTGATGACGGCGTGGACCGTGCTCGACGACAAGATCTGGATCATCGGCGGAATCCGGGAGGGCGAGACGCTGCAGACCGTCGAGACGTACGATCCCGGCGCCAAACAGTGGGAGCCGCAGCCGTCGCTGCCGATCCCGCTCAACCACGCGGCGGCGGCGACCTACCGCGGCGAGGTCGTGGTGATCGGCGGCGCCACCGACGCGATCGCGCAGGCGTCGGACAAGGTGTTCGCGTTCCGCGACCACAAGTGGGTCGAGCTGCCGAGCCTGCAGCACGCGCGGGCCGCGCCGGCCGCCGCGGTGGTCGACGACAAGCTCGTTGTGGTCGGCGGGCAGAACGACAAGAAGCTGGTGCCGCAGACCGAGGTGTTCGACGGCGCATCGTGGGCGCAGGCTGCCGATATGCCCACTCCCCGTGAGCATCTCGCGGCGGTGTCCGACGGCGTGTACGTCTACACGGTCGGTGGCCGGTTCCTGTCCGCCGACGAGAACTCCGCGGCCTTCGAGCGGTTCGACCCGGAATCCGGGAACTGGGAGAAGTTGCCGGACATGCCGACTCCGCGCGGCAGCTTCGGTGCGGCGTTCGTCGACGGCCGCATCGTGGTGGTCGGCGGCGAGGAGCCGACGCGGGTGCTGGCCACCGTCGAGATGTACGACATCGCCAACCGCAAGTGGAGCACACAGGCGCCGATCAACACGCCGGTGCACGGCGAAGCGGTCGCCGCGGTCGGCTCCACCGTCTACGTCATCGGGGGCGCCGACCGGCCGACCCACGAAGGGCCGGTGGCCACGGTCGAGGCGCTGGACTTCACGTAGCGCCGTCGCGCAGCTGGGCCAGGGTGACCGCGCCGCGGCGCAGCGCCTCGTTGGCCAGCCGGACGCGCCGGTCGCCCTCGGTGGGGATGGCGAACTTGTCGTAGAGGTTCTGCAGGTGCTGTTTGACGGCGGCCTCGGTGACGTAGAGCTCGCGGGCCATCGCCCGGACCGACGCGGGTTCGGGGAACGGGTCGTCGGAGACCAGCGGTCGGCACAGCACCACCAGCACGTCGTATTCGCGCCGGGTCAGCCGCGGCGGCGCCTCGACGGGCTGGGCGGTGACGGTCTCCTCCTCGCGGCCGTCGGCGGCCTCGCGCACCGTCCAGAAGATCAGCCGCGATTTGCCGACGCGCACCTCGTCGCCGGAGTGCAGGACGCGTTCGGCGGTGATCTTCTCGCCGTTGAGGTAGGTGCCGTTGCGGCTGCCCATGTCGCGGATCGACCATGCGGCGCCGAGGTTTTCGAACACGGCGTGCAGCCGCGAGACGGTCTCGTCGTGCTCGAGCGCGACGGCGTTGCTCGCCGCCTTGCCGAGGGTCACCCGCTGGCCGGCCAGGGGGACGAGCTCCCGGCCGGAGGGCTTGAAGACTTCCAGGTGGGAAGACATGCGAGCAATTCTTGCGCAGCGACCGGGTTCATGGTCGGCAAACGCGACTCGGCCCGCCACCGGTGCGGTGGCGGGCCGAGCGGCGAACGGCGGTCAGGGCTGGGCGAACACGGGTGCGCGGTTGAGGATCGGCGCGCGGTTGATGCCGCCGCTGCGCAGCGGCTGGGTGGTGACGGTGATCTTGCCGTCTTTGCAGCTGACGATCTTGCCGTCGACGAAGACGCCCTGGCCGTTGTCGATCGGGATGTCGTAGCCGTCGGCGTCGGTGTAGTGGCAGCCGCCGTCACCGCCGCCGGGCCCGGGATCGTTGTCGGTGGCGAACGCGGTGGCGGGCGCGACCGCGAGGACGGCGAAGGCGCCGAGGATGGTGGCTGCGTACTTGAGGCCCTTGCGGGTGGTCGATGCGCTCATGATCTTTTCCTCTCGGGTGGTGCCGGGGTGTTTCGTTGTTGAGAGGAATACTGCTGCTCAGAGCGCCTGGTCGTAATCGCCGGCAAGCCAGAGTCCAGTGCCGGGACAGGAAGAGTTTCCTACCCCGCAGGTAAGGGTTGGCCTTTCGGCTCAGGACACCGCCGCGCCGAGTTCGGCGTAGACCGCGGCCTCGAAGCCGAGGATCGTCTCGACCATCTTGTCGTCGAAGAACGGCAGCAGCTGCGTCGCGATCACCGCGCCGATCCCCGCCTTGCGGTCGATCCAGAAGAAGCTGTTGAACAGCCCCGACCAGTCGGCGGAGCCGGCGCTGCGCATGCCGGGCAGGTCGACCAGGTACAGGTGGAAGCCGAGGCCCCAGCCCTGCGGCACGTCGAGCAGTTCGACCGGCTTGGTCAGCTCGGGGATGGCCGGCTCCATCTTCTTCGGCAGCGGCGCGCCGTCGAGGTGGTCGCGCAACGCGAGGTCGACGGTCTCCTCGTTGAGGATGCGCGTGCCGTCGAGCTCGCCGCCGTTGAGCCAGGCGCGCACGAACCGCCCGTAGTCGGTGATCGTCCCGTAAGACCCGTGGCCGGCGGCGTCCCACTCCGGCTGGGCCGGCAGGTCGAGGTCGGTCGGCAGCAGGCCGCCGTCGGGCGCCCGGAAGCGGATCGGCAGCAGCCGCGCGCGCTGCTCGTCGGTCGGGTCGAACGTCGAGTTCGTCATGCCGAGGGGGCCGTAGACGTGCTCGGCGAGGTAGTCGGCCAGCGTCTGGCCGCTGACGGCCTCGACGACCATGCCGAGCCAGTCGGTGCTCACGCCGTACTCCCAGACCGTGCCGGGATCGTGGACCAGCGGCGCGCTGAGGCTCTGCTTGACGCCCTCGAGCGGATTGGGGAAGTTCTGCTCGGCGCAGTAGGCGAAGAGCTTCTCGTTGAGGAAGTGGTAGCCACAGCCGGCCGTGTGGGTCATCAGATGCCGGACGGTCGCCTGCGTCTTGGGCGACCGCAGGACCGGCTCGCGGCCGTCGAAGTGGTCGAGCACCTGGAGCTCGCCGAACTCGGGCACGATCGACGCGACGGTCGCGTCGAGCTTGATACGCCCCTGCTCGAGGAGCTGCAGCGCCGCGGTGGTCGCGACGGCCTTCGTCATCGACGCGTTGCGAAACATCGTGTCGCGCTTCGCGTCTCCCGCTGCACCCTCGTAGAGGACACCGTCGCGGCCGACCACGGTGGCGGCGACGCCGTGCAGCGACCCGTCGGCGGTCACGCCGTTCAGCAGGTCGTCGATGCGCTCAAAACCCATCCGAAGCTCCTCTGCGTCCACCGGATCTGCGAGCCATCATCGCATCTGGGCCTCCCGTTGAGACTGAGTCAGAGCAGACGAGATGTCCGACAGCGATGCCGTCAGCGCAGTCTGACCGGCGTCGGCCTGCTCTTCCGGCGTCGACCGTTCCAGGAAACGCAGCAGTTCGACCGGGAAGGGCAGCACCAGCGTCGAGTTCTTCTCCGCCGCCACCTCCACCACGGTCTGCAACAGCCGCAGCTGCAATGCCGCGGGCTGCTCGGACATCACCCCGGCCGCCGCGGCCAGCTTCTGCGAGGCCTGCAGCTCGCCGTCGGCGGTGATGACCCGGGCCCGTCGCTCCCGCTCGGCCTCGGCTTGGCGGGCGATCGAGCGCTTCATCGAGTCGGGCAGGATCACGTCCTTGATCTCGACGCGGTCGATGTGAATGCCCCAGCCCAGCGCCGGGCTGTCGATCATCAACTCCAGGCCCTCGTTGAGGTGCTCCCGGTTGGACAGCAGGTCGTCGAGGTTGCTCTTGCCGATGATCGACCGCAGCGACGTCTGCGCGACCTGCCCGACCGCCGACATGTAGTCCTGCACGTCGACGGCCGCCCGCACCGGGTCGGCCACCTTGAAGTAGATGACCGCGTCCACCCGGACGGTGACGTTGTCGCGGGTGATGCCGTCCTGGGCGGGCACCGGCATCGTGATGATCTGCATGTTCACCTTCTGCAGACGATCGGCGACCGGCACCAGCAGCGCCAGCCCCGGCTCACGCACCCGGGACTGCACCTGCCCGAACCGGTACACCACGCCGCGTTCGAATTGCTGGATCACGCGCACGCTGGTCCCGAGGAGCGAGAGCAGTGTCAGGGCGACCGCACCGGCCACCACGTAGAGAGTGATCATGACGCCTCCGTTCCCTCCGGCGCATCGACGCGTGGAACGGCGTACCTCGCCGTCGGTGCGTCGAGGCTCGAGAGAAATCCGACCGATCTCCGGCCCAGCGGGCCCGAGTCCATACCTCGATTCTGGCACGGGCACAGACCCGCCTCAATGAGTCACATACCGACCGATCCGCGCACGGGACGTCTCGATCGGCCCTAAGCTCACGCCATGCGGGCCCAGGGTCGGGCGAAACGGGTGGCCATTGCCAAGCTGGCGGGCTGCTGTCTTTTTGCCGGGCTGCTCGCGGCAGCGTTGATGTTCCCGTTCGTGGGCGGTTCCGCCACGGCCTTCCTGCGCGTATCCGATTCCGCCACAGCGGAATCCACGCAACTGCTCCGGGGTGAGGTGCCGATCGTGTCCACCATGGTGGACACGGCGGGAAACCCCATCGCGTGGCTGTACGACCAGCGCCGCTGGGTGGTGTCGGGCGATCAGATCGCCAACACGGTCAAGCTGGCGATCATTTCGATCGAGGACAAGCGCTTCACCGAGCACGACGGCGTCGATTGGCCGGCCACCCTCACCGGTCTCGCCGGGTATCTGCACGGCACCCCGGACACCCGCGGCGGGTCGACGCTCGAGCAGCAGTACGTGAAGAACTTCAACCTTCTGGTGAACGCCCGCAACGACGCGGACCGGCGCGCCGCCGTGGAGATCAGCCCCGCGCGCAAGCTGCGCGAGATCCGGGCGGCGCTGGGCATGGACGTCGCGCTGTCCAAGGCAGAGATCCTGACCCGCTACCTGAACCTGGTGTCGTTCGGCAACGGCGCGTTCGGTGTTCAGGACGCCGCGAAGACCTACTTCGGCATCAATGCCGGCGATCTCAACTGGGAGCAGGCCGCGCTGCTGGCCGGGATGGTCCGCTCCCCCAGTTCCCTGAACCCCTACACCCACCCCGACGCCGCGCTGGAACGGCGCAACGTGGTGCTCAACACCATGATCGAGAACCTGCCCGACAGGGCCGACGAACTCCGCGCCGCCAAGGCCGCGCCGCTGGGCATACTGCCGCGACCCGCGGCGCTGCCGCAAGGCTGCATCGCCGCCGGTGATCGCGCGTTCTTCTGCGAGTACGCGCTGCAGTACCTGGCCGGAGCGGGTCTGAGCGTGGAGGACGTGGCCCGCAACGGCTACCTGATCCGCACGAACCTCGACCCGAAGGTCCAGGACAACGTCAAAAGCGCCGTCGACCGATTCGCCGATCCCACCGCCGTCGGCGTGGCCAGCGTGATGAGCGTGATCAGGCCCGGCAAGGACGCGCACCGCCTGGTCGCGATGGCCGACAGCCGCAGCTACGGCCTGGACGCCAACGCCTCCCAGACGGCGCAGCCGCAGCCGTTCTCTCTCGTCGGCGACGGCGCCGGCTCGATCTTCAAGATCTTCACCACGGCCGCCGCGCTGGACATGGGAATGGGCATCAACGCGACCCTCGATGTGCCGCAGACGTTCCGGGCGACCGGCCTGGGCGACAGCACCGAGCCGGGATGCCCGCCGAAAACCTGGTGCGTGAAGAACGTCTCGCAATACGCCGGCCAGATGAGCGTGACCGATGCGCTGGCGAAATCACCCAACACCGCGTTCGCCAAGCTGATCTCCCAGATCGGTGTGCCGCGCGCGGTGGACATGGCGGTCCGGCTCGGCCTGCGGTCCTACGCCGAGCCGGGATCCGCCCGGGCCTACGATCCCGAGAGTCACGAGAGTCTCGCCGATTTCGTCAAGCGGCAGAACATCGGATCCTTCACCCTCGGCCCGCTGCCGCTCAACGCGCTCGAGTTGGCCAACGTGGCGGCGACGCTGGCTTCCGGCGGCACCTGGTGCCCGCCCAGCCCGATCGACAAGGTCTTCGACCGCAACGGCCACGAGGTGCGCCTCGAGACGGTGCCGTGCGAACAGGCCGTCCCCGAAGGGCTCGCCAACACGATGGCCAACGCACTGAGCAAGGACGCCGTCAACGGAACCGCGGCCGGTTCGGCGAGTCTGGCCGGATGGGATCTGCCGATATCGGCCAAGACCGGCACCACCGAGGCGCACCGGTCATCGGGATTCGTCGGGTTCACCAATCAGTACGCCGGCGCCAACTACATTTTCGACGACTCCGCGACGCCCACCGGCCTGTGCTCCCTACCGCTGCGCGAGTGCGGTGACGGAGACCTCTACGGCGGCACCGAACCGGCCCGTACCTGGTTCACGGCGATGAAGCCGATCGCCCACGACTTCGGCCCGATCGCCCTGCCCCCCACCGATCCGCGCTACGTCGACGGCGGCCCCGGCAGCGAGGTGCCCAGCGTGGTCGGGATGAAGCTCGACGACGCGCGGAAGAAGTTGACCGACGCCGGTTTCCAGGTCGCCGCGGCACCGACCGCGGTGTACAGCTCCTCCACGAAGGGCAGCGTCGTCGGCACGACGCCCAGGGGCAGGACCATTCCCGGTTCCATCATCACGATCAACACCAGCACCGGGTACATCCCCGCGCCGGTGTACCAGCCGCCCGCCCCGAGCGCGCCCTCGGCTCCGAGCGCGCCGCCTCCCGGGCAGGCACCGCCTCCGCCGCCGCCGCCGCCCAACGTCATCGAGATTCCCGGGCTGCCGCCGATAGTGCTGCCCTGGCCGGCCGCTCCTCCGCCACCGCCTCCGCCGCCGCCCCCGGCGTGAAGCCGATGCGGCGAATTACGGTCCGCCGCGCCAGTGTTCGATGCGGTGATGGTCGGGCAGGAACCCGTGCTGCATTCCCCACAGCACGGCCTGGGTTCTGCTCTCGACGCCCAGCTTGCGATACAGGGTCCGAATGTAGGACTTCACGGTGTTCGGGCTCAGGTACGTCAGCCGCGCGACGTCGGCGTTGCTCTTGCCCTGCGTGATGAGCGCCAGGATCTCGGCCTCGCGGTCGCTGAGCCCCTCGCCGCGGCCCGGCCAGTCGTTGCCCGGTGCGGGCCGCGCCCGCGGCGGCGCCTCACTGATCACCGTCTCCCCGCGGTGCACCGCCTCCAGCGCCGCGACCAGTTCACGCGCCGGCAGCGTCTTCGACAGGTAGCCGTGGGCGCCGCGCCCGCGCGCGCTGGCGATCAGGTCGGGATGAAAGTTCCACGTGTACACCACAACTCGCCGGGCGCACGGGTTGGCCACCAGCACGCCGATCTCTTCGTGGTCCGACTCGGGCTGGGCGAAGCTGTCGTAGAGCGCGATGTCGACGGTGTCCTTGAGCGGCACACTCGCATCGAGTTCGGCGATGACCACACGGTCCCGGTACGGGTCGAGCATGTTGGCCACCCCCTGCACGACGACGTCGTAGTCGTCGACGAGCGCCACCGTGATCGGTGCGCGAACAGCCTCGGGCACGGCGGTGACATTACCTCCTTAGGGGTGTACCGCCACCCCCTTAAGGGTGGTCGACTGAATCAACGGGTCGTAGCGACCGACACCCCAACGGAAGGTTCGATCATGATCATCCTCGGCATCATCCTGCTCATCGCGGGATTCCTCCTCAAGATCTCGCTGCTCTGGACCATCGGCATCATCCTCGTGATCGTCGGTGCCATCCTGGCCATCCTGGGCGCCACCGGACGCGCCGTCGGCGGACGTCGCCACTACTTCTGACCACCGACCAGGCATTTGGTGACGCTCGTCACAATCTGACGTTTGCGTAGACCGAGTGCCGGTTATTCGACGCGAACGAAAGGAGCTCAAAATGCCTACTTGGCAATGGATCTTGATCGCCGCAGCAATCGTCGTCGTACTCGCCGTGCTGATCGTCGCAGTGCGTTCCCGCGGCGGCCGCAATCGCAGTGAGCAACTCAAGCAACACTTCGGACCCGAGTACCACCGCGTGGTATCCGAGAAGGGCGATCCGAAAGCGGCCGAGAAGGAACTCGCCGCCCGCGCACGCAAACGGGACAAGCTCGACATCGTGGCGCTGTCGCCGATCGCCCGCAACGACTTTCTCGCCCGCTGGGCGCAGGTGCAGACGGACTTCGTCGATGACCCGGCGAACGCCGTAGGCAGCGCCGACCTCCTCGTCACCGAGGTCATGCGCCAGCGTGGCTACCCGGTCGACGACTTCGAACGCCGGGCCGCCGACATTTCGGTCGACCACCCGCACATCGTCGAGAACTACCGGGCCGCGCATGGCATCCACACGGCTCAGCAACGCGGCGAGGTGGATACCGAACGCCAACGTGAGGCCTTCGTCCACTACCGGGCGCTGTTCGAACGACTGCTCGACACCACCGACAACGACTCCTCGAGGGAGGCACGCGCATGACCACTCCCGGTCAACACGACACCGCCTACGGCGCTGAGGGCCACGCCCCTGTTCCGGAGAATCAGCCCCAGTACGCCCCGCGCGAGACCGACGTCCTGCCCGAGGACGACCGCCAGTACCCCCGCCAGACCAACGTCCTCCCCCACGGTCAGACACGAAGTGCGCCAAGGGACGTCGACGCCGCTCAGGTTGCCGACACCCGCGAGGCGAGTGGACCTGCCGGACAGCACGACGGGCCACACTCCGGCCTGGACGCTGACGGGCGACTGTTCGCCGACGACGAACTCGCCGGGCTGCGCGCCCGCTGGGATTCGGTGCAGGCCGGCTTCGTCGACGACCCTCAGGAGTGCGTGCAAAGGGCGGACACTCTGGTCGCCAACCTGCTGGATCAGCTCACCGACGGGTTCGCCCAGGCGCGGTCCCGCCTCGAAGAGCAGTGGGCCCGCGGCGAACAGGCATCGACCGAGGATCTTCGCGTTGCCCTGAAGCGGTACCGCAGCTTCTTCGAGCGACTACTGTCCGTGTAGCGGCAAGCGCGGCGGGAGCAAGTCGAAACTTGCTCCCGCCGTTGCATTGTGCCCTGATCACCCCGAGGACGTCATCGCCCACCGGATGCCACCGACGAGCACGTGGCCGGCCGAGCGCACCACCGTCGCCTCGACAGGCGGTAGGTAAGGAAGCCACAGCGGTCCGCGCGCCCATCGCGGCAGCATCGCGACGGCGGTGGCCGCCAGCGCTGCGTATGGCGCCCGGGCGAGTACCGGCAGTGGCGGCGTCAGTAACAGGAACCGCGCGGCATCGCGGGCGGCGGCCGTGCCGCCCAACGCCGGGCGGTACGCGCGGATCCTCTCCGCCAATTCGCTTTCGGAGCGCGGCGGGTCGAGCACACCCAACGCCTCGGCCACCCGGGCGGTGTCGGCGACATAGCCGTCCCGGCCACGCTGATCCAGCGGTGCCGACCCGTAGAGCTGATGCGCGCGCAGAAAGCTGTCGACCTCGGCGATGTGCACCCACTCCAGCAGGTGCGGATCGCTCGCCCGGTAGCGACGTCCGTCGGGTGCGGTGCCGTGGATCCGGCGGTGGATGCCCCTGACCCGGTCGACCGCGCGCTGCGCGTCGGCGGCGGTCCCGAAGGTCGTCACCGCGAGGAAGGTGCTCGTGCGGGCCAGTCGACCCCATGGATCGCCGCGATAGTCGGAGTGATCGGCGACGCCGGCCATCGCCAGCGGGTGCAACGACTGCAGCAGCAGCGCACGCAGCCCACCGACGAACATCGACGCGTCCGCGTGCACCCGCCGGATCGGCCGATCCTCGGCGAACCACCGCGGCCCCGGGGTCCCGTGAATGCGCGCGCGGTTCTCGGGCCCCTCGGGTCCGGCGACCATGCCGAACAGCGCGCTTCCCATCCGGGTGCGGACCGTGCCGATGTCGTACAACGCCATGGCCCTATTGTTCCTGCGCCATGGCCGAGACGACCGTTACGGTCAGGGAAGCGTTACTTCTCGCGCCGCAGCGACGGCGGATCACGTTCGCGCTTCGCCGACGACCACGTGAGTCAGGCGGCGACGGTGAGCACCTGGGCCGCCGCCATCGTCGGCAGCTTCACCGACATGCCCTCGACCGTGATTCGTCCGTGCGAGTAGAAGTTCAGGAACGGAAACGCCGACGTGACGAGCTGCAGCGTGACCGACTCCCCCGGCTGCAGCGTGTGCGCGATCTGTTCCATCGAGAACGTCACCGTGTGTGATTGCCCGTCCAGCACAACGGGAATCGGCGTCACCTGATTGCCCAGCACCAAGTGTGTCTCGTCGTCGACGAGCTGTGCGTACACGTGCTCGGCATTGCCCCGGCCCGAGTACGTCAGCGTCAGCTCCGGCGCGCCGAGCAGATGCGTCGTCTCGGTGGCATCGGGGACGTGCAGGTTCACCGCGTTCAGCGCCGGCGCCCCCGACGGCAACCCCATCACCGCGGGGATCAGGCCCCGCGTCAAGATCCGGGGGTTGGGCCCGGACCCGCCGATGAACGGGATGAACGGCAGCGTCTTGCCGCCGGTGGCCAGGGTCGCGGTGACCGGCACGCCGGCCGGCGCCGGGTAGGTGTCCGAGGAGAACCAGTCGCCGTGCTGGTCCACCCACTCGAATTGCGGTCCGGTGTCGATGGATTCGTCACCCTTGACGTAGCGGTCGAGCCATCCCATTGTGTCCCGCCACACCACCGTGCCGTCGTTGACACTGCTCAGACACGCGCCGTGGCCGCCGCAGTACCACACCACCTTGGTGGTGGTGCCCGCGTCGATCAGCGCCTTGGCGTTCTTGTCGGCCTGCGCCAGCGTGAGCAGCGTGTCGACCGTGCCCTGGACCAACAGCGTCGGCGCCGTGATGTTCGCGAGCCGGTCGGCGTAGTTGAGGCTGTTGAACAGGTCGATGTCGGACTGCTTCGCCGTGCCGGTGAGGACGGCCCCGATCACCGCCGGCAGCACCCGCTCGTTGGGTCGTGCCCCCGTGAGCACCAGCAACCCGCTGAGGAACGTGCCCCAGACGCTGCTGACCGCCTGGCGCGGGAAGATCCCGTCCACCAAGCTGTTCCACGCCATCGTGGGCACGATCGCGTCGATCCGGTGATCGACCGTGGCGGCGGACAACTGGATGCCGCCGCCGTAGGACAGGCCCACCATCCCGATCTTCGGGTCGCCGTCGACGCTCTGCACCGAGTCCAGCGTGGACAGCCAGCTGATGATCGAGGAGATGTCGCGACCCTCGAAATCCGGTGACTGCAACTCCATTCGGCCGCCGGAGTGCCATTCGCCGCGCGGGTCCCAGGTGACGACGTTGTAGCCGGCGTCGCGCAGCATGCCGATGCCGACCATGTCGTGCGGCAGGAATTCGTCGAACTTCCGGTTCAGCGTCGTCGAGCCCGGCAATCCGACGCCGGGACCGGACAACACCGTCGGTGCCGACTGCCCGGCCTGCAACCCCTTGGCGGGCATGAAGTTCACGTAGATCTCGGTGCCGTCGAACGACACCACCTTGACGGTGCGCGCCCTCGGGGTGCCGGGCGGGGCGTCGTGGTCGATCGGGAAGCCGATCAGCGGGTGGACGATGTCGGAGACGAACGGGACCGCGTGGATCACTTGCACGATCGGCGTCACCACGAACCGGCCCATCACCGGAACCTCCTGCAGCCACTCCAGCGGCGGCCTGACCTCGACAACCTTGACGTCGGTCGGGATCGGGTACGGGTCGGCGGCCAGGCTGGTGGCGACCTGGGGTTTGACGGTGTCAACCGTTGCCTCGTCGGCCTTTTCGCGCGCGGTGGCCAGCATCGTCAGCGCCAGCGCGGATTTGGCCGGGGTGGCGGGCGCGTCGCCGCGGTGCACCCCGAAGTCGGCGTGCACGACGTTCGAGATCCTCGTCGCGACGACGTCCGGCTTCTGGGGTTCAGAGGGCTTGGGAGCCGCGCCCTCGGCCGTCTCAGGCTCGACATCCCCGGCGCGCGTGACGTGCTCCCCGGCGCTGTCCCGCGACTCGACCCGATGGCGGTCCGCCCATCGCTTCGCCGGGACCGGGGGCGCGTCGTCGGCGGCGGCGGCGGTGGTGTCGGCCTCGCGAGAGGTGTCGCGCCTCGCCGACCTGTCACGCCTCGCCGACGTGGCCGCCTTCGCCGGCCGGTCGGCCTTCGCCGAAGCTGCCGGCGAGGTCTGCGACGTCTTCGCCGACGCCTGCGATGCCGACGAGGGCGATCCCGACGCGCCATCGTCTGCCAGAGCAACGCCGGCACCTGTCCAGATCGCAGCTCCGATACCGAGAGCTACCGCCAACCCACCGACCCGACCCACATGTGTCCCCGCCGCCACGGCTACTTGCATACCGCGAACAGCGAACACCCGGGAGCAGAATCAGCGAATCGCTCGAGACTCCGTCCCTCGCGTCAATATGGGGCCTACGCCCGGAACGCCGAGCCCCGCTCCCGGTCCAGGTACGTCTCGGCCTTGTTCCGCAAGAAGAACACGTAGACCACCAGCGAGATCGCGATGCACACCGTGACGTACGCGATGAACAGCGGCACCCGGCCCTGCTCCTTGAGCGCTTGGTAGATCAGCGGCGCCGTGCCGCCGAACATCGAATTCGCCAGCGCATAGCCGACTCCCACGCCCAAGGCCCGCACGTGCGCCGGGAACAGCTCCGACTTCACCAGTGCGTTGATCGACGTGTAGCCCGTGAGGATCACATACCCGACCGCCACCAGCGCGAAAGAGGTCAGCGGCGACCGCGTCTCGGGAAGATAGGTGATCAGCACATAGGTGTAGATCACCCCGCCCACGCCGAAGAACACCAGCATCGGCTTGCGCCCGATGCGGTCGCTGAGGATCCCGCCGACCGGCTGCAGCAGCATCAGGAAGATCAACCCGGTCAGGTTGATCCACGTGGCCGTCATCCCCTCGCCCTTGTAGGCGGTCTTGACGATCGCCGGCGCGTTCACGCTGTAGGTGTAGAACGCCACCGTGCCGCCCAGCGTGATCAGGAAGCACATCAGCAGCGGACGCCAGAACCGGGTGAACAGCGTCCGCAGCGATCCCGCAGCGGGATCCTCGCCGGCCTTCGCCGCTTCGATCACCCTCTCCGACAACGACTCGTCCATCGTGCGCCGCAGCCAGAACACCACCACCGCGGCCACCCCGCCGACGGCGAAGCCGATGCGCCAACCGAATTCGCGCAGCTGGTCGTCGTTGAGGAACGTCTGCAGGATCAGCAGCGTGAACTGGGCCAGCACGTGCCCGCCGACCAGCGTCACGTACTGGAACGACGAGAGGAACCCGCGGCGCTCCCGGGTGGCGGCCTCCGACATGTACGTCGCCGACGTGCCGTACTCACCGCCGGTCGCGAACCCCTGCACCAGCCGGGCGATGATCAGGATGATCGGCGCCGCGGACCCGATCACCGTCTGCGACGGCACCACCGCGACCACCAGCGAGCACAACGCCATCAACGACACACTGACCGTCAGCGCGGCGCGCCGGCCGCGGCGGTCGGCGAAGCGCCCGAAGAACCACGACCCCACCGGCCGCATCACGAAGGTGATCGCGAAGATCGCATACACGTACACCGTGGAGTTCTTCTCGGATTCTGCGAAGAACTGGCCCTCGAAATAGGTTGCGAACACGGTGTAGACGTAGACGTCGTACCACTCGACGAGGTTGCCCGACGACCCCCGGACGGTGTTCCAGATCGCGCGCCGCGTCTGCGCGGCACTGGACCGCGGCACAGTAGTGACGGTCATCGGTCGCCCCCCTTTGTCAGCCCGAACCGTACTCCAAGGCCGGCTCCGGATCGACACTCCGGCTGCTCGAGATCGTCAGCTGGTTCGGCTGGACGTCGTACCGGGTGCCGTCGGCCGGATTGGTGACCGTATACCCGGCACCGGATTTCGTGACGTTCTGCAACTCGAGGCTCGCGCCGTCGCTCAGCCGTTCTCCGCGGTAGTAGTAGCTGTCGCCGGACTTGCACACCACCGCCAACGACTGCGCGGTGCGGATCGCCGCGGCCGGCTTGCTCCCCTCGTCGCAGCGCGCCGAATGTCCCACGAAGCCTTGCGAATCCGTACCCGACACACCCTTGATCGGTTTCCCGCTCGCTGTCGGGGACGTCGATGTCGTCGGTGTCGTCGACGTGGTGGTCGTCGTGGTCTCGTCTGTCGTCGTGTCCTCGGACGACGAGGGCGCGGTGGTCTCCGTCGTCGTCGGTGCCGGCGCGGCGAGCCGGGTCTGCGGCGCCGACCCGTTGTCCCCGCCGCTGAACACCAGCACCGCCGCCAGCACCACCGCCGCGGTGAACAGCACGATCGTGGCGACCGCCAGCGCCACCTGCCCCGTGCTGAACCGCCGCTTCGACGGCCGGGGTGGAGGTGGGGGCGGCGCATACGGCGCCGGACTCGGATACGCCGAGGAGAACTGCCGCGTCGACGGCGGCGGCACCGCAGCGACCGGCGCCGCGGCCGGCTGCTGCTCCGCCGCGGCGGCCGCCGCCCGCGCCAGCTCCCCGGCCGAGGCGTACCGGTCGCTCGGCTTCTTCGCCATCCCCTTGGCGACCACCTCGTCGAACGCCCGGCTGACTCCCCGGCGCATGATGCTCGGCCGCGGCGGCGGCGCGAACATGTGCGCGCTCATCACCTGCCGCAGATCTCCGGACTCGAACGGCGCCCGGCCCGTGAGCGACTCGTGCAGCAGGCACGCCAGCGAGTACACGTCCGACGCCGGCCCGCCCCGCTCCCCGCTGAACCGCTCCGGCGCCATGTAGGCACTGGACCCCACGACCAGCCCGGTGGACGTCACCGAGGCCTCACCGCCGCCGTGCGCGATCCCGAAGTCGACCAGATAGGCGAAGTCGTCGGCGGTCAGCAACACGTTCTCCGGCTTGATGTCGCGGTGCACCAGCCCGTGGGCGTGCGCGTCGTCCAGCGCCGCGGCGACCTGCCGGATGATCGACACCGCCCGCGCCGGCTGCAGGGCGCCCTCGTGCCTCAGTACCCCGGCCAGGCTGGATCCCTCGACCAGGCGCATGTCGATGTAGAGGACGCCGTCGATCTCGCCGAAGTTGTGCACCGGGATGACGTGCGGCTCCTGCAGGCGCGCGGCCACCCGCGATTCGCGCCGGAACCGCTCCTGAAAGTTGCGATCCGCCGCCATCTCCGGGCGCAGCAGCTTGATCGCGACCATGCGCTCCCGCGCAGTGTCGTAGGCGCGGTAGACCTCGCCCATACCCCCGACCCCGATCACCGACTGCAGCTCGTAGGGCCCGAAGCGGGTGCCCAGCCGAGAGCCGCCTTGCGGGGAGCTCACATGTCATCCTTCCGTCGTCGACCGGCAGCGACGAATAGGCTTCCCGCTCGGTGCCGCTGCCTAACGGACTCGGCGTTCAGCAGCGGCTGAGCAGCTCGGAAAGCTCGGCGCCGAAACGGTCGGCCAGATCCCACAGGTCGTCCACCAACTGCGGGCACGAGATTATGCCGACATTCAGCGTGTCAGCCACCGAGATCACTGTGATGTTCAGCCCAGAACCGTGGAAGATCGGGCCCAGCGGGAACAGCGCCTTGACCTCGGCGCCGCAGCTGTACAACGTCGCGGGCGGGCCGGCGACGTTCGAGATGATCACGTTGAGGATCGCCGCGCGGGTCAGCGGAGTGCGCGAGAGCGCACCCAACATCCAGCCGAACATGTTGCGGGTGAGGATCTGCGCCAGGTCGACGAAGACCGTCGGGCCCAGCGACGCGCTGTGCTCCTTGGCGCGGGTGTTGGAGGCGGCCAGCGCCTGCAGGCGCTCTGCGGGATCGCCGAGGTGGGTGTGCAGATTGCAGAACATCCCGGACAGCTGGTTGCGCCCGGCACGGTTCGACTGCCCGTGCACCGACGCCGGCACGACGGCGATCAGCGGCTTGGGCGGCAACTCGTCGCGATCGGACAGGAAGCCGCGCAGCGCGCCCGCGCACAGCGCCATCACCACGTCGTTGACCTTGACGTCGAACCGGTCCTTGATCTCCTTGACGTCCCTGAGGTCCAGCTGCACCATCGCAATGGCGCGCTCGGAGGTCAACTCCGCATTGAAGCGCGTCGCCGGCGCGGCGAACGGGGCAGCCATCGCCTGGCCGGTGGCGGCCCGGCCGACCGTCTTGGCGAGCAGCGCGGTGGTCTCCGGGACCACTTTGGTCAACTGCAGCGGCCGGGTGAGGAACCGCACCAGCCCGTCGGCGGCGATCGCCCACGGCGACGCGTGACCCGGCCCGTCGACGGGAGCGGGCGGCGGGGCGTCGGGTTCCAGATCGCACAGTGTCGAAAGCAGATTGGCCGCGGACACGCCGTCGACCGCGGCGTGGTGCACCTTGACCATCAGCGCCAGTCGGTCGGGGTCGCGCAGACCTTCGATGATCCACATCTCCCACAGCGGCTTGCTGCGGTCCAGCGGGACCGACGCGATGTGGCCGCAGACCTCGGCGAGCTCCTCGCGCCCGCCCGGCGACGGCAGCCCGATCCGGTTCAGATGCCGGTTCAGGTCGAAGTCGGGGTCCTCCACCCATACCGGATGGTCGAGGTTCAGCTGGCTGTCGCTGAGCTTGGCGCGCAGCTCGGGCAGCGCCCGGATGCGCGGCTCGAGGTCACCGCGCAGACGCTCGTAGCTGTAGCCGCCCGGGACCGTCGACGTGTCCAGCTCGACGACCGAGCACACGTGGAGCGGCACCGTGGACGATTCGCTGTACAACAGGCCCGCATCGAGGCCACTCAGCCGTTCCATCCCGCCGAGGTACCCGTTTCAACACTCGCATCAAACCGCCGGTCGATGACCAGGCGCTGCGCGAAGGCGTTGCGGTACGGCATGGTTACGGCGGCACAGCCGCCGCGGTCACGGGACGTACCCGTCAGATGGCGGTGACCCTGACCGCCTGGGGACCCTTGGTTCCCTGCTCGATCTCGAATTCGACGCGCTGGTTCTCCTCGAGCGACCGGAATCCGCTACCGCTGATCTCCGAGTAGTGGACGAAGACGTCCGAATCGCCGCCGTCGGGCGTGATGAAGCCGAAGCCCTTTTCGCCGTTGAACCACTTGACAGTTCCCTGTGTCATACCTGACTTCTTTCAGTAACAGAAGCCAGCAGGACTTCCGGACCGACAGTAGCACGCCGTGACCCGCCACCCCCGGACCGGCAGCCGACGCGCGGCGAACACACCGAAACCCCTTGGTCTCCAACGCGTGTCACGGACGCTGATCGAAGTCGACGACCTGCCCCCGGTTGATCGACACCCAGTCCCTGGCCTCCAGATACGGGCGGAACGTCTCGGCGATCGCCTGCTGGTCGGCCGGCGTCTTCGGCCGCTGCAGCTCGTATAGGTGCGGGAACTCGGTCCACGCCACGACGGCGTCCCACAACCGCACCGCCGCCTCGCCCATCGGCGGGTCGATCAGCACCGGACCGAACAGGCACTGCCCGTCCGGGAAGAACAGGGTCGGCACGCCGTAGCCGTCGGCGTCGATGACGCGCTGGTGGTCGGCCATCACCTCGTCGCCGGTCGTCGGGTCGGCGATGGCCTGGTCGACCAGGCCCGGGTCGAACCCGAGTTCCTCCAAAAGGTGCCGCGCATAGGTTCTTTCGTGCGGCTTGTAGCCCTCGACGTGCAGTGCCCGTGCCGCCCGCTCGTACCAGGCGTCGACGTCGGCCATGGACTGCCGGCGCAGCAGCGCCCCGATACGCATCATCGACCAGCCGTAGGACCACTCCCGCTCCCACGGGTGCTTCTTGCCCTCCTGGCGATTGACCTCTTCGAGGCTGAAGAAGCGCCAGTTCACCTCGAGGCCGGTCCGCTCCCGGACCTCACGGATCCACCGCGACGTCTGGTACGCGTACGGGCACATGACGTCGAAGTGGAAATCAACGGAGACAGGGCGATTCGTCACATCGTGAACCTCAGGTTGCGGGCGGCGCGGTCACCGATCTCGTCGTCGCCGGTCCAGCTGATCCTGCCGGTGTCGATCTGCTGCTGCGGGTCGATGCGCCCGCACGCCAGCTGGATGAACGTGGTGGAGTCGGTGGTCACGGTCGTGTCGGGATCGTCGAGGTGGTCGACGCGCGCGGCCCTTCCGTCGACCTTGACGTGGATCTGCCGGGTGATCGGCCCGGTGAGGTCGAACGTGAGGCTCTTGCCGTCAGGCAGGCCGACCTTCTTGCCGACGATGTAACCGATCGAGTTCTCGACCTCCGCCAGGGCGATCTCCGCCGGGATCCCGGTGTCGTCGGTTCTGCGGCCGAGCGGAGTGGTGATGTCGCGCTCGTGCACCCAGAAGTCGAACACGCGAATCTCCAGGAACCGGCCGTAGGTCCCGGGACCGACGGGCATCCAGGACGGCCGCGCGAGGTCCTCGTCGGACAGGGCGGCCAGGTCGCCGCGCCGGCGGTCATAGACGGCCCGCACCTTGTCGAGGTAGGGCGTGCTGTCGGCCAGGAATTCCCCGGCCCGCGCGAACGGAGGCGGCGTCGTCGCGTCGTCGGGCAACCATCCCGCCATGACCGCCTCGATGCTGGTGACGTGGTCGACGACGCCGCGGACGGTCCAGTCGGGGCACAGCGACTGCGCCTCCCACTCGTCGTCGCTCAGGTCCGCACACAGCGCGTCGAACGCGTCGTAGCAGTGCTCCAGCGCTCCGCGGATCTCTGCCAGGCTTCTCGTCTTCGGCTGTCCCACCACGTCTCCTCGTCGTCTCCCGGTCCCGCATGCTGTCTGGCGCCGACGCGCGCGACCTACGCGAACGACGGGCCTTGATCCTGCTCCTCGAGCGCCGGCAGATCAACGGGACGGAACCGGCCGTGACCGGACTCGCCAGCGTTTAGGGTGCTGGGGTGCCTCAAATGGATCGTCGCAGCATGATGATGTTGACCGGGATGGCGGCGCTGGGCGCCGCTCTGCCAGTGCCGATGGCCAACGCCTCGCCCCTGGCGCCGTCGCCACCGCTGCAGCCGCCCAACGCGACCTCGCCCGGCGCCTACATCTTTCAGGACGAATTCGACGGTCCGGCCGGCTCCGCCCCCGATCCGGCGAAATGGTTCGTGCAGAACTTCGACGATCCGGTCACCCCGCCGCTGGCCGGCCACTACCGCGACGACCGGCGCAACGTGTTCATCGACGGCAACTCCAACCTCGTCCTGTGCGCCACCCAGGAGGGACCCGACTACTTCAGCGGCAAGGTGCTGAGCAATTTCCGGGGCCAGATCAACACCACCTGGGAAGCGCGGATCAAGTTCGAGAGCATGCTGCCCGGCCTGTGGCCCGCCTACTGGCTGGTCAACCAGGACCCGCTCCCCGACGGGGAGATCGACATCGTGGAGTACTACGGCAACGGGTTGTGGCCGCCCGGCACGACCGTGCACGCCGCCTCCAACGGCAAGACCTGGGAGGGCAAGTCCATTCCCGCGCTGGTCGACCCGGCGTGGCACAACTGGCGCGTGCACTGGGGCGAGGACGGTTTCCACTTCTGGCGCGACTACGTCGACGGCGCGAAACCCTACTTCTCCGTTCCCGCGAAACCGATCCCGGTCCATGGCAATCCGACCGACCTGCGGTGGCCGTTCGGCATCCCCGGCTACTGGATGCAGGCGGTGCTGAATCTCGCGGTCGGCGGGACCGGCGGCGGAGATCCCGCCCGCGCCTCCTATCCCGCGGTCATGCTCGTCGACTGGATCCGCGTCTGGTAGACGTCGCCGTGCGAGGTCGGTCGGCGTGGCTCGACCCGTTACTCGTCGCGGTCTTCGGGGCCGCGGTCAGCCTGGCCGGTGCCGCCCGGCCGTCGTTCTGGTACGACGAGGCGGCGACGATCTCCGCGGCGTACAGCCGGCCGCTGTCGGGACTGTGGGACATGCTCGGCAATGTCGATGCCGTGCACGGCCTCTACTACCTGCTGATGCACGGCTGGTTCGAAATCTTCCCGCACACCGAGTTCTGGTCGCGGGTGCCCAGCGGCCTGGGCGTCGGCGGCGCCGCGGCCGGCATCGTCGTCCTCGGCGGGCAGCTGTCCACGCGAACCGTCGCCCTCACCTCGGGGGTGATGTGCGCGATCCTGCCCAGGTCGACCTGGGCCGGAATCGAGGCGCGTCCCTTCGCGCTGTCGATGTTGCTCGCCGTGTGGCTGACGGTGGTGCTGGTCGCCTCGGCACGCCGCGGCACGTGGTGGGCGTGGGTGGGCTACGGTGCACTGCTGGGTGTTTCGGTGCTGTTCGAGGTGTACCTGGCGCTGCTGCCGGCAGTCCATGCGGTGTTCCTGCTGGCGTTCTGCCGCAGGCGACGGGTGCTGCTGCCGTTCGCGGCCACGTCGGTGGTGATCCTCGGCGCGGCGGTGCCGTTCGTCGCCGTGGTGGCCGCCCAGGTGCATCAGGTCGCGTGGATCACCCCGATCGGCCGGCGGACGCTGGAAGACGTTGCGGTGCAGCAGTACTTCGACAGGGTCCCGCTGTTCGCGTGCGCGGCGGCGGCCGTCGTGCTGGGCGCCGCCGCGCTGTGGCTGCTCAAGGTGCGAGCGATCAGCCCCGGTGACCGGAAACTGGTCGTGCTCGCGGCGGCATGGCTGGTGTTGCCGACCGCCGTGATCATCCTGCGGTCGGTCGTCGCCGAACCGGTGTACACGCCGCGCTACCTCTGTTTCACTGCGCCGGCCATGGCGCTGCTGCTCGGCGTCTGCATCACCGCGCTGGCCAGGCCGGTGTGGGCGACGGCCGTCGTGGTGGCGCTGTTCGCGGTGCTCGCGATACCGAATTACGCTGCGGTGCAGCGTGGTCCCTACGCCAAGTACGGCATGGACTACAGCCAGGTGGCCGATCTGATCAGCGCGCACGCGGCGCCGGGCGACTGTCTGCTGGTCTACGACACGGTCACGTTCCAGCCCGCCCCGCTGCGTCCCTTGCTGGCGGCGCGCCCGGACGCCTACCGCGATCTCGTCGACGTCAGTCTCTGGCAACGCGCCGTCGACCGTCGCGCCGTGTTCGACACCAACCTGATTCCGCAGGCCTCGACCGGTCCCCTCGCACGCTGCCCGAACCTGTGGGTCATCACGCAGGCCGACCCGGCAGCGCCGGAACACGAACAGGGCGTGGCGATTCCGCCGGGTCCGCTGTTCGGCGGCACCCCCGCGTTCGCGGTCACCCACGACCTGGGCTACCGGCTCACCGAGAGGTGGCAGTTCAACCTGGTTCAGGTGTTCCGGGCCGAGCGCTGAGGGGTCACACCGCCACCGTCTCCTGCGTCGGGGCCGTGGCCAGCGTGGGCAGCGTGACCGACATCCCCTGGACGTCGATCCGGCCCCACGAGTAGAAGTTCAGGAAGTCGATGGTCGACGTCACGAGCTGCACATGCACCGACTGCCCGGGCTGCAGCGTCTGCGCCACCTGCTCCAGCGAGTACGTCACGGTGTGCGTATTCCCGTCCAGCACAACCGGAATCGGGGTCGCCTGGTTGCCGAGCACCAGGTGCGTGGTGTCGTCGACGATCTGCGCGTAGACGTGCGTGGCGTTGCCCTTGCCCGAGTACGTCAGCGTCAGTTCCGGCGCACCGACGATGTAGGTCGTGTCGGTCACCGGCGGCACTTCGAGGTTGACGGCGTTGAGAGCCGGCGCCGCGGACGGCAGCCCGAGGATGATCTGGATGGGCCCCTTGGTGAAGATGCGCAGGTTCGGACCCGAGCCGCCGAGGAACGGTATGAACGGAATCGTCTTCGGGTCGGTGCGTTCGGCGGTGACCGGCGTGCCCGTCGCGGCCACCGGATAGGTGTCCGACGAGTACCACTGGCCGTTCTGGTCGACCCATTCGAACTGCGGTCCCACGTCCGCGGTCGGGTCGTCCTTGACGTAGTGGTCCAGCCAGGCCATGGTGCGGTCGACGACGAGCACACCGTCGTTGGTGGTGCTCAGGCATGCGCCGTGGCCGCCGCAGTACCAGACCACCTTCGTCGGCGTGCCGGCCGCGAGCAGCGCCTTGGCGTTCGCGTCGGCCTGGTTCAGCGTGAACAGCGTGTCGACGGTGCCCTGGAAAAGCAGTGTGGGCGTGGTGATGTCGCCGACCTGGTCGGCGTAGCCGCGGTTGTTGAGCAGGTCGATGTCGGACTGCTTGACCTTCCCGAACAGGATGCCGCTGAACGCGGCGGGCAGGATTCGCTCGTTGGGACGCGACAACGTCAGGATCAGCACCGACGACAGCAGGGTCGCCCACCCGCTGCGCACCGCCTCCCGCGGGAACAGCACATCGGTCAGGCTGTTCCACGCGATCGTCGGGACGATCGCATCGACCCGGTGATCGATTGCCGCCGTGGCCAATTGGATGCCACCACCGTAGGACGCGCCGACCATCCCGATCTTCGGGTCGTTGACGCCGTCGAGGGCGACCGAGGGCATCGTCGCGAGCCAGCTGATGATCGACGAGATGTCACGGCCTTCGTAATCCGGTGACTGCAGCTGCATCCGGCCGCCCGAGAGCCACTCGCCGCGCGGATCCCACGTCACGACGTTGTATCCCTCCTGGCGCAGCAGGCCGACTCCGACCACGTCGTGAGGCAGGAATTCGTCGACTTTGAGGTTCAGCGCCGTCGAACCCGGCAGCCCGAGCCCCGGCCCGTCGAGCACCGTCGGCGCCTGCCCGTTGGCGTCGTAGGTCAGCGAGGGCATGAAGTTCACGAAGATCCGGGTGCGGTCGAACGAGGTCACCCAGTAGCTCTTCGCCTGCGGGGTCCCTTCCGGGGCGAAGTGGTCGATCGGGAAGCCGATGAGCGGCTGCAGGATGTCGCCGACGAGCGGGATCACGTGCAGCAGGCTCACCACCGGTGTCACGACGAACGTTCCCACCACCGGGACCTTCTGCAGCCAGAGCAGCGGCGGATGCACCTCGCGGACGGTGACGTCGGTCGGCACGGGATAACCGGCGTCCGCCAGGCTGGTGGTGACCAGATCACCGACGGACGAGGGTGTCTGGTTGGTGGCCTCGCGGCCACCGGCGACCATGGACATCACCAGCGACGCCAGCGCGGGCAGGGCCGGCGGTTCGCCGGAGTCGGTGTTCTTGTGCTTGGTGAAGGCGTCGGAGAGCCTGGCCGAGACGAGCCCTGCGTTCTTCCCGGGTTCTGGCGCCTGCGGTTCGTCGACGGCGGGCTGCACGTCGACGACCGGCGTCGCCGACGCCTGTTCGACCACAACCGGCTTCTCTTCAGCGGGCTCGGCCTTGACGACGGTGTGGGATTCGTCCGCCGGTGTCGCCGGCTCAGCGGCCGGCTCGTCCGCGTTCTCCGCCTTCGCGGCGTCCTTGGTGGCCTTCGTGCCCAGCACGCGTCCCGGCCGGTGCGCTCTGCGCGGCGTCGTGTCGGCCGTGGCTGTCGTGTCCTCGGCGTCGGCCGAGTCCGTCTCGGTTGCCGACGTGTCATCAGATGATGACGACTTCGACCGCACTGGCCTCGTCGGCTTCGTCGTCTTGGCCGGCTTGGTCGGCTTGGTCGGCTTGGTCGTCTTCGTCGGCTTGGTCGTCGAGGACGAAGCAGACGAGGCACTGCTGGATGCGGCGGACGACGGCGAACTCCCCGAACCGCCGCCGTCCGCCCAGGCGACGCCCGCTCCCGTGAAGAGCGCGGCACCGATCCCCAGCGCGACTGCCAACCCACCGACCCGACCCACGTAAGACCCCGCACCCATGGATGAATGCATACCGTGACCGGCCGCACCGCGAGACCGCTTCGGCCATTTCTTACCGATGAGTCAGGTGGTCGTGTACGGGTCGACGGATTCCGTCCCCCCGGAGGGGCATTCGCGACGGATCCGCGTGCTCAGCGCCGGCCGAATCGTAATCGTTTCGAATCGTCACTTTTCGGCGCGGGTTTTCGTTTTCCGGCCTCTCGCTCTGTACAGTCGAGACACTGTCACGTTGCGACCCCTCGCCTGGCCGTGGCGGGGCCCATCTGGGGATTGCTAGAGGAGGTCACGCACCACAGCGGTATCGGTCGGCCCCTGCAGAGGCCGACACACGGTCGACTCCAGCGGCTCACACCACCGACCTCGAGCCTAGGGACGCCATGAGCCAATTCACCGAGACCATGTTCGACAACGCCGCCCGCAGCACGCGGTCCTTCATCACCGGAGAGCCCGACGCCCCGCGGCGTGAGTCCTGGGCGCAGGTGCACGAGCGCGCCGCCCGGATCGCCGGCGGCCTGGCCGCCGCAGGCGTGGGCGCCGGCGACGCCGTGGCCGTCCTCGCCGGCGCCCCGGTCGAGATCGCACCCACCGCACAAGGCATCTGGATGCGCGGCGCCAGCCTGACGATGCTGCACCAGCCGACGCCGCGCACCGACCTCGTCCGCTGGGCCGACGAAACCACCGGCGTCATCAGGATGCTCGCCGCGAAAGCCGTCGTGATCTCCGAACCGTTCCTGGCCGCCGCCCCGGTGCTCATCGGCCTCGGCCTCACCGTGCTGACCGTGGAGGAACTCCTCGCCCACGCCCCGGCCCGGCCGGTCACCACCTATGACGACGACGTGGCACTCATGCAGCTGACCTCCGGATCGACCGGGTCGCCGAAGGCCGTACAGATCACGCACGCCAACATCGTGGCCAACGCACACGCGATGACGACGGGTTGCCACTTCGACCTCGACACCGACGTGATCGTCAGCTGGCTGCCGTGCTTTCACGACATGGGCATGACGGGCTACCTGACGGTGCCGATGTACTTCGGAGCCGAGTTGGTCAAGGTCACCCCGATGGACTTCCTGCGCGATGCGCTGTTGTGGGCCAGGCTGATCGACACCTACCGCGGCACCATGACGGCCGCACCGAACTTCGCCTACAACCTGCTGGCCAAGCGCCTGCGCCGGCAGGCCACCCCTGGGCAGTTCGACCTGTCCTCGCTGCGCTGGGCGCTCTCAGGGGCCGAGCAGGTGGATCCGCTCGATGTCACCGACCTCTGCGACGCCGGAGCGCCGTTCGGGTTGCGGCCGGAGGCGATCGTGCCGGCCTACGGCATGGCCGAGACGACGGTCGCGGTGTCGTTCTCCGAGTGTGCCCGCGGCATGGTCGTCGACGAGGTGGACGCCGACCTGCTGGCGCTCCTGCACCGGGCGGTGCCCACGACCAAAGGGCACACCCGCCGTCTGGTCTCTCTCGGAAAACCGTTGCCGGGCTTGGAGCTTCGCGTCGTCGACGAGGACGGCGCCGAGATGCCCGCCCGCGGTGTGGGTGTCATCGAGGTCCGCGGCCCGGCGGTGACCGCCGGTTACGTGACGGTCGGCGGCTTCCTCGCGGCGCAGGACGAGCGCGGCTGGTATGACACCGGCGATCTCGGCTACCTCACCGACACCGGTGAGGTCGTGGTGTGCGGTCGCCTCAAAGACGTCATCATCATGGCCGGCCGCAACATCTACCCGACCGATATCGAGAGGGCGGCCGGCCGCGTGACCGGCGTGCGGCCGGGCTGTGCGGTCGCGGTGCGGCTCGATGCGGGGTTGTCGCGTGAGACGTTCGCAGTGGCGGTGGAATGCAAGGACTTCGGCGACGAGGAAGAGGTGCGCCGGGTGGAACGACAGGTGGCGCACGAGGTGTTCGCCGAGGTCGACGTGCGCCCCCGCCACGTGCGGGTGCTCGAGCCCGGCATGATCCCGAAGACGCCGTCGGGCAAGCTACGCCGTGGTCATGCGCTGTCGCTGGTGAGCTGAAAAGCCTAGAGATCCAGCGACGCGCACCACGTCGCGCTCTCCGACTCCGCGAGTCTCAGCACCGCACAAGCTGTTTCGAGAATGCGGCCGTCGCCCGAGACCTCCGCCGGACCCAGTCCCGCCACGGTGCGCAGCACCGTCGACCCGAGCGCTCGCGACGTCAAACTCGGCACCACAAGCAGTTTCGCCTGTGCCCGACGACCGACGACCACCATCAGCCGCGGCCGTCGGTGCTGACCCCCGGGCAACGACAACCGTGCGCCCTGCACGATCGTCTCCAGGTCCAGTTGTCCCTCGAGCGGTGACCAGTTGATCCGGATCGCGTCGATCTCACCCAGAGGTTCGTGCAAAGCGCTGATCAGTTCGGGGAGCTCGGCGGCCATCGCGGAGGTGTGCGGCCACCACCCGCCGTCGATGGCGTTGCCGAGCTGATCGGCGAGCATGACCCTGATCGGCGTGGATGCGCGGCGCCCGCGCGGTATCCCGTTCACCTGAGCACATCCTTGCGTGGTGTGGGGTCGGCCCCACAGTGGTCCGCGCGAAGAACATCGGCGTGCCTCGACGCTACACCCGGTGGCTGGTCCCCGGCGATTCGGCGACATCGCCGGGCTCCGCTGTGCGCATCGCCGACACGGTGATCCGTGCGCCACGGTGCGGCACGAAGATGACGGTTTTGAGCCGCTGGTGTTCTCCGGACGACGTCGTGGTCTCGAGGTCGACCCGGCGCAGGATCTCGCGCAGCACCACGCGGAACTCGACGGTCGCGAACGTCGCACCGAGGCAGCGCCGGTTGCCGCCGCCGAACGGCAGATACGTCGACGGGCTGGGCGCAACACCGAGCAGCCGGTCGGGATCGAAACGCTCGGGATCGGGATACAGGTGCTCGTCGGCATGGACCAGCACGCTGCCGGGGACCACCATCACTCCGGCGGGCAGACGGTGGCCCGCCAGCTCGACCGGGTCCGTCAGCACCCGGCCGACGTCGAACACCACCGGCCGGATCCGCAACGTCTCCCTGACCACCGCGTCGAGGTAGTCGTCGTCACCGCTGCGAGCGGCCAGTACGGCCTTGGCCAGCACCGCCGGACTGCGCGTCAGCCGCTCCAGCGCCCACGACAGTCCGGTGGCCGTCGTGTCGTGCCCGGCCACCAGCAGCGTCATCAACTGGTCGCGGAGCTCATGGTCGGACATGCCACCGGCGCGCACGAGCATCGCCAGCGCATCGGTGCGCCGGTCCAGGTCGGGGTCGGCGCGCCGGTCGGCGATCTCGGCGTAGAGGAGCCGGTCGGCCTCGGCCAACGCCTCCCGCACCCGCCGCCATGGGCGTCGGCGCAGCAGATCCGGGTCGGCGATCGCCAACGACTCCCACGGCCCCACGCTGAGCAGCCGCGGCATCACCGCACGCAGCGCGGCCAGCCGCTGCGGGTCGCTGGCGCCGATCACCGTCCGCAGAATCACCTCGAGGGTGATCTGCGACATCTTCGGGGCGACGGGGAACGTCGTGCCGACGGGCCAGCCTGCGATGTTCGCCGCGGCGATCTCGGCGATCACCCCGGTTTGCTGTGCGACGGCGTCGCGGGCGAACGGTGGGAGCATCAGCCGTCGCAGGTTGCGGTGCTCGTCACCGTCGACCACCAGCACCGACGTGTCCCCGAGCAACCCCTTGAGGATCGAGTTGGCTTCTCCCGCATGGTAGATACCGGGATCTCCGGCGAAGACCGTCTTGATGTCGGCAGGGTCGGTGAGGTAGACGAGCGTGCCCATGCCCGCGACGCGCAGCGTGAACGCCGGGCCGTAACGGCGCCGGCAGGCAGCCACGAAACGCAACCCCCAGCGCAGCATCAGCGCGGTCTGCACAGGCCGCGGCAGCCGCGGACCGGGAGGCAGCGTCGTCGCCATCCGCCCAGCCTACGGCCGTGCAAGACGGCCCTTGATGCAAATCACACCGCGTTCACGCGTAAATGCCGGCGGAACGGGCACCTGTGAACACATTCGACGAGGTGTTCATTCGCCTGCCCGCACAACCAGAAGGAAGACGATGTCGCGCTACCTCTTCGCGCTCGGACGGTTCAGCTTTCGCCGTCGATGGTGGGTGCTCGGCACCTGGCTGGCGGTCCTGATCGGGGTTGCCCTCGCCTTTGCCGGGTTCCGCGGCCAACCCAGCGACAACTTCACCATCCCGGGCACCGAGTCCCAGCGCGCGGTCGAGCAACTGCAGCAGAAGCTGCCGGCCTTCGGCGGCGCGCAGACACAGATCACGTTCGCCGCGCCGCCGGGGCGGACCATCACCGATCCCGCTCTCGCGCCGGCGATCGACCAAGCCATGGCCGGGCTGGCCACCGTGCCCGACATCGCGGCTGCCGCCGGCCCCGCTCAGACCCGGCAGATCTCGCCCGACGGTCGCGTCGGGCTGGGGATGGTGCAGTGGAAGGCGCCGCTCGGTGAGGTGACCGACGCCGCACTGGGGCAATTGGAGTCGGCGATGAAGCCGGCGCAGAACGCCGGCGTGCGGGTCGAATACGCCGGCGGTGTCTATCCCGGCTACAAGGTGAGCGTCCCGCACCTGCCGGAGATCATCGGCATCGCCGTAGCGTTTCTGATCCTGCTCATCACGTTCGGCGCGGTCGTCGCGGCGGGCCTGCCGATCCTGACCGCCAGCATCGGCGTGGCTATCGGCGCGCTCGGCATCTTCGTCGTCTCGTCGTTCGTCGAAATGCCCTCGGCGTCTCTGTCTCTGGCGTTGATGCTCGGACTGTCCTGCGGCATCGACTACGCGCTGTTCATCCTCAACCGGTACCGCAACAACCTGCTGCTGCTCATGCCGCGCGACGAAGCGGCGGGGCTGGCGGTGGGCACCGCCGGCGGGGCCGTGGTCTTCGCGGCGCTGACGGTGATCATCGCGCTGTGCGGTCTCGCCGTGGTCGGCATCCCGTTCCTGACCTACATGGGTCTGTCCGCGGCGGTGTCCGTACTGATCGCCATGCTGATCGCGCTGACACTGCTGCCCGCACTGTTCGGGTTCGCGGGCGGCAAGGTGTCGAAGTTCATCCGGACTCCGCTGCAACCCGGCCGCGCCAAAGAGGTCGCCCAGGTCGCCGCCTACACCCCGCACCGCACGATGGGTGCCGCGTGGGCGCGCTTCGTCGTGAGGTTCCGCAAGCCGCTGCTCCTCGGCGGCGCCGCCGCACTGGTCCTGATCGGATTACCGTCGTTCGGAATGCATCTCGGCCTGCCGAGCGGCGCCTCACAGCCCGAGTCGAACACGTCGCGCCAGGCCTACGACCTGACCGCCGACCACCTCGGCGCCGGCTTCACCGGACCGCTGCTGGTCGTCGCCGACCTGACGGGGGCCCGCGATCCGCGGGCGGCGGCGACCGTCGCCGCCAACATCGCCCGCGAGGACGGCGTCGTCACCGCCACCCCCATGGCACAGGACAACGGCACGGCCGTCATCCAGGTGATCCCGGCCACCGGCCCCAACGACCCCGCGACCGCCGACCTCGTCAAGCGCATCCGCGCCGACCGGGACGCGATCGACGCCGACACCGGCGCAACGTTTCTCGTGGGCGGCACCACCGCCTCGAACATCGACACCTCCGACAAGCTCGCCACCGCGCTGCCGATCTTCGTGGTGGTCGTCGTCGGCTTGGCGTTCCTGCTGCTGACGGTCGCCTTCCGGGCCGCACTGGTGCCCCTGACGTCGATCGCCGGCTTCCTGCTGTCGGTGTTCGCCGCGCTCGGCGTGCAGGTGGCCGTCTTTCAATGGGGCTGGGGCGCAGACCTTCTCGGTATCACACCCGGCGAGACGATCAGCTTCCTGCCGATCATCGTGCTCGCCATCGTCTTCGGCCTGTCCAGCGACTACGAGGTGTTCGTCGTCTCCCGGATCAAGGAGGAGTACGCCACCGCGGGCGACGCGCTGACCGCGGTGCGCAACGGGGTCGGCCTGTCGGCCCGCGTCGTCACGGCGGCGGCCCTGATCATGTTCGGCGTCTTCGTCGCGTTCCTCGCCGGTGGCGACCCGATCGTCAAGTCCGTCGGCTTGACGCTGGCTGTCGGGGTGTTCCTCGACGCGTTCGTCGTACGCCTGACGCTGATCCCGGCGGTCATGGCGATGCTCGGCGACCGGATGTGGGCCCACTCGAAGTGGTTCGGCAGGTTTGTGCCCGATCTCGACATCGAGGGCACCGCGCTGGAGGACAAACACCGGACGCCCGTGCCGGTCTCTTAGCCGGAATGCAGGCGCCCGGCGAGTGAGCCACACAGGTCACGGACCTTGGCGATCTCGTTCTGCTTCACCCGGATGATGCGACGGAGGTTGCGCGCCCGTTCCGACTTCCGCGCCGGGATGGGCAGGCCGCGTAGTTCGTTGCAGCGTTCCGCCACTTCGGTTTCCAGCTCCTGCCACCTCGCGGCCAACACCATCAGGTAGTACTCGGCCTGGGCGTCGTCCCCGCCGCTGCCCCGTTCTGAGGCGCCGGCCGCCGGACGGTCTGCGGTCTGCATCAGCCGGGGATGTGGGACGCGATGCGGGTGGCGATCTGCGCGGCTCCGGTCACGTCGGCGGCCCGGGGAGCGCAGGCCTCGACGTCGATGACGACGTTCGTCACGACGGAGACCACGTGCTGGCACGACGCGGTGTCGACCCCGTCGGCGCGGGTGATGGGCATGGTCAATTGATCCGGCGTCTGGACGAGCTCACCACTGCGCCACCGCGGCATCCGCTGATCGTTGAGGGTGATGTTGACGGTGTGATTGGTGCACTTGGCCCACCGCGCACCCGAATCGGCCAGGAAGTCGCGCGCCTTCTGAATCGTCGGGTACGCGGTGACCGACTGCACGACCGAGGACTGCCACTGCTCCTTGCCCGGGGTGCGCAGCAGTTGCCGCCGAACCGATGTCCAGCCACCGTCCGAGTCCTGCCGGCCGTAGATTGCCGTCTCCCCCGGATGCCACACACCCAGGCAGTTGAGGTTGGGCAGCAGGTTGCGGTTGTCGTCCATGGTGGAGTCCACCGGTTGCGGCATGAACGGCGTCCCGTGCATCGCCGACTGAATCTCGTTGGGAGTCAACAACAGATTCGCCAGCGCGGCGTCCGCGACCAACTGGGGTGCCGGAGCCTGCGGTGCGGATCCGCTCGAACAACTGATGGCGGACACCGCCACCCCCGCAAGGAGCATCGCGCCGGCGACGCGCCGCCCGCCCCCGCGAGCGGTCGTCACGCGTGCGTACCCGCATCTGCGCATGCGTGCTGCACGGCCAGAGCGTCGTTGTTCATCTCGTCGGCGGTCGTGTTGAGGGAGTCGCGGCCGCCCCGCAGTCCCATCTTGAGCAGCAGCTTGGTCGCATCCACCGACCACGTCCGCATCGGGTCGGCGATCGGCGGCGGCACGCCCGGCGTGTTGGCGGTGTTCATCGCGATCCCGGCGCCCTCCCGTAGCGCCGTGCGCCCGAGGACATTGCTGCTGCTGACGCTGGGATCGGAGTAGTTCTCGGTCGCGAAGCCGTTGAGCGAGTCCGTGAAGTCGCTGTAGTACGTCGAGGTCGAATCCAGCACCTCGGCGAACTGGCTGCACGCGGTCACGGCCATCGGATCGGCGTTGGGGTTGCCCGGTGCAGCGACCTGAACGGGAGGAGCTCCCGGATCGACCGCCGGGTCGACCGGCGCCGCATCGGGGTCGGCGGCGGCACCCGGCGCCAGCAAAAGTGTGCCGGCGATACCGACGATCGACACGAGAACAGCTCGGGCCCTGGCGTGTGGGGAACTCAATGTACATCTCCGTCGTTTGGTCGAGTGGCCGAGGTTGTCAGGCAAGGGATCCAGGCACACAGTTGGTGGACTGAACTTCCTGCAGATGAACTCGATCACTCACTTCGGTGTCTTCGAGCGGTCTATTTGATCTTGCGGAGAGCCTGCAATGCAACTCCACAGGTCACTCTCAGCAAAGGCCCCTACCCGATAGGAACGTGGCCATTCCGGTTTGCTCTGCGTTCACCGTCCGGACACCCGGCCACGCGACGCTCCACGGGTCACCAGGCAGTAGCTCCCCATGCCCCACGGATCACGAGAGGCGTCCCCCGACCCATGTCCAATCGCTATTTCACGCTCGCTGCCATCGTCTTGGCGGCGCCCGTCTTCACCGCGCCGATCGTCGCGGCCCAACCGGCGCCACCGAACCCCGTGCAGCCCGTCGCGGACGCCCCGCCTCCGCCGCCGGACGGCGCAGTGCCCTCCGGCCCGCCCGGGATTCTCGACACACCCGACGGCTGGCACCTCGAAGTCGTCGGCAGCAACGAGACACAGCTCCCGGTGGCGCCCCTGACCACGGCGATCTCGTCCCGCGAATACCTCGTCAGCGGAACCTTCACCGGAAAGATCACCGGAGGCGGCAAGACCAGCCTCGCCGGCGGTTCGATGGAGGCCGGCGAGCAAATCGGCTGCGGCATCATCTCCGACGACACCGAGATCAACCCCACCGCCGGCATCACTCCGGGCATCAGGATCCCGTTCACGAGCGGTCCGTCCTTCGGTGCGGCGATCGGTCTGCAGGGCAAGGTCGTGTTGAAGCCGGGAACGGTGGCCACGGTGGCCATCGACAAGAAGTCGTTCAAGGGCACCTCCACCCGGATCACGCTGAACGGTGTTCGCATCAAGACCGATCAGTGCGCGGGACAGTCGTTCATCCGGTCCTACGCGACGCTGACCAGTTCGACCGACAACACCGACGACGTCGTCACCTACCTCGGTGTCACGAAGGCGGTCTGACAAGCCGATCCTGAGCGAACATGCCCGCCGACACCCGTCGGCTGACGACCTTCTCAGCAACTTCGACCCAGGTGGCGAGCCGCAAGGCGGCCGCACCCGACCGACCTCCCGAAAGGCTGTTTGTCCATGAAGAAGAAGCTCGCGGCGCTGGCCGCGGTAAGCATCGCGGTGCCCGTGCTGTGCGCCCCGGTGGTGAACGCTCAACCGGCCCCTCCTCCGCCGCCCGCCCCAGACGGCGCGCCGGTTCCGCCGCCGGACAACGGAATCGTCGCATCGTCGCCCCCCGGGGTGGTCACCACGCCGGACGGCTGGATCCTGACGGTCGCCGCGACCGGCGAGTCGCAACTGCCCGTCGCGCCGCTGACAACCGCGGTGTCCTCGCGCGAATACCTCGCCGGCGGCACTTTCGTGGGCACCGTGACGGGTAACGGCAAGACCAAGCTCAACGGCGGGACACTGGACACCGGCTATCAGATCGGCTGCGGAATCCAGCTCGGCGCGGTGAAACTGATCGGTTCGGTGGGCATCGGCACATCGGGCTCCACACTCGGCGGCCTGGTCCCCACGGGCTTGAGCTTCCCGATCTCGGGCACTCTGGAGATCCACCCCCAGCCAGGCACTGTCAGCCAGGTCTCCGTGGACAAGAAGTCGTTCAAGTCCGCCCCGGTCCGGGTGACGCTGAAGGACATTCACATCAAGGTCGACGGTTGCGTGGGCCAGTCGTTCCTTCGGTCGTATGCGACGCTGACCAGTTCGACCACCGACACCGACGACATCGTGGCGTACTACGGCGTCACCAAGGCCGTATGACCCCCTCGGCCAGGCGGACAGTTGCGGGGCCCGGCGTCATCAGGGTGGTGGCGCCGGCGCTCTTCAGCGCGGGTATTGCAGTGATGGGGGCGTCGGCTGCGTACGCGCAGCCGGCTCCGCCGGTGCCCGGTCCGGCGCCGGTGGCCGCTCCCGGGGCGCCCGCACCGCTTCCGCCGGGCCCTCCGGCTCCGCCACCGGTGCCGCCGGGGCCGGCGATCCCGTTGATCGGCCAGCCGCTGGGCGCCGGTGGATTGAGCGTGCTCGCGCAGAACGGGCCGTCGGCAGCGCCGGTGGGTCCGTTGGGATTGCCGCAGACGACGGGCCTGGACCCGACATCGCTGCTGGGCCAGAACGCGCAGCCGTCGGCGCCCGGTGCGGGCCCCGGGGTCGTGCCCGACCTGCGGCCGTTCAACAACGCCTACGGGGAGCCGCAGAACCTGGTGCCGTCCGCCCCCGGCGAGGGAACTCAATTCGACGTGGCGCCCGGGCAGGAGGGAGCCGACGTCACGGGTCGCGAGTGGCTGGGTCGCTACATTGACCTCTACCGCGCCGGACGGCTGAAGGGTGGTCTGCTCGGGCAGATGCCGCAACAACAACTGGGACAACCACTTCCGGGCACCGCTCCACCGCCCGATACCAATCTGCCGCCAGGGCTGGTGCAGTTCCTGCCCCCGCCGGCGCCGCCGGGGCCACCCCCGCCGTGATCGGGCCGGCCGACGAGCATCCCGCCGACCCGAGCGTCACCCGGGGCGACGCCATCGGCGGCTGGCGAACACTTCGTCGTTCCGGGCTTCCGGCGACGACGCGGTGCTAATATCCGACTCCCATGCTCCCTGCTGGTACCACCGTGATCGTTGAGCCCGACGACGGCCTAGCGCCCGTCGTCGGGTTCATCGAATCGGCCGAAAACTCCCTGCTGATCAAGCAGTTCAGCTTCACCGAGGACACAATCATCGCGGCGGTGCTGGCACGTCACGACGCCGGGGTCGACGTCCGAGTCATGCTCAACCCCCAACGCTCCGGCGGTGACCGCGCCAACGACGAGACGTTCGAGCGCCTCCGCGCCGCCGGCGTGGCGGTCCAGTGGACCAGTCCGGACTTCCATGTCACGCACGAGAAGTCGATCGTGGTCGATCGCAGCGCGGCCATGGTGGCGACCTACAACCTGTGCCCGAAGTATTTCGGGTTGACGCGCGACTACGGCATCGTCACGACGAGCCCCGAGCACGTGGCCGAGATCGCCGAGGTCTTCGAAGCCGACTGGGCACACCGCCAGTGGCGGCCGGTGCGACATCACGGACTGCTGTGGAGCAACGCGAACTCCCGGGAACACATGGCGGACTTCATCGATTCGGTTCAGCATCGTCTCGACATCCAGCACCCGAAGTACGTCGACGCGGTGATCCTCGACCGCATCGCCGCGGCGGCCGCCGACCGCGGCGTGACGGTGCGGGTGCTGTGCGGCGGCAGGCACGGGATCAGCGAGTGGGACATCCTGGACACGTTCTCCTCGCTGCGCACGCTGCGCAGGTTCGGCGTGAAGGTGCACAAGCAGAAGAACCTCCGGCTGCACGCGAAGCTGCTCATCGCCGATGATGCGACGGCGCTGCTCGGGTCGATGAACATCGACCGCAGCGCGTTCGACGTGCGGCGCGAACTCGGCATCATCACGCGGGACCCGGCGGCGCTGGGCCGCCTGCGCGCTGTCTTCGACCAGGATTGGGCGCTGTCGCACCACTACCATCCGCCCGATCCGCTGCAGCACCACGATCATGTCGAAGACGACTTCCCTTATGACGCCGACCTTCTCCATGAGTGAGGGCGTCCGTGAGTGACGGCGCGACCGAATCCGGTCCCGTCGGTCTGCTCGAGGTGGCCACCACGTTCAACCACATCGCGCTCGCCTCTTTCGGGGGTGGACTGTCGGCGTGGTCGCGGGTCGTGCTCGTGGTGCAGAAGCGGTGGCTCAGCGAGGAGGAGTTCCTCAGCGCGTTGACGATGTGCCGCATCCTGCCGGGCGCCAACCAGGTGAACCTCGCCGTGTACGTCGGCACCAAGATGCGGGGGATCCCCGGCGCGCTGTCGGCGCTGCTCGGATTGTGCCTGCTCCCTTTGGTTTTCGTACTCGGGCTGGCCTTCGTCTACTTCCGGTTCAAGGAGGTGCCCGCGGTGAAGGGTGTGCTGCACGGGGCCTCGGCCGCGGCTGTCGCCCTGACGCTGACGATGGTGATCCAGACCGGACGCAAGTGTCTGACCGGGATGGTGCCCGTCGCGCTGTGTGTGACGAGTTTCGTGCTCAACGGGCTGCTGCGGTGGCCGCTGCTGCTCACCTTGGCGATCGTGGCGCCGCTCAGCCTGATGTGGGCGTGGCCGCGCCGGAGCCGGGCGTGACCACCTATCTGCACGTGATCGGCCTGTTCGCCGGGCTGTCGCTACTGTCCATCGGCGGCGGGAACACCGTGCTGCCCGAAATGCACATGAACGTGGTCCGCCGCGAACATTGGCTCACCGACGCGCAATTCGCCGATCTGTTCGCGATCTCGCAGACGGCACCCGGCCCGAGCATCCTGATCGTCGCCCTGATCGGTTACGGTGCCGGGCTGTCGGCGGCCGGCGTGCCCGGGGCGATTCTCGGGGGTGTCCTCGCGACCGTGGCGATGGTGATGCCGGCCGCTTCCCTGGTGTACGTGGTGACGTTGTTCTGGCAGCGGGCGCAGAAGTCCCGGTTGCGGGCTGCGGTCGAAAAGGGCTTCGCTCCACTGACGGTCGGCCTCATTCTGGCCACCTCCGTGGTGATGACCCGGGCAGCCGATCACAACTGGCGCGGCTACCTGCTGACGGCGTTGTGCACCATCGTGTTTCTGCGCACGAGCCTGAACCCGCTCGTCGTCGTCGCGGCGGCGGGTCTGGCCGGCGCGCTGGGTGTGGTGTGACCGGCCCTCAGCTGAACGCGCCCGTGAGCTGAAGGACCAGCACGATCGCCACAACCGCGAACAGCGCGATGAATACGGCAAGTGCGGTGACGCCGAGCGCATTTCGCGGATTCAGGTTACGACCTGCGGTCGGATCCGGGTTGGAGGTCGCCTGCGTCTGCGCGGAGTCGGGCGGCGTCTCTCCCGGGGGGACACCCCCAGCGCGCTCCTCGCTGGGGGTGTCCACGGGATCCGGATCCGGGGGCAGGGCCGTCACGATTCACTCGCTTTGGCGGCCTGCCGTTTCTCGCTCTCGGTGTCGCTGAGCTCCTCGAGCCGGTCCGCATGGGCCCGCGCCCCCGTCGCCGCGCTGCGCTTGTCCGCGGCGTCGTCGAGTTCGGCCTTCGCGGCCGCCTTCACCGACTGCTCGGCGGCGCGGCTGCGCTCCTCGGTAGTGCGCTCGGCCTTCTCCGCCGCGGCCACCCGCTGCTCAGCTGCCTCGTCGACCCCCTGCTTGACGGACGCGGTGCGCTGCGTCGCGGTCTGCACCGCCTGCTGCTTGCGCTGGTCGGCGTTTTCCTGCGCACTCTGCACCCGGTCCCGCGCCTTCGCCCGCGCCTCCGTCGGCGCCTCGGCGGCGGCGTCGCGGCTGCGGCGCAACTCCGCGTCGGCCTGGGACATCCTGCGGGCGGCCACCTCGTCGAGGCGCACTGCCTCACCGAGCGCCTCGGCACGTTCGATGCGCGCGGTCCCGCGGCTTTCCAGCTCGGAATCGGCCAGGACGCTTCCCGCTGCCGCGTCGACGGCGCCGACGGCGCGCTCGTAGAACAAGCGGGCCGGGGACTCCTCGTTCAAGCGGCTGATGACCTGCCACTCGAAGAGCTGCAGTGGGACCCGGGCGACCCGGTACTGCAACCGCAGGACCGCCCACGGCAACGTCGTGATCTTCATCGTCAACTCCTCTTTCACAAGTCGATCAGTTCGTCTCGTCGAGGTTCTCGGCGCGCTGTCTGAGGCGGGCGGCCTGGGCCTCCGTGCTGACCGCCTCGTCGACGGACTCCTGATAGTTGTCTCTGGCCTGGACGTAGTCCTTGGCGGCCGACGCGACCTCGCTGCGCTCCTGCGCCTTGGCGCGCTCCGCCTCCTGCTGCACCTCGGCCTCGAACTGCGACTGCGCGCGAGCCGTGTCCCGGCGGGCCGCCTCTTCGGCCGTCCGCTTCTGGGCCTCCTGCTCGGCGCGGACCCTGGTCTCTTCCTCCGCGGTGCGGGATCGCGCCGCAACCCGTTCCTGTGCGCCCTCGAGTTCGGCCTCGTGGGCGCGGGTCTGCGCCTCGGCAGCCTGGGCGTCGGCCTCGGCCTCGGTCGCGCTGGCGCGGCGGCGTTCCTTGGCCTCCTTCTGCTCGAGCTGTCCCTCGGCGGTCAGGGAGTCGTTGCCGGTGACCGCGCCCGCCACCTCCTTGGCCTTGCCCTTCACCGACTCCGCGAAGCTCTTGCGGGTTTCCGCAGCCTTGTCGTCCTGCGTCACGTTCGCCTCCTTCGGTAACGGCATCGCGTCGCCGTCATACCCGACCGGGCGGTGATTACACGGAAACTCGCGGACATATCGCGGCCGCGAACGGGTACGGCCACCGGACGTTCAGCGAGGGGATCTCACCGGGTGGCGCCGTTGAGCGCAGGTGCGTCGATCATGCCGCGCTCCACGCCCCACATCGTCGCGATCGCCCGGTACTCACCCGTCTCCATCAGGTGCTCCAGCGCCTGGCGCAGCGAGTCGGCCAGACCCGAACCCTTGTGCACCGGCCAGCCGTACGGTGCGGAGTCGAACACCTCACCGGCCGGGACCAGGTCCCCGCGGCTGAGTTTGATCGCGAAACCGGTGACCGGAGAGTCGGCCGACATCGCGTCGAGCTCACCGTTGACCAGCGCGGCGGTCACCTCGTCCTGACTCTTGAACACGACCATGTCGATCGGCGGCATCCCCGCGGCCGTGCACTGATCACTCTTGGCGGGCAGCTCCTCTGTGGCCTGCAAGGTCCCTTCGGAGACACCGACTTTCAGCCCGCACGCCGACGACGGGCCGAGGGCCGTGCCCGGCCGCCGCGCCCATTGGGTGCCCGCCTCGAGGTAGGTGACGAAGTCGACGAGCGCCTCGCGCTCCTTGGTGTCGGTCACCGACGACATCCCGACGTTGAACGACCCGCCGGCGACAGCCGGGATGATGGCGTCGAACGGGGTGTCCCGGTAGTCGGGTACCAGCCCGAGCACCCGGGACACGGCGTTCATCAGTTCGACGTCGAAGCCGACGAGCTGACCGTCGGCGTTCTTGAACTCCATCGGCGCATACGGCACGTTGACGCCGATGACCAGCCGGCCCGTCTGCCGGATGTCGGCGGGCACCGTCGCCGCGATCGACTCGACGGCACCGGCCGGCAGGGGCCTGCGGCCGGCGTCGTCGCCCTGCCACGGCGCCCACCGCCACAGCCCGAGCGCGGCGGCGGCGAGCACGACGACGGCGGCGGCCGCGGCGAGCGTCTTCGTCGGAATCGTGCGCTGGGTGCGCGCGGAGTGGCGGGAGCCGCTGCCGGCCCGGCGAACCGGCGCGGTGAGGGCACGCCGGGCCGCCGCGGCGAGCTCACCGGCCGACTGGTATCGCTGGTCCGGCTTCTTGGCCATGCCCTTGGCGATCACCTCGTCGAACGCGGCCAACCGCGGATCGGTGTCCGACGGGCGCGGCACCGGGTTGACCATGTGCCCGGCGATCTGCTGTTCGAGGCTCTCGGCCGGATAGGGCCGAGAGCCCGTGAGGCACTCATAGAGCACGCAGGTCAGCGCATAGATGTCGGAGCGGAAGTCGACCTCGCCGCCCTCGAACCGCTCAGGCGCCATGTAGGCCAGCGTGCCCAGGGTGCTGCCTGCGGTCGTCAGGCCCTTCTCCCCCGCGGTCCGGGCCAGGCCGAAGTCGATCAGGTAGACGAAGTCGCGGCCGGTGATGAGGATGTTCGACGGTTTGATGTCCCGGTGGATCAGGCCGGTCCGGTGCGCGGCGTCCAGCGCGTGCGCGACCTGCTCGACGACGGTGACGGCGAAAGGCGCGCCCAGGGGCCTGTCGGACTCCTGCAGCATCGTGCCGAGATTGCGGCCCTCGATCAGCCGCATGTCGAGATAGAGGCGGCCGTCGATCTCGCCGAATCCGTGGATCGGCACGACGTGCGGATCGTTGAGCCCCGCGGCCGCCTGCGACTCGCGCCGGAACCGCTGCTGGAACGTCCCGTCGGTGGCCATGTGGTGTGGCAGCACCTTGAGCGCGACGACCCGGTCGGTCTTGGTGTCGTAGGCCTGATAGACCTCGCCCATCCCGCCCCGACCGATCAGCTTCTGGAGACGGTAATGCCCGAATGGTGTCGCATCCACCGGTGATCTCCTCGGCTGCGGCCAATCGGTGTGTCGTGAAAAAGCTACATCATGTTTGCCGGGGCCGCCCGGACGCATGTCAGTCGGCTCACGACCAGTTGCCGATTCTCCACGTCCGGGGCAAACCACGAGAGCGCGTCGTGCCTGGGTGCTGCATTCTTACCACGATGCGGCGACCCATGGCCGCTGTCGGACAGCGCGGACGGGGTGGATTTCGAGGCGGGCCGCGAGTCAGAGCCGGTACATCTCGCGGGCCATGGCCGATCGTTCGATGAACAGGTCGCGCGGCGGCGGGTAGTGCCGCCTCGCGCGCACCGCATCCCTGGTCACGACGACCGCGACCTCGGGAGCGCTCACGGCGCGCGGGGTCGGGCGCACGCGTCGCAACCACGCGAACCACGTCCAGCGGGCCTGTCCGGAATAGCCGGCGATCGAAGCCATCTCGACTCCTTCGTTCGAGGCGAGCGCCTTGTTGCCCGCTTCACTTTCCGCAACGTAACATAAGTTTTAGAAGTAACCAATAGTTAGTTAAGTGGACGTGTGAAAGAGGAGCAGATGGGTACGATGCAGACCATGTCGCGGCGGACCTATGGCCAGTTCTGCGGACTCGCGCACGCGCTCGACGTGGTCGGCGAGCGCTGGACGCTGCTGATCGTGCGTGAGCTGGCGTTCGGCGCGAAGCGCTACACCGAGCTGGCCGATGCGCTGGCCGGCATCGGGACCAGCCTGCTGGCCAGCCGCGTCAAGCAGCTGGAGTCCGACGGCGTGATCCAGCGGCGGCTCGCCCTCGACCAGCCCGGCTCCGCGGTCGTCTACGAACTCTCCGACGCCGGGCGCGAGCTCGCCGCCGCGATGGTCCCGCTGGCGATGTGGGGAGCGCGCCACCAGATGGCCGATGCCGACGCGGCTCAGGAGCTGTTCCGGGCCGAGTGGCTGCTCGGCTCGCTCGCCGCCGACGTCCGCAGGGACCTGCCCGACGGGCTGAACGCGACCTACGAGTTCCACATCGGCGACAGCGTGGCCTGTCTGCGTGTGGCCGCCGGCACGGTGTCGGTCACTGCGGGCCCGAGCCCGACGCCGGCCGACGTGGTCGTCTCCGCCGGCGCCGCGACCATCGCCGCCGTCATCGGCGGCAAGGTCACCTTCAGTGAGGCCGCGGCCGGCGGCGACGTCGAAGTGACGGGAGATTCCGCCGCGCAGGCGGCGCTGGTGACGATGGTCGAGAAGAGCCTGGCGACTCGCTGAGCCCCCCTTTCTCGCCGAACTTGCATTCCACGCGGACCTCTACTCGCACTTTCGCGGCCGGAATGCAATTTCGGCCTAACGTTGGCGGCATGACTGCGACGATTTCCGCGACGGCCCGTCTCACCGGTCAGATGATCATCGCGGGGGCCTATGTCCGCGGCACCGGGACCGAGATCCGCGCGTTCGACCCGGCCGCCGGCCGAACGCTGGACCCGGCCTACCCGCACGGGGACGGCACCCACGCCGACGCCGCCTGCGCGGCCGCCGCCGACGCATTCGCGGCCTACCGGGCGACGACGTCCGAGCAGCGCGCACAGTTCCTCGACGCGATCGCCGCCAACATCGAGGCCATCAGCGAGCCGTTGGTCGACCGCGCCGTCGCCGAAAGCGGTCTGCCACGGGCGCGGATCACCGGCGAGGTCGGCAGGACCACCGGCCAGCTGCGCCTGTTCGCGTCGGTGCTGCGCGAGGGCAGCTGGAACGGCGCGCGCATCGATCCCGCGATGCCCGAACGAACCCCGTTGCCGCGCCCGGACATTCGGCAGCGCTTCGTCCCGCTGGGCCCCGTCGCGGTGTTCAGCGCGTCGAACTTCCCGCTGGCATTCTCGGTCGCCGGCGGTGACACCGCCTCGGCGCTGGCCGCCGGCTGCCCCGTCGTCGTGAAAGGCCACGACGCGCACCCGGGCACCTCCGAGCTCGTCGGCCGTGCCATCACCGACGCCGTCGCATCGTCCGGCCTGCCGGCCGGCACGTTCTCGCTGCTGTTCGGCTCCGGCCCCGGCCTCGGCACCGAGCTGGTCAGCGACCCGCGGATCAAGGCCGTCGGGTTCACCGGCTCCCGGTCCGGCGGGCTCGCCCTGGTGGCCGCGGCGGCCGCCAGACCCGAACCCATCCCGGTCTACGCCGAGATGAGCTCGATCAACCCGGTGTTCCTGCTCGACGGCGCGCTGGACAGTCGCGGCGGCGACCTCGGACGGGCGTTCGTCGGGTCGCTGACGATGGGATCCGGGCAGTTCTGCACCAACCCCGGCCTGGTGATCGCGATCGACGGCCCCGGCCTGGACGCGTTCGTCGCCGCCGCCGCTGAGGCCCTGGTCGCCGCACCCGCCACGCCGATGCTGACCCCGACCATCGCGCAGAACTACGCGACCGGCGTCGAGGCACTGTCGCAGTCCGCTGAGCTGGTCGCCCGCGGGTTGCCGCCCGAGCGCGAAACCGCCTGCCACGCAGCACTGTTCACCACAGACGCGCCAACGTTCCTGGCCTCCGAGGAACTGCAGGCCGAGGTGTTCGGCTCCTCGAGCCTGATCGTGCGCTGCGCCGACGCCGACCAGATGCGCGCCGTCGCGCAGCGGATCGAGGGCCAGTTGACCGCGACCGTGCACGCCGACGAGTCCGACCTCGAGGACGCGGCCCGCCTGCTGCCGCTGCTCGAGCTGAAGGCGGGGCGAATCCTGTTCGACGGCTGGCCCACCGGCGTCGAGGTGTCCCACGCGATGGTGCACGGCGGCCCGTTCCCCGCGACCTCGGACTCGCGCACCACATCGGTCGGCGCACGCGCGATCGAGCGCTACCTGCGCCCGGTGTGCTACCAGAACCTCCCGAAGTCCCTGCTGCCCAGCGCGATCGCTGACGGCAACCCCGATCGGCTGTGGCGGCGCATCGACGGCCGGCTCACGCAGGACTGATTAGGGCCCCGTCCAGAGGCCGAAAGTGCCCACCGTCGACCCGCGATTCGAATCGGCGAGCCACCGCTGGTAATCGAATACGACACGGTGACGCTGCCGGCGTCCTACGGTGGGTGCATGGCAGATCAAGCGATCGAGGTCGGCCATCCGCCCGACGCCGTGCTACGCGTGGTCAACAGCGTGTTGCGGCGGGTGCTGCCGACACCCCTCGGGGCGCCGATCGGCGAGTTCATGCTCGTCGGTTTCACCGGCCGCAAGACCGGTAAGCGGTATTCGACGCCGGTGAGCGCACACCGACTCGACGGTGACCTCTATGTGGTGCTCGAAGCGCCGTGGAAGGTGAACTTCCGCGACGGGGCGGACGCGACGGTGTCCTACCGCGGCAAGACCTCGACGATGCGCGGGGTGCTGATCGCGGAGCGGTCTACGGTGGCCGACGTCGTGCAGCGACTGGCCTCGTCGTACGGTGCGAAGAAGGCGCAGCGCATGATGGGCCTGAAGTTCCCCGGCGGCCGGGTGCCGACGTCCGAGGAGTGGGGCGAGGCCGTCGACCGGCTCGGGATCGCCGCGATCAAGCTAACCGCCAAGGCCTGACGAGTACCACCGAGCCGTCGCAGCGTGGCACCCGCGCCGAACTTGCATTCCACGTGCAGCTTTCGCGAATTTCGCCGCGTGGAATGCAATTTCGGCGGGTTAGGTGGCGACGGGGGTGACGAGCTCGCCCGTCGCGAGGAAGGCGTCGAGGTTGCGCAGCGTCAGCTCCTCCATCGCCGCTCGGGTCTGCACCGTCCCGCTGGCCACGTGCGGCAGCAGCACGACGTTGTCCAACCTGAGCAACTCTTCGGGCACCTGCGGCTCGTCGGCGAACACGTCCAGGCCCGCACCGGCGAGGCGGCCGTCCACCAGCGCCGAGACCAGCGCCTCCTGATCGACCACGCTGCCCCGCGCGATGTTGATCAGATACCCCTCGGCCCCGAGCGCGGCGATGACCTCGGCGCTCACCAGGCCGCGAGTGCCGTCCCCGCCGGCGGCGGCCACGACGAGCACGTCGACCGACGACGCCAGCGCCACCGGAGAGGACGCATACGTATAGGGCGAATCAGGCACCTCATGCCGGTTGTGGTAGCTGATCGAACATCCGAAGGCACTGAGCCGCAAGGCGATTGCGCTGCCGATGCGCCCCAGGCCGATGATGCCGACGCGGGTGTTGCTGACCTGGCGGGTGAGCGGATAACTGCCT
Organism: Mycolicibacterium chubuense NBB4; assembly: GCF_000266905.1. The sequence goes on along the minus strand of NC_018027.1, from coordinate 742,778 downwards.
TCGGAGCGCCAGCGGCCGGCGCGGACGTATCTGTCTGCGGCCGGGAACTGCCGCAGCGTGTCGATCATCAGACCCACGGCCGTGTCCGCCACGCAGTCGGTCAGCACATCGGGGGTGTTGCTGACCGACACTCCCCGCGCGGCCGCCTCGTCGACGTCGGTGGTGTCGTAGCCGACACCGAAGTTGATCACCGCCCCGAGGTTCGGCAGTGCGGCCATGAGCTTGGCGTCCACCCCGGTGCTGCCCGACGTCACGACGGCGGTCACCTCGGTGCCGTGCTCGGTCAGGAAGCTCTCCCGCTCTGCCGGGTCGTCCGGCAACGTTCGCGCGGCGTAGTCGTCGGCCAATGTCTGGGCCAACGAGGGTTTTAGCGAACCGACCTGCAGTACCGAACCGGGAGTACTCATAGTGAGTTCACGGTACGGCGACGTGCGAATAGCCGTCCACGTCCGGATTGGCGCACTCTGCTCGTCACCCGCTGACCCCGCCGAAATTGCATTCCGCGCGGGGTTTTCGCGCTCAACGCCGCGTGGAATGCAAGTTCGGCGCTAGGGGGTGTAGCCGTACTGCGGCTCGTGGAAGCGGTTGATGATCGGGATGCGCTCGATGATGCGATCGCGCAGCCGCGGCTGCGGTGCCGGGATGTTCACCGGGGGCGGCACGACGGTCGGCACCGCGGCGGGCGGGACGTACACCGGCGCCGCGGGCGGGACGTACACCGGCGCCGCGGGAGCCGGCGGTTCATAGTTCGGGGGCGGGGCCGGCGGCACGTACTCGGGCGCGGGCGGCACCTCGGCCGGCGCAGGAGCGATCGGCTCGTCGTACACGGGCGGCGGCGCGGCGGGCGGCTCGTCGACGGGGGCTGCCTCGGGGACCGGAAGCTGGTTCGCGACGGGCACGGCGGCCGGTGGCGGGGGCGCAGGGGCGGGCGGCGGGGCCGCCTCGCGCACCACGGGCTGCTCGGAACGCGCCATCTGCGGGGCCGCCGTCTCCTCCGGCGTCAGGCGCAGGCCCAGCGCCGCCGACACCGACACCACGAACGTCACCACCGCGGCGACGAGCACCGCTGCGAGTGCCGCCGTCGGCGTCCAGGAGCGGCGGGGTCCGGCGGCCGCTTCGAGCAGCGCCACGGCGGACGCGGCGGCCAGCGCGGCCCCTCTGGCCAGCGCCAGGTCGGCCTCCTCCGCGGAGACGACGGGCGCGTCGGCGACGTCCTGCAGGGCCGACACCACGCCCTCGACGTCGCCGGAGCCGAGCACGAAGACCGCCTCGGGCGCCACGCGGTCGAGGTCGGGCAACGCCGACGGGTCCAGCCGGTCGGCCGCCACCCCATCGGGGGAGGCCGAGGCCACCACCGAGGCATCGGGTTCCACCACGCACACCGCGACCCGCTCACATCCCGCGGCCTCGGCGATCCCGCAGGCCAGCGCCTCGGCGGCCTCGACATCGGAGACCGCGATGACGTTCTCCACTCGCCGGTCGGTCAGCGCCTGCCATACCGCGCTGGTCATCGCCTCCGCGGCACGAGTCCAGGTCAGGCCGATCGCGTGGACGCCGCGCGGGGCGGCCTTGGCGAGCAATTCACCGACCAGCCCCGCTGCGTCGACATCGTCGTGGAGGGGAAACGAGCCTCGATCGACGGTGGCACTCTCATCCGTTGTGGCTTCGACGAGGACCCAGCGGACCGACGACGAGGTCATCGACAAGCCGAGTACGAGGTCCATGAGTGCGGGTCCGATCCACCTTGATCAATTCGTGACTGAACGCCCGACATTACCGCGGGCAGACGGGCGCGCGCACCCGCCGGCGGAATCCATCGCCAGGCGCCACGCCTGCGTATCCCCCGATCGGTGGACAGCGGATTACTCCTGCGCGTCAACCGGCTGACGGACAGACCCGCAGCGCTTCGCCCGGCATTCTTGAGTCATCGCCGGAACGCATCGGCGGACAAGCCGAAAACCTCACCAACACAGGAGAATTCACATGAAGAACATCGCCCGCATCGTCGCCCTGCCCGTGCTGTCGGCCGGCATCATCGGCGGCGCCCTGGGCCTGGCCGGCACCGCCGGCGCCGAGGTCACCACCCACAACTCCAACGGCAGCCACTCCACCGCGACCACCCCGAACATGCCGCACATGCCGACCCACCAGCAGTGGACGGGGCCCCGCCACGGTGGCCACCGGCACGGCCACTGGGCTCACCTCCGTTGATACGACGTCAGCGGCCCTTCCGGGAAGACTCGGCAGGGCCGCTTCCCGTCGTCGGGGACGACCCGTGCGGCAGCGGCACTGCGGAAGTCCCGACCGTGCTCACCTGCACCGACGGGATCTCATGCGGCGCCGACCCTCGCGTGACGTGACCTCCGAGCAGGATCACCGCCACCGCGAGGCCAATCACCCACACCAGCAGCCATCCCCCGACCGTATGCCGCTCGGCGCCGACACCTTCACCGAAGCCCGGTGCGGCTCCGTGGCTCAGCCCGGCGCCTTCCACAACACTTCACACACCCGCTCTATGGCCGCAGTGCTCAGCGACGGCGACATCGGCAGGGACAGGACGCGCCGGGCGGCGCGCTCGGCGACGGGCAGATACTCGACGAACTCCTTGTAGGCCGGTTGCCGGTGGCACGGAATGGGGTAGTGGATGCCCCACCCGATCCTGTTGCGCTCGAGGCTCGCTGCGACGGCGGCGCGATTGTCGACCTGGATCACCGCGAGGTGATAGACCGACTCGGACTCCGGGTGCTCGGCCACCGGTTCGCACCACGGAGGAAGGTGCCTCAGGTAGTGCTCCATGGCCTGGCGCCGCGCGGTGTTCGCGGTGTCCAGGGACGCCAGTTTGACCGAGAGCATTCCCGCCTGCAGTGAATCGAGGCGGCTGTTGCAGCCGCGCTGCACGTGCCGGTAGCGATCCGTCACCGACCGTCCGTGGTCACCGCAACTGCGGACCCACTCCGCGAGTTCGACATTGTTCGTCACCACCGCTCCGCCGTCGCCCAGAGCGCCGAGATTCCTGCTCGGATAGAAGCTGAAAGCCGCAGCGTCACTGCAGCTTCCCGCGCGCCGGCCGCGCCGCCGCGCGCCGTGTGCGTGCGCCGCGTCCTCGATCAGCGCCAGCCCGTGCCGCCGCGCCACCCGATGAAGTGCGTGGAGGTCGGCCATCTGCCCGAACAGATGGACGGCGACGATCGCGGCGGTTCCCGGCCGGATGGCGGCGGCGGCCGCATCGGGATCGATCAGCAGAGTGTCGGGTAAGACGTCGACGAACCGCGGTCGCGCCCCGACGGCGCAGACCGCCTCGGCCGTGGCGATGAACGTGTTCGCCGGCACGATCACCTCGTCACCGGGTCCGATCCCCAGGCCCGCGAGGATCAGCGTCAGGGCGTCGGTGCCGTTCGCGACGCCGACGCAGGCCCTGGCTCCGCAGTAGGCCGAGAAGTGCCCCTCGAACTCCTCGACCTCGGGGCCGCCCACGAACCGTCCGTGCTGCATCACCGATTTCCACGCGACGTCGTAGTCGTGCTGCAGGATCGTGTTGATCGAGGCGAGATCGAGGAACGGCACTGCTTCGGTGTCGACGTTCATTTTCCCGGCCCCTCCCGGACGGGTGCCGTCACGGCGGTATGCGGCAAAGTCCCTTGCGGCCGAACACCGTCGGTGCCCGGGTAGCCACAGCCGAGGCCCGCAGCGCGCGACGCATGACTGCCGACGTTGCCGGGCAACGGCCAGTGCTCGGGCGACGAGATTCGCCGCCCGAGCTCGGGCTGGACCACACCGCGACAGGTGTCGATACCGGTGACGGGGAAACCGGTTCCGCGACGATCTGCGTCGACCGCGGCGAGATGAAGTGAATGCCCCATGCCCGCAACCCCCTGTTGTCACCGAATGCCCGGGATCGTCGAACCGCGCCTCCGGCAATGCTTTTGCGGTGCCGGTCGGCAGGTTCTGCCGATGCGCCGCACCGGTGGACCCCAATATGCCTGGGCGACGGCCTGAGCCAGATCCGAGCTAACCGGCTGACCATCATGGCCTTACTATCCGCTGTGGATCCGGTTGGGTATATGGGCAATCGGAGCCAAATTCGGACCGGACCGGTACTAGTCCTCGGATTCGACTTCGGTGAATCTCACTGTGCGGAAACGCGCTGCGGCCTCGGTGCGGTTACTGACCCCGAGCTTGCGCAGGACGCTGTGCACATGGTTCTTCACCGTGTGGATCGCGATACACAGCCGGTCGGCGATCTCCCGGTTCGACAGGCCCATCTCCAGCATGCGCAGGATCTGGACCTCGCGCGCCGTGAGAACCAGTTCCTTGGTGGTGGGCTCGCGCTGGGCGGCGAGTGTCGAAAGCCGGCGCAGCAGGATCGCCGAAACCCTTGGCGAACAGAGCGACTCGCCGTCAGCAACCCTGCCCATCAGCGCCAGCAGGTCCTCGAGCGATTCGTTGCGTAGGTGGTAGCCGGCAACCCCGGCCTCCGCACACGCGACGATCCCTTCGTCGTCGTCCTCGGCCATGCCCATCACGATCACCTTGTGACCCGGGTTGATCTCGAAGATCGCCTGCAGCAGCATCGCGCTGTCTCGCGTGTTTATGTTGAGCAGGATCAGGCTCGCACGCGTCGCGGTGAGGGCGGCGAACAACGACGGCAGATCCCAGGCGACGGCCGGAGCGGCACCACCGTGGTCGGTGAACACCGTGGCGAGGTTCTCCCGGTTCAGCTTGCAGTCGTCGACGATCAAGACCTTGCGCTCCGGCGCCACCATGAGCTCGTCGGGTAGCGATTCGACGCAAGCGGCTCCCAGATCCACGATCGGCGGCGACTCCCAGCCCGCGGCAGCCGGCCATGCCGCGCTCTCGCGGAGGCCCTGCCTGAAGGGACTCGCCGCGGCCGGGCGCCGGTACACGCACTCGGTCGCCCTGACCGCCCCGCTCACTTGGACTCTGCGGCGTACCGGCACAGGCGCCCAGTCGGACGGCAACCGCCCGTCCCCCGGATTTGCCAAGACCTGTGTTGACTTCGTCAGCTCCGTCGACATACCCACCCCCGAAGGCTCTCCCCGACGCTCGCACCCCCTCGGTACGCGAACTCAAGTGTGGCGCAGCCAACAGCTTCTGTCACACCTTCGCAGAGCTAATGCTTGCTACCCGCAAAGAGTTGCTAGATTTCCGGGTTAGCGCACGTTTGTCCGTTTGCGGTCTCGCCGAGGCGATGGATATTGTCGTCGGCGTCAGCGAATCTGGACGCCTTTGCACAGTATGTGGGCGGTTTTCGTATCATAGCGATGAGGACGGCGCCTCCGCCCCAGCAACTGTCCACAAAGCGAAAAAACCGGCAACTAGGTTTGCTGAATCTGTACGTCTGCGCGCAGTTTGCCTGGAACCGTACCCATCTTCGGCCTGCGTAAACCTGGTACCACCCCTGATTTCGCCGATGCGATCGAACGCAAGGACCCCCGCCGGTTGCGAGCTGTGCCCGTGAGTTCGCCACCGCACCGCGCCGGCCGCGGCTGTCAGGCGGCGCTACCGGTCTTGCGTGCAGCGGTTCCCGAGTCGGTCGCCCCGGAGGAGCGTTCACCACGGGCGCGGCTCGACGGCTCGTCGCCGCCACCACCGGCGCCGCCGCTGCCGTCGTCATCGCTTTTGACTTGCGACGCAGCGGATTTCGATGACCGGTTCGTCTGCTCGTCCTGCGGCGTCGACACGTCGTGCCGGCGTTCGCGCGTCGTCGGACGGAGCCGGGCGCTCGGGGCGTCATCGGATGCCGACTGCTCCTGCGCAGCCCCGTCCGAAGGTGCCTCCTCGGCTGGCTTCGCCGCCGTCTTCTGCACAGCGGTCTCCTGGACCTCGCTCTTCTGCGTCGTGGTCTTCTGCGTCGTGGTCTTCTGCGCGACAAGGCTGTGCGTGCCGGCGACCGGGTCCGCCGCCACCGGCGCGCTCGTGGCGGCGTCGACGGTCTCGGTCTGCGGGGCCGGCTTGACCCGCGGGAAGAACGTGGCGCGCGTCGGCTTGCTGTAATCGCTTCTGTCATACGCGGTCTCGATGATGTCGCGCAGCGGCTTGTCGAGCGCAGCGATGACCGGTGCGGGCAGGATGTGCTCCAGCGGGATCAACAACGGGACGGGGTAGGTCTTGATCAGGTAGTAGGTGGTGTTGGAGGCGGCGTCGTGCTGGTAGTAGTCACTGCCGGCCGCCTGCGCCGCGGCGAGGTCGGCCGCGGTGAGCTCCGTCTGGGTGTTGCCGTGCACCAACACCATCCCCGCCACCGCGTTGGCGACGGCCAGCGGGTTCCACAGGTAGGTCGGGAAATCGGCCCATCCGTCGTACTGGCGGGCGATGTCGATGGTCGGGTCTCCCGGGGCTCCGTCGACACCGTTGTTCGGCGTCGCACCGCTGAAGGTGACGCCCAGGAACGGGATGGTCAGTCCTTGGAAGCGCTCCATCACGCCGCCGTTGGGACGGCTCGGGTTCTCCACGAGGACGTACGTGTTGCCTGTGTGCGTCTTCTTGTACTGCGACGCCACGACAGCGCCTTGGGAGAAGCCGAAGATGAGGTCACCGGCCGCGGGCTGCTGGGCCTCGAGATTCTGCACACCCTGGGCGACGGACTGGTCGAACGTCAGGTCCTTGAACCCGCCGTGCGAGAACGGGCGGAAGCCCGCGTTGTAGGGCACCTCCTCGTAAGGCGCGTCCGGCGCGGGGGTGCCGGTGCCGTCGAGTGCGACGCCGATGAAGTCCTCGTACTGCTGCTGGGTCGGTATCCAGCCGATGTTCGTGCCCCGCAGGTAGTGCAGTGTCGCGAGCAGCTGCGGACTGGCCGTCAGGGTCGGCGCGGCGCCGATCAGGGCGGCGCCGGCGACCGCCATCGACGCGACGCCGAACGCACACGCCGTGGCCTTGACCGCCGTCGACCGGCGCCCGGCCCCGGCCTGGCGCGGAGTCACGTCCCGTTGCCTCCGACGAATCCGCTGCGCGCGATGCCTGCCTCGCGCCGATTCCCGATGCTGCGCCATGACGAACCCCCTCACACCCGGAACCCCTGGGGCGGGGCGCCTCGAGCCGCTCGAAGTCTACGGGAGCAAATTTGCTGCGGTCGCGGAACCACGCCCGAGACGGACGGCGAGCCGTTGACGACGGCAAAGAGCCGAACCTTCGGGTTACCTGTGAACTGCCCAGCGGCGGGAATGACTCGCGTCGGGCCGTGGTTGGCGTCGCACGTGCCTTGTCCCCCTCCACACCCGCGAAATCCCACAGACGCCGACGGGCGCCTCTGATGCGCCAAGGCCCCCTCGCCGGAAGGTATCCCGCGGTGGCCGCGATGGTCACCCTGGCGCTGATCCCCTACCTGGCGCTCTCGGCGGCGATCGACCCGCTGGTGCCCGTCATCACCGAGCAGCTGCACATGACTGCGCAGGCGATGACGCTGAGCTCCGGGTTGGGCAACGCGGCGTACGCGGTCGGCACCGTGCTGGCGGTGCAATTCGCCCAGCATCTGCCGCAACGCCGGATGCTCGTCGCCTACGCCGTGGTGCTCGTCGTCGGCTCGGTGATCGCCGCCGCCGCGCCGAACGGACCGACGTTCATCGTCGGCCACGTCCTGCAGGGCCTGGCGACGAGCATGCTGCTGATCGCCGCTGCCCCGCCGCTGACCATCGGCTTCCCCCGCGACAAGCTCCGCAACACCGCCGTGATCATGAACATGTGCGTCTTCGGCGCGGTCGCGCTCGGGCCGTTCATCGGCGGCGCTCAGGCCGAGGCGGGCGCCTGGCGGCCGCTGTTCTGGATCGTGGCTCTGATCGCGCTCTCGGCGCTGGTCCTCGCGGCACTGACGTTCGACGACGCACCCGCGGCCGATCTCGACGCGCCCCGCGACCTGCCCGCGATCGCGTTGGCGACGGTCGGCTGTACCGCGGCGTTCGTGGGAGCCGCCCAGCTCACCAGCCACGAATTCTCCGACGTCGCGGTGACGGTCCCGATGCTCGGCGGCCTGGCCCTGATCGTGGTGCTGATCGTCTATCAGTTCCGGGCCCGCCGCCCGCTGCTGACCATCCGCACGATGCTGACGAGCGCGATCCCGGTCGCCGGTGTGGGCGTCGCGCTGTTCGCCGCGGCGGCGTCGGTGGCGGCGACCGCGCTGACGGCGACGGTGTTCCTGCAGTCCTTCAGCCCGGTGCAGGTCGGCCTGCTCTACCTGCCCGAACTGGGCGGCGCCATCGTCATGGCCGTCGTCTTCGGGTTCGTCATCTCGCGGCGGGCGATGCACTACCTGCCGCTGGTCGGTATGGCCCTGCTGGCCGCAGGGATCTTCGTGTTCCGGCTCGCCCTCCCGGCGAACGAGGGTCTGGCCTTGCTGGGGTCGGCGCTCACCGGCCTGGCGCTGGGCGCCACCGTTGCGCCCGCGCTGTTCGTCGCGGGTTTCTCGCTGCAGTCCAACAGTCTGCAGCGGGTGTTCGCGATCATAGAGCTGCTGCGTGCGGTCGCGGCGTTCATGGTGGCGCCGATCTTCGCCCACCTGGCCACGCGTGTGTCGGACGACCTGGTCGAGGGCACCGGCATCGCGCTCTGGGTCGGCTTCGGGCTGGCGATCGGCGGTGCGGTGTTCGGCGTGGCCGTCTACGTCCTCAGCGGCGCCCGGCCGCAGAAGCCCGACCTCGACGAGTTCCTCGACGGCGACTCTCCGGCGTGGTACTCGCCGCCGTTGCTGGCTCGTCTGCGGCGCAGCCTGCCCGTGCCGCGAGCGACCGTCGGATCGTCCGCCCCGGCGTCGCGGCGGGTGCCGGTGGCGCCAGGCGTCGAAGGGCCGGTGCTGTTCGGCTACGACGGATCGGAGCTGGCGGCCGCCGCGATCACCCGGGCCGGAGACCACCTCGCGGCCGGCCGCGACGCGGTCGTGGTCTGCGTGTGGCAGCCCGTCGATGTGGGGTTCACGCCCGTCGCCGAGCCACACTTCGACGCCGACCGGGCCAGCGAGGTCCGCCTCGCCGCCGAACGGACCGCCGCCCACGGCGCCTCGCTCGCCGACGCCGCGGGATTCCGTGCGTGCAGCGTCGCCGTGGAGGCCACGCCGACGTGGAAGGGCATCGTCGGCGCCGCCGACCAACACGACGCGAGCCTGATCGTGCTGGGGCCGCACCGGCGCAGCGGACTGCTGGGCCATCTGCAGGGCAGTGTCACAGCCGCCGTGGTCGCACACACCGCGGTGCCCGTGTTGCTCGTTCCGGCCGGAGCCGAGCACGTCGACCGGGTGCGGCTGGAGGCGACATCCGCGGCGAACGGCTAGCCCCCGCTCACTCGTCGGGGTCGTGCAACGCGAGCTGATCCACCTCGCGCCGGTCCCGGCCGGCCAGATCCGCCAGCAGCGCCGCATCGCTGAGATCCATGGGCGCCGAATGCTTCCAGTCGTGATGGGCGACCTCGGTGAGGCGCTTCATGATGTGGCGGTCGTCGACCTCGATGGCGAGTTCGCGGCGGTGGTCGAAGCTGCCCGGCGACAGGTTGATCGAGCCGACGATGGCCCGCTCGTGGTCGGCCAGGATCATTTTGGCGTGCAGTTTCAGGTGCTTGAGCCGGTGGATCTTGATGCCGACGTCGTCGAGGATGCGCAGCCCGCTGACGCCTTCCAACAGCTTGTCGGCCTTGAGGTGATGCGGTGCGCGCGCCATCACGTGGACCTTCACGCCACGCCGGGCCGCGCGGACCAATCGCTCGATGATCACCGGATCCTGGTAGCGCTCGTTCTGCACGAACAGGGACTTCTCGGCACGATCGATGAACTCCGCGATGCGCGTGCGGCCGTTCGTCGGACACCAGATCAGTGAGGCGCCTCCTCCGGGTTGGAATGCCTCTCGGGCCCAGTCCGCTTCGAAGCACTCGGTGATCTCTTCGACCTCGCGGGCGCTCGGCGTCACGACCGCGTAATCGCGTGTCTCGGTGAAGTTCTCGACGGTCCAGTTGAGTGATTCCACGAACGCGTACTCGTCGTCGACCACCATCGACTTCTCGTGCGTCAGGCCGAACGCGGGGCTGCTCTCGGTGACCTCGATGCCGAACTGCGCCAACAGGTCCCGTGCGCCGTCGTTGTCGGTCTCACCGTCGCGCCGCACCGGGTTCAGCATGACCTTCACCGTGACGCCGCGGTGGTGCGCGCCGACGACCGCATCCAGAAGCGGGCGATGGCTGAATGCGAACATCTTGATCCGGATCGACCGCGTCGCCCCGTGGATCGCATCGAGAACGGGCTGCGCCGAATCATCGGGCAGGATGATCAGTGATCGCGTCACGGCGCCTCGTTCTCGTACTGGATGCGGTGCAGGTCAGCGTACGTGCCACCGAAGGTCAGCAGCTCCTGGTGCGTGCCCTGCTCGACTACGCGTCCCTCCTCGAGCACCACGATCTTGTCCGCGTCGCGAATGGTGCTGAGCCTGTGCGCGATCGTGATCACGGTGCGGTCGGCCATCAGCCGCTGCAGCGCCGACATCACCAGATGTTCGGATTGCGCGTCGAGCGCGGCCGTCGGCTCGTCGAGGATGAGGATCGGGCTGTCACGGATCAGCGCGCGGGCGATGCCGATGCGCTGCCGCTGTCCGCCCGACAGCGTCATGCCCCGCTCACCCACGGCGCTGTCGTAGCCCTGCGGCATGTCCGAGATGAACTCGTGGGCGTTGGCGAGTTTCGCCGCGTCGACGATCTCGTCGTGGCTGGCGTCGGGCCGGCCGAAGGCGATGTTGTCGCGCACGGTCCCGCGGAACAGCACCGTGTCCTGAAGCACGTAGCCGATCTGCTGCCGCAGTTCGTGCAGCTTGTAGTCGCGCAGGTCGACGCCGTCGATCCGCACCGCGCCCACGCTCGGGTCGTAGAACCGCGGGATCAGGCTGACCAGACTGGACTTGCCGCTGCCGGTGTGCCCGACGATGCCGACGAGCTGGCCCGGCTCGACGTCGAAGGTGACGTCGCGCAGCACCGGCTTGGCGCCGTCGTAGCTGAACGCCACCTTCTCGAATTTCAGTGCGCCCCTGATGCGTTGGGCGTCGACGGCGTCGGCCTTCTCTTCGATGCCGGTCTCCGCATCCAGCAGCGCGGCGACGCGGTCCACCCCGACGGCGGCCATCGCGATCGTGTTGGTCAGCTTCGCCAGGTCCTGCACGGGCTTGAAGAACGACGCCAGGTAGCTGATGAACACCGTCAGCGTGCCCGCGGTCATCGCGCCGGCGAGGATGAGGGCCGAGCCGCGCCACAGCACCAGGGCGGTGCAGGCCGCGACGACCACGGCGACGATCGGCGACACCACCGACTTCACCCGCCGCGCGTTGAGCGCCGCGTCGACGGCCTGCTGGCCGACGAGCGCCAGCTGCCGTTCCTGGTGATCCTCGCGGTCGAACGCTTTGACCACGCGGATGGACTGCAGACCCTCCTCTGCGACCGCGACGATGTCCGATTCGCGTTGGCGCACTTCGTGCGTCGCCGCCTTGACCGCCTTGCGGATGCGGGAGACGAACAGCAGCAGCAGCGGCGCGACCGCAAGCGCGACCAGCGTGAAATCCCACTGCAGCCACAGCATCAGACCGAGCATGCCGAGGATCGTCAGCAGATCGGTCGCGATGCCCAGCGTCGACGCGGACGCGAAGTCCTGGATGGTGTCGACGTCGTCGGTGAGGGTCGACAGGATGGGCCCAACGCGGTGGGTGTCGAAGTAGCTCAGCGAGAGTTGCTGCAGGTGGTGGTAGGCGCGGGTGCGCAGGTCGTTGCCGACGCGCTGCCCGACCGTCTCGGTGAGGTAGTTGGCCACATACGTCGCGATGGCGGCGATCACCGCGATGACGATGACCATGATCGCCGCGAGCCCGGCGATGTGCATCCGGCTCTCCCCGCCCAGGATCGGCTGAAGCAGCCCGTGCAGCCACGGCGGCAGCGGGTGGTCGCCGACCACGCTGTCCAGAACGACCTTCAACGGCCACGGTGCGGCGAGGCCCATCGCGATCTGGACGAGCAGGACGGCGAAGATGCCCGCCACCAGCCACCGATACGGACGGAGCAATTCAAGGATCAGTCTCACGGTGAACGCTGCCTCGCTAGGGACGGAGCCAACAGGAGGACAAACAGTACATCGTGAAGGTTGCTGGCGGGCCTCGACAGCAATCTGTGTCGCCGTCGTGTTGCCCGGCGGCGTGTCACTGTGCTGCGTGCCTTGGGATTCGCGATCCCGAAGGGTGAATCAACCCGGCGGGCACGGGTACCCGAAGAGACAAGGAGGTCATCATGAAGGCGTTGAATGGCCTACTCGGTGTGGTGCTCGGAATCCTCGGAGCCGTACTCGGCGTGGTTCTGGGGATTCTCGCCGCGGTGATCTGGCTCCTCGGATTGGTGCTGTGCGTGACCGTACTCCTGCTTCCGCTCGGGATACCCGTGATGAAGCTGGGACGGCGCCTGCTCACTCTGTCCGGCGACCTGATGCACATCTCTTAGACGGAGGTGGCACCGGCGCGCGCCGCAGGTTCGAGCCCGCGGCGCGACGGCTCGGCACGTCCGGTGGCCGACCCTGTCACCGGCGGCGGAAGGCGTCCTTGAGCTTCTCTGCCCGCTGCTTGAAGTCGGCCTTCGTCTGGTCGGCCCAGCCTTGGTCCTCCAGACGTTGATCGCCGGTGGCACGCCCGGTGATCCTCTTCGCTCTACCCGACAGACTCTGCACCGCGTTTCTGATCTTGTCGGCATTGCTCATCGCGTCACGACCTCTCTTCGTGCGACCCACCCGGGTCGGCTCTCAGGACGCAGGAGTTCCCCGTTTCGGGTCCGTTCAAAGCGAAATGTGCTGTCGCGGTGGGTTTCACCGCTCTGCCGCTCGGCGGAGGCCGCGACGCGTGTGTTTGCCGGCTAGAACATGTTCCCCGCATCGCCCCCACGCTGGACATTTACGCGTGCGCTGGTTCTTTCGGGTGGACGCCTTCTGACCGATCCCGATCGCTGCTGGTCCGCGACGCCTGCGGCGGGCGAATCCGCCGACTGTTTGCACTTTCGGTGCTGGGCAAAACGACTGGGATCCCCTCAGGCGGGCGCCGCACCGACGGCATTCCGGCGGACCCGTGGTGTCACCATGTCGAGATCGTCGTCCGTGGTTATCCCCCTGAGCGAAATGCTCATCGCGCTCACCACCGAGACCGGCGGCGTCCTCTGTGCGATGGAACCTGCAGCCGGACAACGTGATCAGCGGGTCCTCGACCGTTGGAGAGTCCTGAGGGCTCGAGCCGCAGACGAATATGAGCAAAGATCGCCGTTGCAGTGCGGCTGCGCTTCCGTCGCATTTCCACCCGAGCAGGTGTTCTGACGGCCCCGCGCCGACTCTGGATCGCACGCGAGTCGACGCGGCAACACAGGGTGCCAGACGGGTGACATTCCCTCGAATAACGGAACCTCGGAAATTCCTCACTTTATGACGTGAGCAATACGACGCAACCACAGCTTATTTCGACGATTGTGATAGGCGCAAGTATTCGCTGCGCTAATTATTTTCCGACAATTTCTGCTTGGGGTTAGCTCACGTGGGGAAAATTACTGATGAAACGCTCCAAACTTTCCTCTAGCGATCTACTTCATACCTCTGAAATGCGCTGATGCTGTCTACAGCAATCTTTTCTCTGACGTCCCGTCACATCGTTCTACAGTCGCTGGAAATATCGCGTCAAATTTTCTGGCGTTTCCGATTCGCCCCTCAACACAAGGGGTAATCCGCCGTCAGCACGGGCGACATCGGAAATCCATCGAACCTATTTCCTCAGCGTCGCCCAGTGGAAGCGACGTGCGCAGAGACGAAGGAGATCGCGACATGTCAACTGGAAAAGTCGCATTGGCAGCAGGCGTAGGAACGGGGTACTTACTGGGCCGCACCCGCAAGATGCGGTGGGCGCTCATGCTGGCGGGCGCCGGCATCACCGGGAAGTTCCCGACCCACCCGAGCGATCTTGTCGCATACGGAGTCAAATCACTCAGCGCCTCAACCGATCTCAGCCAGCTGACCGAGCAGCTGCGTGGCGAGTTGCTCACCGCAGGTAAAGCCGCCGCGATCTCGGCCGCCGTCAGCCAGGTGGACGCCCTCAACAACCGGCTGCAAGGCGTCACCTCCGCCGTCGGCGTCGACGAGACGCTCGGCGACGTCGGCGGTGCGGTCGGCGACGTCGGCGGCGCGGTCGGCGACATCGGCGGCGCGGTCGGCGACATCGGCGGTGCCGTGGGCGACATCGGGGGTGCAGCGACCGGACGCGGTCGCCGGTCGAGAAGACGCGGTAGAGCGGCCGATGACTACGACGAGGACGTCGGTATGGAACCAGAGGCCGATGACGAGGAGGAGCCGCTCGACGTCGACTCGGAGGGCCAAGGTGCCGATGACGTTGACGACGACTTCGATGACGACGTCGACGATGGCGAGGATTTCGACGAGGAACTCGACAACGAGCCGGAGGAAGAGCCCGAACCGCCCGTGACACGGCGTCGCCGCCCAGCCCGCCGGTCAGGTGCACCACAGAAGGCAGCAGCGCGAACGCCGCGAAGGACAGCAACACGGTCCACTACCCGGCAAGGACGGTGAGAACGATGACGCAGACAGTCAAGGGAGCACCCAAAGACGCCGGCGGTGCCCGCGAAGCAACACCGTCAGGACCGCTGCAGTCATCCCTGCAGCAACTGGCCGGCACGGTGACCAACCGCGCGGTGTCGTCGCTGTCGGATCGTCTGGGCGGTACCACCGAGAGGCTGACCGACTACGCCGCGAACGGCGGCGGCAAGGGACTGCTGTCCGCGGTCACGGGATTGGATGACGTCACATCGCCGGTCAAGTCGATCGCGAAAAAGGGCCTGTCGACTGCCGGTGACAAGGTCAAGGACACGGTGAGCAACGCCGCCGGGGCGCTGTTCGGCGGCAAGGGCAAGGGCGGTGGCGGCAAGAAGCTCAAGGTCACCAACATCGTCGAACACATCGACGTCGGTGCCCCCGTGGACCTGGTGTACCGCCAGTGGACGGAGTTCTCCGAGTGGCCGAAGTTCATGAAGAAGCTGGAACAGGTCGAACAGGTCTCCGAGGAGAAGCTGCGCTGGAAGGCGCAGGTCTTCTGGTCACACCGCAGCTGGGAATCGACCATCGTCGAGCAGGTCCCCAATGACCGGATCGTGTGGCGCTCCAAGGGCGACAAGGGTTACGTCGACGGAGCCATCACGTTCCACGAGCTGGCACCGAACCTGACGCGCGTCGTGGTGGTGCTCGAATACCACCCGCAGGGTCTCTTCGAGCGCACCGGAAACCTCTGGCGAGCGCAAGGCCGTCGAGTTCGACTGGAGCTCAAACACTTCCAACGCAATCTGATGACGCAGACCCTTCTTCACCCCGACGACGTGGAGGGATGGCTCGGCGAAATCCATGACGGCGAGGTGACCGAGCCGGAGTCCGGCACAGATGACGAGACCGATGCGTCAACACCGGATGACGAGGACGACGGGTCCGATGTATCTGCAGCAGATGACGACGACGACGAGCCGGAGCGCGCCACAGGCCAACGGCGCACGGGCGCCCGCCGGAGGGTGGGCCGAGCCGGTTCCCGGAGAACAGCATCCACCACCGAAGGGTCCGGCCGCCGTCGGACCGCCACGAAGTCAAGGAGCCAAGCATGACGACCGCCATCCAACCGTCGGGCGGGGCGAGCAACCCTGCGGCAGGGCCGAGTTCGAGCAGTCTGGCCGATGTGATCGACACGATCCTGGACAAGGGCTTGGTCATCGACGCCTACGTCCGGCTCTCGCTCGTCGGCATCGAGCTGATATCGATCGACGCGCGGGTCGTGGTGGCGAGCGTCGACACCTATCTACGGTTCGCTCAGGCGGTCAACCGCCTCAATATCGCGGAGGAAGATCCCAAAGCCGGGCTGCCGGAACTGGTCAACGAGGTCACGTCCGGTGCCGCCAAGAGCAAGACGCAGGGCGTACTCGACGCTGCCGGTGAGAAGCTCGGCGACATGCTCAATCAGCAACAGCCGCAACGCAAGAAGGTTCGCAGCCAACGGGAGGACCGATGAGCTCGTCAGCGGGGACGGACGTCCGTCCCGACGACACGAAGGCCGGCACGGGGGTCTACGTCTACGGCGTCGTTCCGGGAGACGTGGAGGTCCAGGAGCACGCGAAGGGCGTCGGCGAGCCGCCGGCGGAGGTCGACGTCGTTCGTGAGGGCGACATCGCGGCTTTGGTGAGCACTGTGTCGCTGGACCAGGCGTTGGGCAGGCCGCAGGACCTGCAGGCTCATGCGCAACTCCTCGACGGTACGGCCAAAGTGGCGCCCGTCCTGCCGTTGCGGTTCGGTGCGGTGATGACGGATATCGACTCGGTGGCAGAGGAGCTGCTCCGCGGCCATCACGACGAATTCGCACAGGCGCTCGAAACCCTCGAAGGCTGTGCCGAATTCATCATCAAAGGCCGGTACGACGAGCAAGCGTTCCTCTCCCGTCTGCTCTCGGAGAACGCCCAGGCGGCTGCGCTCCGAGACGACATCCACAACTTGCCCGAGGACGCGTCGCGCAATTCACAGATCGCTCTCGGTGAGCTCATCGCGAACGCCGTCGAGCAGCAGCGCCAGGCCCACACCCAGACAGTGGTCGAGGAACTCGGCGATCTGGCCGAGCATGTGAATCCTCGGGAACCCACGCACGAATGGGACGCGGTAGCGCTCGCGCTGCTGACCGAAGTCGCCCGCCAGGAAGAGATCAAGAAGGTCCTGGACCGGTTGCGGTCGGACTGGGGTGACCTGATCGAATGGCGGTTGCTCGGTCCTCTGGCGCCGTACGATTTCGTCGTCACCACGAATCCGGCGGGATGACATGGGTCTGCTCTCCGGCATAGCGATGCTGCCACTGGCCCCCGTGCGCGGTGTGGTCGCTCTGGCCGAAGTCATCCAGCGGCAGGTCGAACAGGAAATGAACAACCCCGCCAACACACGGCGGCAACTCGAAGCGCTCGAGGAAGCACGCGAGCGCGGCGAGATCACGCCCGAAGATGAACACGAGGCTCAGCAGCAGATCCTCCAGGCGAGGGTGACTCCCGCGGCGCCGGCGCAGTCGCCACCTGAAACGGGGTGAGGACGATGGCCCAGCGCACCCGCCCGAGGTCGGCGCCCGACCCGGAGCCCGGAGAGCCGTTGACGGCACGCGAGGCCGTCGCGCTGGTCCGCGAGTACGCCACCGAGATGGCCGGCAGTGAACCGGTGCGGATGACGTCGGCGACACCGACCGACGACGGCGGCTGGATCATCGAGGTCGAGATGGTGGAGGACCGGCGCATACCTTCGTTGGCCGACATTCTGGCGCTGTACGAAGTGGAGATCGACTTCAGCGGAGAACTCCTGTCCTACAGGCGGACCCGCCGCTTCATGCGCGGCCAGACCAGCGACGGGAGCAGCGCACTGTGACGATCACCCCGAACGACGACTTCTCCGCCGTGCAGCGAGTCGGCGGCTCGGCGGTGTCCGGCGGTGGGTCGACGAATCTCGCGGACATCCTCGAGCGGGTGCTCGACACCGGAATCGTCATCGCCGGCGACATCCGCGTCAATCTTCTCGACATCGAACTGCTGACCATCAAACTGCGACTGGTGATCGCCTCTCTGGAGACGGCCAAGGAAGCCGGAATCAACTGGTGGGAGAGCGATCCATGGCTCTCGGGTGACAGCGCCAAGCTCCAGCTCGAGAACGAGCAGTTGCGCCATCGGGTCCACGAGCTCGAGTCGCGGAACGGGCAGCGACAGGTGGTGACCGACCGAGCCGTGGAGCACGAGGATGCCGACTGACGGAGTGTGGACGTACGCGGTGGTCGCGGGCGACGCGGCCGAGCCCGATCTCGCCGGCCTGCATGGAGTGTCCGGTGAACCCGTCCGAACGGTCGCGAATGCCGGGCTCACCGCCGTGGTCGGAACCGTGGGGCTCGACGAGTTCGGCGAGGAAGGCTTGCGTCGCAACCTCGAGAACCTCGACTGGTTGGCGGCGACGGCGCGAGCTCACGACGCCGTGATCTCGGCTCTCGCGCGGTCGGGGCCGGTCGTGCCCATGCGGATGGCGACGGTGTACCTCGACGACGAACGGGTGCGCCAACTCCTCGCAGCGCGCCGAGCTGATTTCCGCGCCGCACTCGAACGGGTGACAGGGCGCGTGGAGATGGGCGTCAAAGCATATGCGGACCCACGAGGCCTGAAAGGTCAGCAGAACGCTGACGTCGCGGCGGGCGAGAAGATGTCCGGCACCGCGTATCTCATGCGCAGGCGGCGGGCCCTGGCCGACGATGACGACGCGTTCCGCCTCGCGGCCGGCCACGCCGACCGTATCCACGCACTCCTGCTGCAGCACGCCGTCGACGGGAAACGGAAGCCGGCCGGCGATCAGCGGCTGTCGGGCCGGAAGGACTGGACGGTGCTCAACGGCACCTACCTGGTGGACACCACGACGATCGACCAGTTCACCGCCACCGTGGCCGCCGTCGGCGCAGACACGCCGGGGATCGAACTGGAGACCACCGGCCCCTGGCCGCCCTATTCGTTCGCCGGAGACGTGGTGGCGTGATGGCCGAGATGCTGCCGGCCGACAACAACCGGAATGTCGCTCTGGTCGATCTCCTCGACCGCGTACTCGCCGGTGGTGTCGTGATCACCGGCGACATCACGTTGTCCATCGCCGACGTCGACCTCGTCGTGATCTCGTTGCGCACGTTGATCTCGTCGGTCGGACCACTGTTACCGGACGTCACGGCGGACGGCCGACGGTGACCGGACGTCCCGACGACGACGCCGTCCCCGCGCGGAGGCACCGCGTCGACGCCGACCCGGAAAGCGTCGAACGGGGTCTGGTGAGCCTGGTGCTGACTCTGGTGGAACTGTTGCGTCAGCTCATGGAGCGGCAGGCCATTCGACGCGTCGACCGCGGTGACCTGACCGACGAACAGATCGAGCGGATCGGGACCACCCTGATGCTCCTGGAAGAGAAGATGACGGAGCTGCGCGAGCATTTCGGCCTCGAGCCCGAGGACCTCAACATCGATCTCGGGCCGCTCGGTCCTCTGCTGTCGAGCGAGGGATGAGCGTCGGCGGTCGAGCGCTTCGCTCAGACGACCTTGGTGACGCCGACATAGGAGAGCACCACGTCGGACTGATCCGTCTGCCGCGTCAACGTCGCGTACGAGCGGATGAACGACTGGCCCACACAGCCGTCGATCTTGACGTGGAAGTTGCTGATCATGATCCACGGGTTGGGGCTCTTGAAGTCCTTCTTGTCCACCGGCACCACGATGATGACGCCCGGCTTCAGACCGACCGTGAGCACCCCGTTGACCGGCGTCGAGACGACCGGAAGAACGGCCGTGGGCAGTGCGCCCAGCGGTCCCGACACCCCCAGCGACGGTGTGACACCCGAGCTGCCCGCCATTGTCACGCCGTTCGAGGTGCTCATGTCGATCCCGCAGCCGATCTCGTAGCCGACTTCCAGGATTCCTCGCGGTTCCCCGGGCCCGACCAGTGAGCCCATGAATGTTCCGCTGGCCAGGTACTCGCGCGACGAGACGGCGGTCGTCAACGGCGCCACCGGAACCTGGGACTCGTTCGTGCCCCCGAGCGTCAGCGTCCACCCGTCGGGTGTGGTGACGGTCTGCGTGGCCCCGGCGGGAACCTGCGTATCGGCCACCGTCGCCACCCCGGGAGCGGCGCCGGGTTGGGCACCCGCCGGGGAGGCGAGCGAGACCGGGATCAGCAGGCAGGCGGCCAGAACCTCCGCGCGCCGCAAGACCTCGGTCATCGGTGTCACGGCGGCTACCGTAAGCGTCAGCGGAATGGCGCCGCGAGACTCTGTCGGTAAAGAACTCGACATTGTTGTGACTTCGTGACGGGCCTGCGACCGGGAGTCCGGATAGTTTCCGGATAGTTATTGCATGCGACGAAAGAATGCGTGACGCCGCAGTTTCCCTGTGCATCGGGATCGGAACGACATATCGTGGCGACAGCGAACGCGACATCGGCTCGAAGGAACACGTGATGCGACTCCGAATCCACGCGGCGACCCTGCTGTTCGGCGGCCTGAGCGCAGTGGCTGTCGGCGGCGGCGCGGGTGTGGCCGGCGCGCAGCCGAATCCCCCACCGCCGGCACCGGTGATCGATCAGCTGATCACCTCGACGCCGGCCCTGGGGGTGACCCCGAACGACGAGGGTGGCCCCGTCGAGAGATGGGGTGGCGTCGGGATGTTCTGCCAGAACTTCTGGATTCGATGCCGGTGACCGGCAGGGTCTACCCGGATACCGGCGGGGTCACATTCCAGAACTCGTTCATCGGCTGAGCGTATTCGTCGTTGTTGGTCAACGGACCGACGCCCAGTGAGTCTTCGATGGTGCGCTGCAAGCTGTAGTGGTTGTAGTAGTCGGTGGCCGTGAACGCGCCGCCGCGCATACCCGCGTCGATGGCGGCCTGGTTCGGGATCACGACCATCACCACATGATTGCCCTCGTTGCCGATCCCCCAGGAGATGTTGTTGTAGTCCTCGTCGAACGTCAAGAAGACCGCGGTCTTCTCGCTCGAATTCCACAGCTCGGAATCGAGGATGACCGACATCTGCTGCGCAATGAACTCATCGCCGGCCTTGACGTTGTACTGGTGAGTGGTGAGCTGGCTCAGGGCGAATCGGGCGATGCCGCCGAGACTGTCGATCGGGCCCTCCATGTTGGTCGCCTCGTCGGCGCTGAACCACACGAAATTCGCGACGCTGCTCGGATCACCGTTGTTGAAATCGCCTGCCATCTGCGAGATGTCGAAGATGTGCGAGTTCACGAGTGCCGGGTTGGTGAAGATGTCGTGGAACGCCAGGAACGGCGTGCGGTCGGTGGGGTCGCTGTAGCCCCCGCCGCCGTTCTGGTAGGCGGCCCATTTCTTGCCCGCTGCCGTGATCTCGTCGGCCAGGTTGGGCGCGTCGAAGCAGTCGGACGCGCAGTTGTAGTTCACCCCGAAGTCCGACCCGCCGAGGATCGGCCAGTAATTGGGATCGCTCGGGTGGGTCAGGGCGTAGTAGTTCGACGCGTACCCGTAGGTGTTGATGAGGCTGTTGATGTAGGGAGCGTTGCGGCTGCCGACGATGTCGTTGACGCCGTGGTTCTCCATGTAGACCATCACCACGTGATCGAGAGAGCCGACGTTGGAGTCCGGCGGCGATGGATTCCCGGCCGCGGGTAGCGCGGTGCCGACGGTGAACGACACGTCGTCGGCGTAGGCGTTGTTGTAGTTGCCGAGCCACGGATTGCGGTCGCTCAGGGTGACGACGACCTGGGCGCTGCTGGCGTCGACCGGCACGGTCCCGGTGAATTGGCGTTGTTGGAGTTCGGTCTGGAGTCGGCGGTTGAATGCCGTGACCGGACCGATGCTGCCGCTGCCGAGGACGGCGCCGTCGGCGTCGAGGAACGTCACCGTCACCTTCGCGTTGGACCTGTCCGAGAGGGCGCCGCCCAGCGCGGCGCTCAACACGTAGGACAAGGTGCCGGTGGCGATTTCGGACTGCGCGGCGGTGAGGTCGACGGTCTGGGTGAGCGTCGAGGTGGCGACGTTGCCGCCCCCGAAGAACTGCGTGCCGCTGTCGGGTGGTGCCTGGTCCGCGCTGGGGAACCCGAAGTGCGGCCTCAGCGTCGGGCCTTTGGTTCCGAACAGGCCGGGCACACGACGGAGGGTGCCGTATTGGATCACCGTGGGGGTACCCGTCACCGTCCAGCCCGGGATGGTGACCGAGGCGTATCCAGACAGCGACGGGTCGCCGACCTCCGCGCCCGAGTTGACCAGAAGATTGCCGCTCTGGGGCTGGCTGTCCTGGCCTGTCGTCACGTCACTTTCCGCTGTGGCGGCCTTGTCCGTGGAGGCGCGGCGCGAACCCGCGAACAGCATCTCCAGCACCGACGGCCCCGGCAACCGCGCAGGCGCTGCGGGATTCGTCGCCCCCGGCGACCCGAGCAGCGCCACGACATCGGCCACCACCTTCCGGATGAGCCCATCCCGCGGCGGTGTCACGACCGCGGCGTCGGCAGTGACCGGCGTGGTCACAGCGGCAGCCCGCGTCAACCCGGGAACCGCCGAATGCGCAGTCTCGTCGGCGCTGACCGCGGCGGACACTGATCGACGAATCTTCGCCGGGGTGAAAGTCTCTGGCACGCCGGAGAACTCGTGAGCGGCGGTGGTTCGGGCCGGGTGACTCTCCCGGAGGGCGGTCTTCGTGGCGTCGTCGGCCGCGTGGGGCCGAGCCGCCGCCTGGCGGGACCGACGATGGTCCGGCCGGCTGTCGCTCACGGCGCCGCCGGATGCGCTCGTGTCAGCGTCCTCCGCCTGATCATCTGCCGCCGCGGACGGCTGCGTGGACCGCGCAGAGCGCGAGGCCCCACCGCGGCGCGGATGGTTCTTCGGAACCGCACGGGAGGAAGCCGATGCTGCGCCGGGTGCGGCAGACGCCTGGGACACCGAACCCGCCGATGCCGACGCATCCGCAGATCCGGAGCCGGTGTTGTCGGCGACGGCTACCCCGCTCCCCGATGCGACCGCCAAACCGATGCCCGCTGCCGCGGCCAACCCACCAAAGACCGCACGCCGGCCTGCCTCGTTGCGCATCAGGTGCCCCCCTTCGCCGGCCTGGACTGGAGAAGGGGCACACGAACCCCATATCAGGTCGTCAGGAAGGCGACGCTCGCGCCAGGACTGGGGAGATTCAAACACGCACGACCGGCGCCTAAGGTGCTCTTCCCGAAAGATGTCGCCGGCGACACGCAACCGGGCCCCGGTAGGGGCCCGGTCGGGATGGCAGGTCGGGTCATCGGTTGCTGAGGACGTACTGACGTTCGGCGCGCTTGCGCTCCCTCTTGCTCATGTCCTTGCCGGAGGGAGCCCAGCGGTCGGACGCCGCCGCGACGACGGAGTGGCTGTCGGTGGCGACGTCGGCGGAGGCGGTGCAGGCGAGGCCGAGGGCGCCGCCGAGAATGCCGGCCGAGAGGACCGGGATGGCGATCATGCGGGTCATGTTCATCGTCAATTCTCCTGTGCTGGTGCGCTTCTCGAGTTCTTCTGCCGGTGTGTTCCGGCGTTGATCAAAGAATGCCCCAGTCGTGGGTGCGCGGGTATCCACCGGCTGGACCCAGGGTGGGACGAATGTGGCGTCCCCCGATCGGAGGACATCCGGTGGGCGGGTCCTGCGGGGGAAAACGAAAACGGCCAAATCGGTCGTGCAGGGCGCAGGCAGGGGGATCATCGAAGTCAGGCTCGACTGACCGTCACGTGTTTGTGGACGTGCGCGAGCGAGGAGGACGCACATGCCTGACGTCGACCCCACGTTCTACCGGAGTCCCACCGCCGCCATCACAGCCGCCCCCGAGCAACTCGCCTACGTCGCGGCGTTCGACCCGTCGGGCCAGAAGAAAGACGCCCTCGCCGTCGTCGACTGCGCGGCGGGCTCCGCGACCTACGGCAGTGTGGTGGGTTGGGCCGAGCTGCCGACGGCCGGCAACGAACTGCACCACTTCGGCTGGAACGCATGCTCGAGCGCGTTGTGCCACGAGGGGCACGCCGGCCATCTCGAGCGGCGCTACCTGCTGGTGCCCGGCATCCGCTCATCGCGGATCTATGTGCTCGACACCAAGCCGGACCCACGTCACCCGGTGGTCGTGCACACCATCGAGGCGGACGAGCTCGCCGGCGCGGGATACTCGCGCCCCCACACCGTGCACTGCGGAACCGGTGGCATCTTCATGTCGGCATTGGGCGGTGCCAACGGAGCCGACGGTCCCGGTGGCGTCGCCCTGATCGACCACGACACGTTCGCGGTCATCGGGCCATGGGAGGTGGAGCGGGGAGCGCAGGTCCTGGCGTATGACGTGTGGTGGCATCTGAACTACGACACCGTGATCACCTCCGAGTGGGCGACACCGTCGATGGTCGAGAACGGGCTCAACCCCGAGGACCTGCTCGGCCGCAAGTTCGGCCACCACCTGAATTTCTGGAGCATGTCCGAACGGAAACTGCTGCAGCGCATCGATCTCGGCGACGAGCACCAGATGGTGCTCGAGCTGCGCCCGGCCCACGACCCGACCCAGGCATGGGGTTTCGTCGACACGGTGATCAGCGCCGAGGACCTCTCGGCGTCGGTGTGGGTGTGGCACAAGGACGGTGCCCAGTGGTCGGTCGACAAGGTCATCACCATCCCGGCCGAGCCCGCCGAACCCGACGACCTGCCGGAGCTGCTCAAGCCCTTCGGCGCCGTGCCGCCGCTGGTCACCGACATCGACCTCTCCGTCGACGACCGGTGGTTGTACGTCTCATGCTGGGGCACAGGAGAATTGAAGCAATACGACGTCAGTGATCCGTTCCGTCCGCGGGAGACTGCCTCGGTGCGCCTCGGCGGGATCGTCCGGCGCGAGCCCCATCCGGCGGCACCGGATCTGCCACTCCGCGGTGGACCGCAGATGGTGGAGATCAGCCGCGACGGTCGACGGGTGTATGTCACGAACTCGCTGTACGCCGCATGGGATGACACGCTGTACCCGGACGGTGTCGGGGCGTGGATGGCGAAGGTCGACGCCGACGTCTCCGCGGGAGGTCTTCAGCTCGACAATCGCTTCTTCTCGCACGGCGACGACTTCCGCGGCCTGCGCGTTCACCAGACCCGGCTCCAGGGGGGCGACGCGTCCAGCGATTCTTACTGCTACACGAGCTGAACCTCTGCCGACGCACGCAATGTGAGGCGGATGCCTTATGCGCTGCAGACGATGTCGGCCGATGCTTCTCCTTACTACACCTGCGCGATGTGTCGCAGGCGAAGGACTTTAGGAGGCAATCATGTTCAGCGTCGATGAACTCGTCACCATCCCCCTCTTGTCCGCCCTCACAGAGAAGGAACTCGACTACCTCGCCGGCGAGGTGGAGGACATCCGCCTGGTCGCCGGGGAATACGTAGCCCACGAGGGCGAGGGCCGGTTCCTGGCGATCGTCGTTGAGGGCAGAACGGAGTTGACGAAGGTGGTGAACGGCGTCGAGCAGGTCATCGGGGTCAGGCTGCCCGGCGAGGTGGGCGGCGAGATACCGATGACACTCGGCACCCCGCTACCCGCGAGCATGCGGGCCGTCGAGCCGTCGCGGGTACTGAAGATGACCGTCGAGGTCTACCACACGCTCGCCGCGATGGCCCCGCACATCTCCGCGACGGTCGGCGCTGCCGCGTTGCGGCGGATGGACATGCTCACCGCCGCCACCGCGGAACCGCTCGAGCCGACGCTGATCGTCATCGGGCCGCCCGTGGACGCGGGAGTGCACAGCTGCGACAGTTTCCTGCGCCGCAACGAGATCCCCTACCAACGTCTGGATCCGGACGATCCCGCGGCGGTGGCCCTCGCAGGGCATGGCGACCGCGTGGCGGGGCCGTATCCCGTGGTGGTGCGGCGGGACGGGACAGGGCTCGTCGCCCCGACGATGCGCGCCGTCGCCGGCGTCGCGGGCCTGACGGTCACACCCGGCCGGGAACACTACGACGTCGTGATCGTCGGCGGCGGCCCGGCGGGTCTCACCGCGGCCGTCAATGCCGCCTCGGAGGGCCTGCAGACCGCGGTGATCGAATCCTTCGCCCCGGGCGGGCAGGCCGGTACCTCCACCCGGATCGAGAACTACACGGGGTTCCCCTTCGGCGTGTCCGGGGACGAACTCGCCAACCGCGCTCTGCAACAGGCGAAGCGGCTCGGCGCCGAGATCGTCGTGACCCGCCGGGTGGAAGCCATCGACCCGGCTGACCGGACCGTCCGTCTCGACGGCGGCGACGTTCTCCGACCGAAAGCGGTCATCCTCGCCACCGGTGTGCAATGGCGCCGCCTGGACGTCGAATCGATCGACCGATTCGTCCGCTCCGGTGTCTACTACGGTGCCGCGCGCAGCGACGCGAGCCTGACTCAGGGACACGATGTGTTCCTGATCGGCGCCGGCAACTCGGCGGGCCAGGCCGCCATCTTCTTCTCCACCCACGCCCGATCGGTGACACTGCTCGTCCGGGGTACGTCCCTCGCGGAAAGCATGTCCGCCTACCTCGTCGAGCAGATCGCGACGAAAGCCAATATCCGCGTCGAAACACGATCCGAGGTCGTCGCCGCGCACGGAGACCAACGACTCGAGGCGATCGACGTCGCCGACCGGCGAACAGCGACGACGTCCCGGCGGGAGGCGACGGTGGTCTTCGTCCTGATCGGCGCCGAAGCCGCGACCGGATGGCTTCCGCCCGAGATCGGGCGCGACGAGCACGGCTTCATCGTGACGGGATCCGACGCGACGAAGGCGGGGTACTGGCGAGGTGATCGCGAGCCGTTCGCTCTCGAGACGAGTGTCGCGGGCATCTTCGCGGTCGGCGATATCCGCTCCGGATCGGTGAAGCGCGTCGCGGCATCCGTCGGTGAAGGCGGGATGGCCGTCGCCTTCGTGCACCGCTGCCTTGCGCTCGCCTCCTAGGCGTGCTCGGCCTCGTTCGCTAAACGACGTCGGGCCCCCTCGGAAAGGGGGCCGTCAGCGGTATCGTCTGCGGTACCGCTCAGCCGAATCGTCCCGGACCGCGGTTGCGAAGTCCAGACGCTCATCTTGGAGGTAGCCTGCCACGCCAAGCGCGGTGGCGAAGGCACCAGCTACCCAGGCCGTCCATGCGAGGTTGTCTCCGGCGAACCCGGCCACCCAGGGCGACAGAAACAGTGCGAATGCCGTGATGGCGAGCGTCAGGAAGTTGTGGGTGGGCTCGGAGGCGAGCAGCGACCAGATGGCGACCACGGCGATCATCCCGCCCAGGCCGATGGTGACTGCGGTCCCGGCTGGCGTCGAGTGGAAGGCGATACCCAGAAGCACGCTGGCGAGGCCGATGATCAACGCCAGTCGCCCGATCCAGTAACTCCAGGGGTGTCGCAGCCGTTGGCTGTCTCCTAACTCGGTGATGCCGTACTCGGTCGGCGCCCGGTCATGCGTCCAAGCGAATCCACCGAGAATTATCGCAAGGCCCCCAGCCACCCAGCACGTCCAGGAGGCCCCTCGGTCGTAGCTGTAAGCGTTGCCGACGAACGGAACGGTGAACATCGCCAGGCCGACGACCAACAAGCCCCAGTGATCGGGGGTCCGGTTGTGGGCGAGGACGGACAGCGCCCCGAAGAACGCGATGAATGCGCCGAAGCCGAAAGCGAATCCCTCCCCGACCCGGGTCGAACTGAACGCAAACGCCGACACCACGGCGCATACACCGATTGCTACTGCAACCCAGCCGATCCATGTCCTCGAATTCACCAACACCACTTAACACCGTTGTCATCAGAACTCTAGGGCCTTAAGGGGCACCTTTCGCCGTGCCGCGGCGGCGACGAGTCGGTGCTTCCTTCCGCGCGCGGCGGCCAGCCACGACCGAACGCCCGGTCGCGTGTCGGCGCCGCCTGGGTGGACTCGCGCGGGACGTGTTCGCCAGAGCAAACCCGAAGTTGGTCGGAGCTGCGCCAGCGGTTCCCGTCAGTGCAGTTCGAATCCGCCAAATAGGCTCGCTATGACAAATCCGGTACCTATCCTGTCCTGGCGGGCACAGGACGCCGCTCGAAGGCTCACAGGGTGGGAAGCGGATATGAATACATTCGCAGCGCGATTGAACCGACTTTTCGACACGGTTTATCCGCCAGGGCGCGGACCGCACACCTCCGCCGAAGTGGTCGCGGCACTGAAGGCGGAGGGCCTCACGATGTCGGCCCCCTACCTGTCGCAACTGAGATCGGGAAACCGGACGAATCCGTCCCGCGCGACAATGGCCGCGTTGGCCAACTTCTTCCGGATCAAACCCGAATTCTTCACCGATGACTCCTACTACGCCAAGCTCGACCAAGAGTTGACCCTGCTGGCCGGCCTGCGCGACGACGGTGTACGCCGTGTGGCGGCACGGGCGATTGGACTGTCGCCCGAGGCGCAGCGCGATCTTGTGGAAAAAGTCGACGAATTACGGCGCAGGGAGCACCTCGCCGACAATCCATCGGCTTGATCGGGCCCTCTCAGAGCCACGCCGAAGGTCTGGATACCACGATGAGGGCGCGGGGCCGGCGGCTCAGGCGACCTACCTTGCCGGACTGGCGGTATGTGTCCGCGAGTGGCGCAATGTTGTTGATCCTCATGATCTTGGCTGGCGGAGGCGCTATCGCCAATGCCGACGCCAGAGGCGGCACGTCGAACGTAACCGGCTCCAGCAGCCGACACAGCTCCTCGATTGCTGACCGCTCCGGACGCACGTCGCCCCCGAGATCGGTGACGACATTCGGCAACCATCCTTGGAGGAGCAAACACTTCACGAAGAAGGCGCCGTCGCCCCGCGAGGCACGAAGCTCCTCGTTGACGTCACAGACGGGGACCACGGCTGGGGAAGCCGACGACGCCGGTCGTTCGGACAAGCCTCGGCCAACCGATAAGGCCGCCCTTTCGTCAAGAATCCAGGACACGTCTGCCTCCACGCCGGCTCCAGAGGCCGCTCCGGCGACCAGTGTCCAAGAACAACTCGACCAAACAGAATCATCCCCCGGCGATGTTCCTTCCGCACCGAACAGCACTGTGGATTCGTCGCTTCCGGTGCAGGGCGATGCGTCGGCCATAACGCCTGCGGATCCTCCATCCTCGACGTCTCCGAACTCGTCGAGTACGACGCTGGACGTGCCGATCATTGCGGGCCAAGACAACCCGGCAATCGACCCGAGCCCACCTGCCCAAGCCACCGGCTCTACCACCGGGCCCAATTCGCCCACGCCTCTGGCAGTTTCATCCTCGGGCTCCATCGCGTTGGCGACTGCGATCGCAATAGCTGGGATGACAGACGACTCCACGGCGGGGACCACCACAGCCGCGGTCAGCACGATCACCGCGAGCGTTCCACCGCCCGCTGCCGATCGCGCGTCAGTCGCCAGTGACTCCTCCGCCGTGGAGAGTGTCCCCGCCACCCTCGTTCAGCCGGCGCTGCCCGCTTTCGGACCGAGTGTCGTTGCGCCCGTTCTTGTTACAGATATCCCCTGGACGGTCCCGCTCGTCTCGGTAACAGCGGCGGCCGCACCGCCCGGCATACTGCAGTGGTTCGTCTTGTTCACCTGGTTTCAACTTCAGTGGCTGATGCAGTGGCAGCAGCAGCTCAACGGCTCGGAAGCGACACCCGTCCTGAGTCGCTTCGACGTCAGAGACACCCGAATGATGAACGCCATATTCGAAAACTCGTTGACACCGGCGTTTCTCTCGACGCAGCTTCCGTGGCTGAGCACGACACTGGGTGCTCCTCAAACAATGCCACTGATCGACCTGCCGAGCGGTCATGCTTTGCTGCATAAGATTTCGATGACACTGGCGGCCCAGACGGCATCGTTGCCCCCAATCGCCAAAGCTGTCACCAATCAGCTGCATTCTCATCTGCGATTCCAGTTGGACTCCCCCTGCGTCAGCACGTTCATCCGCAGCGTGTCGGTTTGGGCACTATTTACCGCTGCCGCCTTGGGACTTTTCGGCATGATCAGCCTCACCGGCCTCGGGGTCACGGTCGGCTTCCGCCAGGCGAAGGCGGGCTTCGCGCTCCAGGCATCCGGCCTTGCCCGGTTCACCGGACCCGGCCCGTTGGGCGTCGTACGTGAAGCAGCGTTCGTTGACATTCGGTCGCGACGCTCGAGTACCGGCCCGCCGCGCCTGCGCGTCGCCGGTACGGATCTGCGGGACAGCGCCTGACGATCGTGGTTCGCGCAGGATCGAGAATGCCTCCTCATCCCGCAGGGGAGGCTTCTCGGGCACAAGACGGCGGTACTCACGCTCGACCGCTATGCGCACCTGTTCCCCGACGCAGTCGACGCGGCGGCGCGATCTACTGCGGGCGATCATCTCGTAATACGCAAGCAGGCCCCCTCGAAAGGGGGCCTGACCAGCGTGGCAGGTAGTGGATTCGAACCACTGTAGGCGTAAGCCGACGGATTTACAGTCCGCTCCCATTGGCCGCTCGGGCAACCTGCCTGGGTGCTCGTCGTGCGCTGCACAACGCGCACAGCAGGATACAACGAGCACCGCCCCCGGACACAAACCGGCGGGTGGGGGGCGGTGTCGGCGGCTCCTCGGCGGGCGGTGAAGATAGGACCAGGCACCGACACACAAGCGAGGGAGGGACGGGTCCAATGGCGGATTCATCGTTCGACGTCGTCAGCAAGGTCGACCGGCAGGAGGTCGACAACGCGCTCAACCAGGCCGCCAAGGAGCTTTACACCCGCTTCGACTTCCGCGGCACCGACACCAGCATCGCCTGGAAGGGCGACGAGGTCATCGAGATCGTCTCCTCGACCGAGGAGCGGGTGAAGGCCGCGGTCGACGTGTTCAAGGAGAAGCTGGTCCGTCGCGACATCTCGATGAAGGCGTTCGACGCCGGCGACCCGCAGGCCAGCGGAAAGACCTACCGAGTCACCGGCAGCCTCAAGCAGGGCATCGGCAGCGACGAAGCCAAGAAGATCACCAAGCTCATCCGCGACGACGGGCCCAAGGGCGTCAAGGCCCAGATCCAGGGCGACGAGATCCGGGTGAGCTCGAAGAAGCGCGACGACCTGCAGGCCGTGATCGCCCTGCTCAAGGGCGCCGACCTCGACGTCGCCCTGCAGTTCGTCAACTACCGCTGAGCGCGACTGTGGGGGTCGTGCACGCCGCGACGCGGTTTTCTGTGCACAGGCCCCACACTCGAGGCACCGCTCACCGCAGCTGGCCGGTGATGTCGACCGCACCCTCGGAGCCGTGGTCGCCGGAGTTGCGGCACTCTCCGTAGAACTGCAGCGCGCCGTAGCCCGGGTCGGCCGCGCGCGGACCGACCGTCGCCGTCACCCCGCCCCGGTGCAGTGAGTCGCCGTGCACGACCTGTCCTGCCGGCGCCCCGCTCGTCCACCCCTGGGCGAGCAGCGCGTCGCGGATCGCCGCGTACGTTCGGGCCGGGTCGGCCGGCAGCTTGAACGCCACCTCGACCCGCCCCTGGAACGGCGGCTCACCCTGGTCGTTGCAGGAGCCGAAGGAGAAGCCGCCGGTGACGTCGTCGAGCCTGACGGCGCGCACCACCTGCACCGCCGGGTCGACGACCTGAGCCCTGGCCTGCTCGTCGGACAGCGCGTTCTCCGAGTTGTCGAATGAATTCGTCTGACGCGCCGTGGGATTCGGCTCGGAATCGGACATGCCACAACCTCCAAGGGCGAGGGCGATCAGCAACAGGGTCAGCAGGCGGGTCATCGGTGTCCTAGATCGGGTTTCCGTCGAACTTGTGGTCGGACGTCACCGAGCTGCCGTCGCGGCCGAACTCAGGGTCCAGCACCGCCGGCCCGAGTGGGATGTCGACATGCGGAAGGGGGACGTCGCCGAACGGTGTCGGAATGCGCTCCGGGGTGCTGATCGTCGGCGCCGTGCGCTCACCGGCCAGCATTCCCAACTCGCCCAACGCATCTCCGTGACCTGATGCGATCGCGGACATGCTGTGCAGCGATTCACTGCCCATCGTGTAGTAGTACGAGTGGTCGGCGAAGTCGGGCATGTCCGAGCCCGGGACTTCGGCGCGAAACCGCACGCCGCCGAACGCTTCGGCGGCCGGGTCGTCGCCGAGTCCGACCGACAGGCCCAGCGGGTCGGCCAGTGGACCGTTGAGGACGTCGGCGGCCACGTCGCTCTCCCCGATCCAGCCGATCGGGTCGGTCGACGCGTTGCCGACGTAGACCTGACCGCCCTGCAGTCCGAAGTCCGTCGCACTGTGCGCGAGATCCGTTCCGGGACAACCCAATAGCACCGCGTTGTTGGCCTTCATGCCGCTGCCGGCGAACGCGTCGGCGACGGTCGTGGAGCCGTAGGAGTGGCCCAGCACCGTGATGTTCGGCCGGCCTGCACCGGTGTGGGTGACGTGCAGGCTGTTGACGTCTCCGGCCAGCAACGCGCCGCCGGCCCGCGCCAACTCGGGATTGGCGATCCGCGGGTCGACGAAGCTGTCGGGCGCGTCGTAGCCCATCCACATGAGCACCGCGTTCTGCTTGGCCGGGTCGGCCTTGGACATCTGGTCGAGCAGGTTGATGCCGTCGTTGCGGCCGCTGTTGAGCCAGTCGGACTGCAGGCTGCTGCCGGTGCCCGGCACGATCACCCCGACGTTGTCGGCGGTGTCCGGATTGCCCAACGCGATGGCCGCGGTGCCCTGCCCGTTGTAGGCCAGCGGGTCGTAGCCGAACAGATACGTGGGCCGGGGCCTGCCCGGGTTGTCGCCCTCGGCTTGATGCTTGAGACCCTGGCGCGCCTTGAGCCCGTTCTGATAGGCCAGCACGTCGGCCTGGTTGAGGCCGTAGCGCTGCGGGTTCGCCGCGACCTCGTCGGCGCCGACGCCGTTGGCGTTCGCGGCGTTCTCCACCCGGGCGATGTCGCGGTCCATCACCCTGCGGTTCATCGCGTCGCGCACCTCGACGGGCAGTCCGTCGAGGTTGCCCAGTCCGCGCGGCGCGGTCTCGGTGAGCCGGCGTCTGTCGGCGTCGCTGAGCGACTGCCACCACTGGCTGACCTGTTCGGCGGACGCCCCGGGCGGCGGCGGGGCGGGCAGCGGCGCACCGGGTGGCGTCGCCGGAGGCGCTCCCCCGATCGCGGTGCGCACCGCCCCGGCGGTGGCGGCGTCGATCTGGTCGAACAGCTGCAGCAGACGCTGCACGATCGCGGTGAAGCCGGGTTCGAACTGCTTGAGCAGCGGCGGGAAGGGCGGCGCGATCGCGCGGCCGTCGTCGGTGACGGTCCAGCCCGTCGCCCGCAGCGCGCCGACGACTCCCCTCAGCCCGTCGCGCGTGGCCTCCAGCTGGGCGCCGCCGGTGGCCAGGGCCTTCTGCACGGCTTCCAGCCGGGCCCGCAGCTGCAGCTGGGTGGTCAGCTCCTGCTCGGCCTTCGCGATCGCGGCCTCACCGGCGCCGCCGTGCCATGCTCCGCGCAACTGGCCGAGCGCCTGTTGCTGGGCGGCGACGACGGTGTCGATCTGCGCGATCTCGGCGCTGAGCCCGTTCGCGGCCGTCGTCAAACCCTGCGGATTCGAACCTTCGACCGTCGATACCGTGACCGACACAGCGCGACCCCCTGGAGCAAAGTGGTTCTCATTATGCCCACTGCCGGGGCCGGGTCCGTGCGCCGATCGACCGGTGGTCGTCAAAGCCGCCCTCGACGCCATCCCCCGCCCCTAATGTGACTGCCATGGCACCTGCGCAACGCGAACCGAGAGTCGTCGTCCTGGGAGGCGGATCCTGGGGCACTACCGTGGCCTCCATCTGTGCCCGGCGCGGGCCGACGCTGCAGTGGGTGCGCTCAGCGGAGACCGCGAAGGACATCAACGAGAACCACCGCAACACCAAGTACCTCGGCGACGAGGTCGAGCTCGCTCACTCGTTGAAGGCCACCAACGATTTCGAGGAAGCCGCCGAGTCCGCCGACGTCATCGTGATGGGCGTGCCGTCGCACGGATTCCGTGGGGTGCTGACCGAGCTGGCCTCGAAGCTGCGGCCGTGGGTGCCGGTGGTGTCCCTGGTGAAGGGCCTCGAGCAGGGCACCAACTACCGCATGAGCCAGGTCGTCGACGAGATCCTGCCGGGGCATCCCGCGGGAATCCTGGCCGGCCCCAACATCGCCCGCGAGGTGGCCGACGGGTACGCCGCCGCCGCGGTGTTGGCGATGCCCGATCAGCATCTGGCGGCGCACCTGGCACAGTTGTTCCGCACCAAGCGATTCCGCACCTACACCACCGACGACGTGGTGGGCGTGGAGATGGCGGGCGCGCTAAAGAACGTCTACGCGATCGCGGTCGGCATGGGCTATTCGCTCGGGATCGGGGAGAACACCCGCGCCATGGTGATGGCCCGCGCGGTGCGCGAGATGTCGAAGATGGGCGAGGCGATGGGCGGCAACCGCGACACGTTCGCCGGTCTGGCCGGCATGGGCGACCTGATCGTCACGTGCACCAGCCAGCGAAGCCGCAACCGGCACGTCGGCGAACAACTCGGGGCCGGCAAACCCATCGACGAGATCATCGCCTCGATGAACCAGGTCGCCGAGGGCGTCAAGGCGTCCAGCGTGATCATGGAGTTCGCCGACAAGCTGGGCATCTCGATGCCGATCGCCCGCGAGGTCGACGGCGTGGTCAACCACGGTTCGACCGTCGAGGAGGCCTACCGCGGGCTCATGGTGGAGAAGCCGGGCCACGAGGTGCACGGCTCGGGTTTCTAGGTCAGTTGAAGTACGGGTTGGTCCCGTCCGGCCGCACGACGAGCGGGTTGACCTCGTTGACGATCCACGTCGCCGAGGGGCTGACGACGAAGCCGGACTGATTGCGGCTGTCCACGCAGGCGGTCACCGTGCCGTCACCGCCGCAGCTGACGGTGCCGAAGCTGAGGCGGGTGTTGGCGGGTAGCGCGTTGACCGGCCCGCCGTACATCGGCGCCGGAGCGGTGGAGAACCCCGGCACCGCGCCGGATGCGCCGCTGACCAGGTTCGCGCCCTCCGGCGCTCCCGGCAGCACGCCGTTGCAGCCGTAGCCGCCGCTGCGCTGCAGCATGCAGGTCAGGCCGCCGGAACTGAACGCATACGCGATGCCGCCCAGCACGGCGTAGTCCTTGGGATTCGCCGACGGGTAGGCGTTGATGTTCGGCGCGGGCGGCGTCGGCGGCTCGGTCGGTGGCGCGGGCTGGGCGGCGGCGAGCCCCGACGCGTTGAGGACACCGGCCGCGGCGACGCACGCGAGACCGACGAGGGTTCTGCTCAGCACCATCACAGACTAGATGTCGCCGCACCGGCGAGCAGTGTTTCAGAATGCGTAGCTGCCGGCCGGGCTGATGACGAAGCCGGACCGGTCAAGGGTGTTCAGGCACGAGGTGACGACGCCGTCGGTACCGCAGCTGACGGTCCGGAAACTCATCCGGGTGTTCGGCGGAAGCGGCAGCGGCTCGGCCGTGGCGCCGTACATCGGCCCGTCGGCGTGGCCGAATCCGGGCGGTCCGCCGGCCCACCCGGTGACCACGTTGGCTCCGCCCGGTGCGCCGGGCAGCGGGCCGTTGCAGCCGTAGCTGCCGGTCTGCCGGTCCATCACGCAGGTCACTCCCCCGGGCACGCCGAAGGAGTACCACGCGCCTTCGGTACCGGCGAAGGGCTGCGGATTCACCGGCGGGAGCGCGTTGACGTCGAACGGCGGCTGCGCCGACGCGACGCCGGCGGTGGTCAGCATGGCCGCGCCGAGGGCCAGCCCGGTGACGATTCTTCTCAGCACGTCGCACACCCTAACGGCGGCGAATCGTGCGCGCATACGCACCGCGAGGGTGCTTTTGCGCGCCGGATTCGCTCAGTAGTGGCCCGGCCCCCGCCCGGCCATCGCCTCCAGTCGCGCGATGCGGTCGGCGATCGGCGGATGCGTCGAGAACAGCTTGCCGATCTTCTCGCCGGACCGGAACGGGTTGGCGATCATCAAGTGCGCCTGATCGGCCAGCTGCGGTTCGGGCGGCAGCGGCGCACGCTCCACCCCGGCGCTGATCTTGCGCAGGGCGCTCGCCAGCGCCAGCGGGTCACCGGTCAGCTCGGCGCCGGACTGGTCGGCCTGATACTCCCGCGACCGCGACACCGCGAGCCGGATGACCGTCGCGGCGATCGGACCCAGCAGTGAAACCAGAAGAATCGCAAAGGGATTCGTGCCGCCTTCGCGGTTGCCGCCGAACATGCTCGCGAAGAACGCGAGGTTGGCCAGCGCGGTGATCACCGACGCCATCGCCCCGGCCACACACGAGATCAGGATGTCGCGGTTGTAGACGTGGGACAGCTCGTGGCCGAGGACGGAGCGCAACTCACGCTCGTCGAGCATCTGCAGGATGCCCGTGGTGCAGCAGACGGCGGCGTTGCGCGGGTTGCGTCCGGTGGCGAAGGCGTTGGGTGCGGCGGTGTCGCTGATGTAGAGCCGCGGCATCGGCTGGCGCGCGGTGGTGGCCAGCTCGCGCACGATCCGGTACATCACCGGCGCCTGCATCTCGGTGACGGGCTGGGCGTGCATCGCCCGCAGCGCCAGCTTGTCGCTGTTGAAGTACACGTAGACGTTCATGCCGATGGCGAAGAGCACCGCCAGGAACATGATGTTGCGCCCGAACAGCGCGCCGACCCCGACGATCAGACCCGAGAACAGCACCAGCAACAGGAACGTCTTGGCCGTGTTGGCATGCGGGTGCCAAGTCATCGTGACTGCCTCCTCAAAACTGCCGCCTCACCGAACTCAACGCCTTACCGAACTCAACGCCTGACGGGGCCGCGCAGGTTCCTGGCACTCAGCCGTGCCGGTTGATCGTGTAGTCGACCAGCGACGCCAGCGCCTGGCGGCCGGGCCCCTCGGGCAGCAGCGCGAGCTCCTGCCGGGCTTCCCGCGCGTAGCCCGCGACCGTCTCCTTGGCCTTGGTGATGCCCTGCGAGGACCGCAGCAGCCGCAGCGCCTCGGCGACATCGTCGTCGCTCTCGACCGGCCCGGCCAGCAGCTGACGCAACCGGTCGGCGTCGGGTCCGGTTTCGCGCAGCGCGTACAGCACGGGCAGCGTGTGCACGCCCTCGCGCAAATCGGTGCCCGGCACCTTGCCCGACTCGTCGGCGTCGGAGTCGATGTCGATGATGTCGTCGCAGATCTGGAACACCGTCCCGACCATGCCGCCGAGCCGGCTCAGCCGCTCGATCTGATCGTCGTCGGCGCCGGAGAACGTCGCCCCGAACCGGCCCGAGGCCGCGATCAGGCAGGCCGTCTTCTCGTAGACCACCTTCAGGTAGTGCTCCACCTCGTCGACATGGTCGGCGACCCCGCGCGTCTCCCGCATCTGGCCCGTGACCAGAAGCGCGAACGTGTCGGCGATGATCCGCACGGCATCGGGACCCAGCCTGCTGACCAGACGCGACGCCGTCGCGAACAGGTAGTCGCCGGCCAGGATCGCGATGTTGTTACTCCACCGGGCGTTGGCGCTGGGCGCTCCGCGGCGCACCTGCGCCTCGTCCATCACGTCGTCGTGGTACAGCGTGGCCAGGTGCACCAGCTCGATCACCGCACCGGCGACGGTGACCTGCCAGGCGTCGGGTTCCGGGCCCAGCTGGGCGGACAGGACGGTGAACAGCGGGCGGAACCGCTTGCCGCCGGCTTCGAACAGGTGCGACACGGCCTCGGCCATCAGCACGTCGGCCTTGCCCAGCTCCTCGGACATCAGCGCCTCGATGCGCGCCACCCCGTCACGGACGTCCTGAGCGAATCGGGCGTCCCCGAAGTCCACTCCTGCCACCACGTTCGCCGGTGTCCTCACAGTGCCAACATACTGTGAGACATGAACCCGAGCGCTGATGTGGTCGTCGTCGGGGCTGGGCCCGCGGGATCGTCGGCCGCGGCGTGGGCCGCGCGTGCGGGCCGCGACGTGCTGGTGATCGACTCGGCCTCGTTCCCCCGGGACAAGGCGTGCGGCGACGGTCTGACCCCCCGCGCGGTGGCGGAGCTGCGGCGTCTCGGGCTGGGCTCGTGGCTCGACGACAAGATCGCCCACCGCGGGCTGCGGATGTCGGGGTTCGGCTCCGACGTCGAAGTGACGTGGCCGGGCACGTCGTTCCCGCCGACCAGCAGCGCCGTCCCGCGCACGGAATTGGACGAACGCATCCGGCTGGTCGCCGTCGACGACGGTGCGAAGATGAAGCTCGGCGTCAAAGCCGTTGACGTCGAGCGTGATTCGGCAGGACGGGTGTCGGGGGTGGTGCTGGATTCCGGCGAGGTCATCCGCTGCGCGGACCTGATCGTCGCCGACGGCGCCCGCTCGGGCCTGGGCCGGGCGCTGGGCCGCGAATGGCACCGGCAGACCGTGTACGGGGTCGCGATCCGCGGCTACATCGCCACCCCCCGCCACGGCGAGCCGTGGATCACGTCGCATCTGGAATTGCGTTCCCCGACCGGGGAGGTGCTGCCGGGTTACGGCTGGATCTTCCCGCTGGGCAACGGCGAGGTGAACATCGGCGTCGGCGCGCTGGCGACGGCCAAACGTCCGGCGGACGCCGCGCTGCGGCCGCTGATGAACTACTACGCGGGGTTGCGTCGCGACGAGTGGGGCTTCGAGGGCGAACCGCGCGCCGGGCTGTCGGCGCTGCTGCCGATGGGCGGCGCGGTGTCGGGTGTGGCCGGGCCGAACTGGATGTTGATCGGCGATGCCGCGGCGTGCGTGAACCCGCTCAACGGCGAGGGCATCGACTACGGGTTGGAGACGGGGCGGCTGGCCGCCTCGTTGTTGGGCTGCGGCGAGTACTCGCAGGCGTGGCCCGCCGTGTTGCAGGAGCACTATGCGCGTGGGTTCTCGATCGCGCGCCGGCTGGCCCTGTTGCTGACGTTCCCGCGCTTCCTGCCGGTTACCGGGCCAGTCGCGATGCGGTCGTCGGCACTGATGACGGTGGCGGTGCGGGTGATGGGCAACTTCGTCACCGACGAGGACGAGGACACGGTGGCCCGGGTGTGGCGCGGCGCGGGCCGGCTGTCGCGCCGCATCGACGACCGTCGCCCGTTCACGTGACCCCCCGTTCCGCGAGCGTGCATGTCTGCGCGGCGACACGCGGCTTCGGAGCCGAGAACGCGCACGGTGGGCGGGCTCGACCGTGACGCTGGTCTACCGGGCGCCGATGCGATCGCGGTCCGATGACATCGATCCGCAACTCGCTGTCGAGCGCGCACTGTCGTTGGGGCTGTGCGGCTTCGGCGAGGACCGCGACGCGCAGCGGCTGGCCCGGCGGGTGCAGCGGTTCGCCGAAGCACCTGACGGGTCGCTGGTGTGGACCCGGGATGCCGACGGCCTCTTCTGGCTGGGCCGCCTCGAGGGCCCGTACTTCTACGACGCGGGCGGCGAGGGCGTCGATCTCGTTCACGTCCGGCCATGCCGGTGGCGCGACTCCCCGGTCACCGAGTCTCGGGCGCCCGGCGCCGTCGTCGCCACCTTCGGCCGCGGGGGGCGCAACTTTCAGCAGACCCACGACCCGACGGTCGGCGAGGAGTCGATGCGGATCTGGTCGATGCGGGACTGACGTGCGCGGTCGAGGGGGCGCGAGCGTGCGTGGACTCCGTGATTTCGGCGGCGTTTCGCTCGCAGACACGCACGGTGGCGGGGTCAGGCGAGGGAGTACGCGAAGCCGCTGACGTCGCGGATGCTGGCGCCGAACACCTCCGGCATCACGCTCGCCAACAGCAGATCCCCACCGTGGCAGGTACCCGCCACCATCCGTCCGACCGCCGGCACTCCCGCCCGCAGCAGCCTGCGGTAGTACTGCAAGCCCTCGTCGCGCAGCGGGTCGAGCTCGTTGACTGAAATCACATGCGGCGGAAGCCCACTCAGCTCGTCCTCGGCCGCCACCGAGGCCCAGCACGCAGCGTCTCGGGCATGCCGGCCGTCCGGGTCGTACAGCGATCCGAGGATCGCGAGCTGTTCGCGGCTGATGAAGTACTCGTCGTTCTCCTCGAGTGAGGGCAGGTCGTCACACGAGTCGGCCCACCGGTTCGAGATGAACGGGCACTGCGCGTAGAACCCGGCGATCTCGCCGATCCACCCCTCGCGATTGGCCTTGTGCGCCAGTGTCAGTGTGAGGTTCCCCCCGCCGGACTCGCCGGACGCGATCAGATGGCCGACACCGAGTTCGTCGCGGTGCGCGCTGACCCAGCGGGCGGCCGACGCGCAGTCGTTGAGGCCGGCCGGGTACGGGTGCGGGCCCAATTTACCTCCGCTGTTGCGGAATTCGACGCCGACGACGACGAGCCCGGTGGCGGCGAGGTGTTCCCGCAGCCGGATGTACGGGAGATCGCCCGCACTGGCGATCGCCATGCCGCCGCCGTGCAGATGCACGACGCCCGGCAGCGTGCGGTGGGCGCCGGCCGGCCGGCTGATGTAGACGGTGATGTCGTTGCCGTCGACACCGGTGATGGTCGACGTGCTCGTCGACACCCCGGCGGGCGGGGTGAGGTCTTTCGCGAGGGTGTCGAAGATCATGCCCATGCCCTCTTCGCTCATCGTCGCGAAAGCGAGCCGTTCTTCGATCGGCGAGTCTTTCGTGATCCCGGATGGGGGCAGACGGCCGGCGAGGCCGAGGGTGGTGAAGGCCTCGACCATGCGTGGATCGGAGCGCGGGTCGGTGGCGAGGGTGGCGTCGGGATCGGCGTGACGTCCGTGCAGCATGCTGGTGACGGTAGCGCCGCGGCGTGTGCGAAACGGGGCTTTCGCGGGCTGCGAACGTGCGGAAACTCCCGGGAATTCGCGGCGTGTCCGCCGCAGACACGCACGCTCGCGGTGCCTGGGTGAGGGGGCGCGCGGTGCCTGGGTGAGGGGGCTCGCGGTGCCTGGGTGAGGGGGCTCGCGGTGCCTGGGTGAGGGGGCTCGCGGTGGCTAGGTGACGGGTTTGGTCGCGGCGTGCAACGCGACGATGCCGCCCGTCAGATTGCGCCACCGCGCATCGGTCCAACCGGAGTCCTCGATGCGCTGCGCGAGCTCGCGCTGGTTCGGCCACGCCCGGATCGACTCGGCCAGATAGACGTAGGCGTCGGGGTTGGACGACACCGCCCGCGCCATCCGCGGCAGCGCCTGCATCAGGTACTCCTTGTACACCGTGGCGAACAGCGCGTTCGTCGGCGTCGAGAACTCGCACACCACCAGCCGTCCACCCGGCCGCGTGACCCGGGCCATCTCCCGCAGCCCGGCCGCGTAGTCGACGACGTTGCGCAGGCCGAAGCTGATGGTCACGGCGTCGAACGCGCCGTCGGCGAACGGCAACCGCGTCGCGTCGCCGGCGACCTTCGGCACCGCCCGCCCCGCTCCGGCTGAGAGCATGCCGACCGAGAAGTCCGCGGCCACACACCATGCCCCCGACGTCGCCAGCTCCACCGTCGACACCGCGGTCCCGGCGGCCAGATCCAGCACCTTGTCGCCGGGCCCGATCCGCAACGCCTCCCGGGTGGCGCGGCGCCAGAACCGGTCCTGCCCCAGCGAGAGCACCGTGTTGGTCAGGTCGTAGCGCCGCGCGACGCCGTCGAACATCGACGCCACCTCACGAGGATCCTTCTCCAGCGACGCGCGGTTCATGGTGCCGAACGTATCAGCCGCCATTCTGAAAGTTCTCTGTGCAGATCGCCGCCGGGGAATGCCGCGCATCGAGGCGGGCATTGAACCCTTCCATGAGCGAAAAAGTCTGGTTCATCACTGGTACCTCACGCGGCTTCGGGCGCGAATGGGCGATCGCAGCGCTCGAACGCGGCGACAAGGTCGTCGCCACCGCCCGCGACGTGTTAACCCTCGACGACCTCGTCGCCAAGTACGGCGACGCGATTCTGCCGATTCGGCTCGACGTCACCGATCGGGGCGCCGACTTCGCGGCGGTCGCCCAGGCGCACGACCACTTCGGACGGCTGGACATCGTGGTCAACAACGCGGGCTACGGCCAGTTCGGCTTCATCGAGGAGCTCTCCGAGGCCGAGGCCCGCGATCAGATCGAAACCAACGTGTTCGGCGCGCTGTGGATCACCCAGGCCGCACTGCCGTACCTGCGCGACCAGGGCAGCGGCCACATCATCCAGGTCTCCTCGATCGGCGGCATCACCGCGTTCCCCAACGTGGGCATCTACCACGCGTCGAAGTGGGCACTGGAAGGCTTCTCGCAGGCGCTGGCCCAGGAGGTCGCACCCCACGGCGTGAAGGTCACGCTGGTCGAGCCCGGCGGCTTCTCCACCGACTGGGCGGGCCCGTCGGCCAAGCACGCCGAGGAGCTGCCCGCCTACGCCGAGGCGCACGCGAAGGCGCAGGAACAGCGCGCGTCGCGGTCGGCCAAGCCCGGCGATCCGCAGGCCTCGGCCCGCGCGATCCTCAAGGTCGTCGACGCACCCGAACCGCCGCTGCGCGTGTTCTTCGGTGAGCTGCCCTTGCAGTTGGCCAAGGCCGACTACGAGAGCCGGCTGGCGACGTGGGAGCAGTGGCAGCCGGTCGCGGTCGAAGCGCAGGGCTGACTACCGCACCATCCGGGTGATCTTCGCCCACAGGGCATCGCGCTGCTGAGCGGACACGTTGGGCGAGAACGTCACCACCAGCGCCTCGATCTGCCGTGAGTCGTGCGTGCCGGCGTAGCGCTGGGCGCGACCGGTCGTCGAGAACGACATGATGCGGAAGCTGTCGGTGGTCACCGACTGCGCGCAGCCGGCATCGGGACAGTCGGCGGCGGTGGTGTCGGTCGGATGGAGATCGACGCCGTCGCCCTTCTGCAGGTTGGCGACGACCGCGCTCGCGAGCGTGGTTTCCACCGCCTCCGGCGGGGCGGTGGTGGTGGTCGCCCCCTGCTGGGACGGCGCGCCGCTCGAGCAGCTCACGCAGCACAGCAGCAGCGCCAGGACCGGCATGAAAAGCCTTGCTGGGGTGGTCATTTGATGCGCAACCCCATCATCGGCAACTCCGTGTCCGGTGGCGCCACCCGACCGCCCAGCGTCGACTCGAGCACGCCACGCAGCGCTGCCCAGGCACGCGGGTGACGGTCGATGTACTGCCGCAGGACCTCATCGGCTTCGGCGGCCGACAACCGGCGGGCGGTCGCCGCCACGCTGTGACGGGTGCCCACCGACACCTTGACGTCGGGATGGGCCACGACGTTCCGGAACCACTGCGAACGCTCTCCGAAGCCCGACGGCACCACGTACACCTCCGGCGAGGGGTGTCCGACGACCTCGAGCACGACGTAACGAGTCTTGCCGGTGCGCCGGCCGACGTGCTCGAGCATCAGCGCCCGGGTCCCGAACAGGAAGCCCAGGCGCGCCCGGTACACGGCGATCGGTGCCCGCACCAGAGCCGGTGTGCGCAGCGCCCGCTCCGCGAGACCGGCCGCGAAATCTCTGGGCATAGGCATCACGCACCGCCTCCGAATTCGAGCAGGGTGTAGGCCCCGCGATAGTTCCTGGTGGGCTTCCACTGCCAGAAGGCGGGAAACAATCGCTCGAACATCACCCCGCGACCGCGGGGCATCGGCAGGTCGTGCACCGCGCTCACGCCGGGCACCGTGTGGACCAGGTCCGCCAACTCCGCTGCCGACAGACTGAACGGCATCGGCGGCACCCGATACCGCGACGACGACCGCATGCCCTTCGGCGCGAACTTCTTCACCAGCACCGGCGGCAGATCGAAGATCATCTGACCGCCCGGGAAGCGGCCGGCGCACGCGGTGATCAGACCCATCGCCTGCTCGGGCTGCAGATACATCAGCAAGCCCTCGGCGGTGATGAAGACGCCGTGGGTGCTGTCGACCGCGTCCATCCAGCTGTAGTCGAGTGCCGACTGCGCGAGACTGGTGATGCGCTCGGAGTCGGGCAGCAACTGGCGTCGCAAGGCGATGACCGGTTCGAGGTCGACGCTGAGCCAGCGGAATCCGGCGTCCGGCAGGGCAGCCGTGAGCCGCCAGAAGCTGGTCTGCAGGCCTTCGGCGAGCGCCACCACGGTGGCGGACGGGTGCTGCGACAGGTAGCGGATGGCGGCGGCGTCGAACGCCAGCGAGCGCAGCGCCATCTCCTGCCCCTTACGGCGACCGAACTTGTCGAAATCGAAGTCGATGGCCTCGGCCAGGCGGATCGCCATCGGATCGTCGATGATGGCCTTGCGATGGCGCGCCTGATGAGCTCGCCCGTTGAGGGTCAGCAGCGCCGTCTCCGACACACCGGCCAACGCCCTGGCATCGATCTTGCCGTCGGAACCCACACCGACGAAGCTACGCCGGGTCGGCCCGAGACCAGCACATCGGGAGGACCGATGACGTCCCCGACCCCAGCGCAGCACAACGGATGCTGGCGGGGCCCGCTCGGCGTCGCCGACGTCGGAAAGCGAATCACTGTACGGGACAACAGAATCCATCTCCG
Source organism: Mycolicibacterium chubuense NBB4 (assembly GCF_000266905.1). Next base: position 698,826 of record NC_018027.1, on the reverse strand, counting down.
CGCAGGTCGATGTCACCGACGGCTCGGGCTGCCCGGCCTCATCGGCGACGCTTGCCGTGACGCAACCGTTTCGCGCGGTGCCCGGGGTTTGACGCCGCGTCACCGTGGAATACCGGCGGGGACGAAAGGAGGTGCAATGAGCGCGCCCTGCGACGTCGTCGTCGTCGGATCGGGGCCCAACGGGCTCGCCGCCGCGGTCCTGTGCGCCGCGGCGGGGCTGTCGGTGACCGTGCTGGAAGCCGAACCCGAGCCCGGAGGCGGCTGCCGGACGCAACACCTGGACCTCGGGGTGCCGCTGATGCACGATGTGTGCTCGGCCGTGCACCCCATGGCGGTGGCATCTCCCTTCTTCGCTCAATTCGACCTCGAGGCGCGCGGAGTTCGCTTCGGTCACCCCGACATCTCGTACGCCCACCCGCTGGACGGGCGGCCCGCCGCCCTCGCCTACCGCGACCTCTCCCGCGCGGTGGGAGCGCTCGAAGAGCACAGCGAGCGCGACGCGCGCCTGTATCGCCGCATCATGACGCCCCTGGTGGACAACGTCGACGTGGTCCGCGGCCTGGGATTGTCGGACGTGCGGAGCGTCCCTTCCGCCGCGCTGAGTCCCCGCGGGATCGCCGCCGCCGTCACCCTGGCGGGACGCGCGCTGCAACTCGGCACCCCGCTATGGGACAAGAACACCGACGCGCCCGCCTGCGGCGCCATGCTGACCGGCGTCGGCGCGCACGCGAACACGCCGATCCCATCACTGGCCGGCGCGGCCACCGCGCTGCTGCTGGGCACACTCGCCCACTCGCACGGCTGGCCGATCCCCGTCGGCGGCAGCAAAGCAATCACCGATGCGCTGACGGCCGATCTCGCGGCCCGCGGCGCGACAGTGGCCTGCGATGTCCGGATCGAGAGCGCCGAGGACCTTCCACCGGCGCGGGCATACCTGTTCGACACCGCGCCGTGGACGCTGACGAAGGTCTTCGGTGATCGGCTCAGCCCTCGATACCGTCGCGCGATCAGGCGCTTCACCCCCAACAACGGTGGTGTCGCCAAGGTCGACTTCGCCTTGAGCGAACCGGTCCCGTGGTCGGATCCGCGGATCGGCCAGGCCGGCACCGTTCACCTCGGCGGCACCCGAGCGCAGATGGCCCGCGCGGAGACCGAGACCAGCAAGGGCCGGCTCAGTCAGACGCCGATGATGCTGCTGAGCCAACCGACGGTCGTCGACCCGACCCGGATCGGACCGGGCGGGCATAGTCCGCTGTGGAGCTACGCGCACGTGCCCAACGGATCGACCCGCGACATCACCGAGATCGCGATCAGTCAGATCGAGCGCTTCGCCCCCGGATTCCGTGACGTCGTCGTCGGTTCCCGCTGCATCCCGGCCAGCGAGATGTCCTCGCACAACGCCAATTACGTCGGCGGCGACATCGCGGCGGGGCATGTGTCGCTGTATCGCATCATTGCGCGGCCGGTTCCGCGGTGGGACCCGTACCGCACGCCGCTGCCGAACGTCTACCTGTGCTCGGCCTCCACCCCTCCCGGCCCCGGTGTGCACGGCATGCCCGGGGTCCACGCCGCGCGAAGACTTCTGCGCAGCCGATTCGGCATCGACGGCGTGCCCGACATCGGACCACCGGCGTCGCTGCGATCTGGTGACCCCTGATGGCCCACGAGATCTTCGACGGGTGGCAGCACCCCCTGTTCGCGGCACTGAAGGCGCTGGCGCTCTTCATCACCGCAGCCGCGGCGTTCCGCTTCGCGGAGCGACGAACGATCGCGGAGTTCAGTCCGTTCGACTGGGTGACGGCGGTCGCGGTCGGGGCGATCGTCGGCCGGGTCGCCACTTCGACCGACACGTCCTACTTGACGGGCGCGGCAGCACTGGTGACACTGCTCGCCGCCCACGGCGCCGTCTCCAGGCTGCGGTTCATCCCCTGGTTCCGGCGACTCGTCGACCCACCGGTGCGCGTGTTGATCCGGCGCGGAGAAGTCCAGCGCGGCAACGTGAAGCGGGCAGGTATCACTCCCGCGGATCTGGACGCGATCCTGCGCCGGCACGGGTACACCAGCCCGTCGGAGGTGGGACTGGCCCTCTACGAATCGAAGGGCTCGGTGTCGGTCTTCTCCGAGGACGTCGAGACGGACTGACCCCTGAGTGACCCCGTCGTCACGCCGCCCGCAGCCGACGCGCGCCGACCACTGCTTCGTAGTGACCGACCAGCTCATCGCAGATCGCCGGCCACGTGCGGCCCAGCACGCTGCGGCGCGCCGCCACCGAGTACCGGCGGCGTTCGGCGACCAGGTGGTCGACCGATTCGGGCAGCCGGCTCTGGAATTCGGCCACCGGCAGCAGCAGGCCGGTGCGGTACGGCGCGACCAGATCCCGCGGGCCGCCCGCGTCCGGTGCGATCACCGGCAGCCCGGACGCCATGGCTTCCTGCACGGCCTGGCAGAACGTCTCGTGTTCGCCGGGATGGACGAAGACGTCCATGCTGGCATAGGCGGCGGCGAGCTCGGCTCCGTACAGCGCACCGGTGAAAACCGCTCGCGGGAGCTCGGATTCGAGCCTGTCCCGGTCGACACCGTCCCCGACCACCACGATCTGCAGGTCGTCGCGGTCCCGCAGCGCGGCCAGCCGTTCGACGTGCTTCTCGGGAGCCAGCCGCCCGACGAAGCCGATGATCGGCTTGCCGTCCGGCGACCAAGTCCGGCGCAGACGCTCGTCGCGCGCCGATGGTGCGAAGCCGGTGACGTCCACGCCGCGGGCCCACTTGTGCACCCGCGGAACGCCGTGTGCCGCCAGGTTTTCCATCGCGGACGTGGACGGCGCGAGCGTGCGGTCGGCCTTGCTGTGCAGACGCCGCGTCCACGTCCAGGCTGCCTGCGACATCACGCCGATGCCGTAGCTCTGCGCGAACCCCGCCACGTCGGTCTGGAACACCGCAACGGTCGGGATGCCCAGGTGACGGGCCGCGTGCACCCCGCCCCAGCCGAGCAGCGCCGGCGACGCCAGGTGAACGACGTCGGGGTCGAATCCCCGCAGCACCCCCACCATCCGGGGGCGTGGGATCCCCAGGGGAAGCGAGGTGATCTTCGGGAACATCCGCGACGGCACCCGGTGAACGCGGACACCGTCGTACACGCGGTCGGCGGAGGGTTCGCCCCGCGGCGTGTCCGGGGCGATGACCAGCACCTCGTGACCGGTGCGACGCATGTGCTCGATCACCCGCAGCACCGAGTTGGTGACGCCGTTGACGTTCGGGAGGAACGATTCTGCGACGATTGCAACGCGCACGCCACGACGGTGACATCGTCAGCTGTCGCCGAGGTTGCCGTCAGGGATATGTCACGCGAATAGCCGGATACCTCGGCTGACCGGACACCCAGCGACCACGGGTGCCGGCAGCTACCCTTCTCGACCATGCAGGCATCCCGGGCGGCGCTGGTCGTCGCGGTGATCGGGGTGCTGCTGGGGCTGGTCGCGGGATGCACCCGACAGACCGCCGGCGAGGCCCGACCCGACGCCACGGCCGTGCCGCTGGCCGTGGCGAACGACGGCTACGGGATCGTCGCGGGGTTCGACGACGCCCCCGCCCGGATCGAGATCTACACCGAACCGCAGTGCACGCACTGCCACGACCTGCAACACGACTTCGGCGACGAGATCGCCTACGACATCACCGTCGGCCGGCTCCAGGTCACCTACCGTCCCCTGACCTTCCTCGACGACGGCGCGGCCGGCTACTCGGCGAAGGTCGCCAACGCGCTGTTCCTGGCCACCGACGTGGTCGGCGAGGCGGCGACCAGCGGGACCCAGTTCCAGAGGTTCGTCGAGGCCTTATGGGCCCACCAGCACCCCGGCGGTCCTGTGTTCAGCGACGACGAACTGCGAACGATGGCGGGCGAGGCCGGGTTGCCCCGGGCGGTGGCCGACCACGTCGCGGCGAGCGGACGGGCGGTCGACGTCGCCGAGATGGAGGCCACCAACTTCGGTTTCCTCTACGACATCGACCCGGCGCAGACCGGCACTCCGACGGTCTACGACCTGAAAGCCGGCGAGAAACTCGACATCGCCGACGACGGCTGGCTCGACAAGCTCGTCGACTCGTAGGTCACGCCGACCGGTCGACGCGGCGCTCCACGAGCGCCGTCACTCCGAGCGCGGCCCCCGCGACCAGCCAGCCGACCACCGCAATCGAGCCGGCCGGGATGATCGCCAGCGACGCGTTGCGGTCCTGCACGCGCACCAGATCGGGGTTGTTCTTGTCGTATTCGACATAGATGCTCATGCCGTTCTCGAGCTCGGACGGATACAGCACGCCGAGCTCGGGACGGTAGGTCACCCGGTCGGGGGTGACGAACTCGATCGTCGACCGTCGTGGGCCCGCATCCAGGACATGAGCTTCGGCCACGCCCATGTGCCGCTCGATCTGCCGGTCGTTGCGCCACGCGCCGAGCACCAGCAGGACCGACTGCAACGTCACCAGGCAGGCCGCGACGACGATGCCGATCCGGATGCGCCGCAGGATCCGGCCCCGCCGGGTCTCCCCCGGCTCCCCGTACAGATGGGGAATGATGAACTGCCACAACGCCTTCAGGCGCTCCAGCACACCGCTCACAGGGCAGCCCTGATGGAGGCGTGCAGGGCCCGCAGCGACGACCGGTCGGCTTTGACCTCGAGTACCCGCATGCCGTCGTACGGTTCGGCCAGTGTGTCGGCCAGATCGCCCGCCTCGATCTGCCGACTCTCGACGTGATAGGCCCGGCACAACGCGCCGACGTCGACGTCGTGCGGGGTTCCGAAGATCCGCGACGACACGTCGGAGAACCTGGGGTCGCCCTGCTCGAGCAGTTCGAAGATGCCGCCGCCGTTGTCGTTGGACACCACGATGGTCAGCTTGCGCGGCGTCGGCTCGGTGGGCCCGATCAGCAGGCCCGAGCTGTCGTGGACGAACGTGAGGTCGCCGATCAGCGCGACGGTGCGGCCGCCGGTGCTGCGTTCGTGCGCCAGCGCGGCCCCGATCGCGGTCGACACGGTGCCGTCGATGCCGGCGACGCCGCGGTTGGAGCGCACTTTGACGCCGTGGGTGTTGAACCCGACCAGCGCGATGTCACGCACGGGGTTGGAGGCCCCCAGCACCAGCTGGTCGCCGGGCTGCACCGCGTCGACGACGGCCGCCGCGACGTGCAGGCCGGTGGTCAGCGGGTGGGCGGCCAGCTGACTGCGCACCGCCTCGACGGCGTGGCCGTTGGTCTCCGCACACCGCCGCAACCAGCCTGGGGAGGGCGTGCCGGACGTCACGGCGCGGGTGCCGGTGGCCTGCGAATTCCCGGACACGTCGGGCCACCGGGGGCCCGTCGTCAGCGCGAAGACCGGCACCGAGGGGTCTGCCAGCAACCGGGACACCGGGCGGTGCAGCGTCGGGCGGCCTGCCATGATGACCTGCTTGGGGTGAATCAGGTTCAGCGCCAACGGGTGTAACGGATTCTGGGCGTAGGGTGCCGTCGGCTCGGCCACGGTCGGGAGGTGGGCGAGGTCGGGGTGTACGCCTGCGCCGTGGCCGGCGATGACGACAGTGTCGGGCGTCAGATCGATGTCGAGCGGCTGATCGAAGGTCACCGGCGGCGTGTACGTCCACGGCCTGCCGTCGGGGCGGCCCTCGGGGGCGTAGATCCTGCCCGGCTCAGCCTCGTCCGGGACGAGCGGCTCCCGCAACGGGATGTCGAATTGCACGGGGCCCGCGTTGGCGGAGCGAGAACCGGTGGCCGCCACCAGCACCCGGCACGTCGCCGAACGCCACTGGGCGTTGAGCGCATCCATGTTCTGCAGATCCTCGGCCAGCCCGAGGCTGATGTTCTCCCGCATCTGGGTGCCGAAGTAACCGAGCTGCTCGAACGTCTGGTTCGCGCCGGTGCCGAGCAGTTCGTAGGGGCGGTTGGCCGACAACACGATCAGCGGCACCCGCGCGTAGTTGGCCTCCACCACCGCCGGTCCCAGGTTGGCCACCGCGGTGCCCGACGTCATCGCCACACACACCGGGGCACGCTCGGCCACCGCGAGGCCGATGGCCAGAAAGCCCGCGGTGCGTTCGTCGATGCGGACGTGCAGGCGCAACCGGCCGGCGCGGTCCGCGTCGTGCAGCGCGAAGGCCAGCGGAGCGTTGCGTGAGCCCGGACACAGCACGACGTCGCGGACACCGCCGCGGATCAGTTCGTCGACGACCACGCGGGCCTGCGCCGTCGAGGGATTCACCACTACAGAGTATCGGCGAAGAAATTGAGGATCGCGGTGTTGACGACCTGCGGCTTCTCGATGAACCCGAGGTGGCCGGTGCCCGGGATCTCGACGAACCGCCCGTTGGGCAGCGCGTTGGCGACCTCGCGGCCCAGATATGACGGAAGCACGACGTCGTCGGCGAAGCCGATCACCAGGGCCGGGGTCTGCACGGTCTGGTAGGCCGCCAGCCGGCTGCCCTGCGGAGCGATCGACAGCTGCGTGTGCATGCCGGGCGTCGGCTTCTGCGGCCACATCGTGAACATGTCGATCCAGTCCCGGATGGCGTTGTCGTCGTTTAGGGTCTTGGGTGAAAAGCTCTCCAGCAGACGGACTTTGGCTTCGAATTCGACGGGCAGCTGCAAACCCGAGTCGGCCAGCGCCTGCTCGCCCTGCCAGAAGAAGTCCCGCGTCCGGTCGTGGCGGCCGCGGGTAGCCATCAGCACCGCGGAGCGGACCAGTTCGGGCCGGGCCACCATGAGCTCCTGGGCGATGTAGGAACCCATCGACACCCCGACGATGCGGACCGGGGCCAGTCCGAGGCGCTCGATGAGCTCGATCGCGTCGCCGACCATGGTCTCGGTGGTGAACCCCTGCGCGTTCTCGGTCGCGCCGATCCCGCGGTTGTCGAATGTCACACATCGGTAGCCCGCTCGCGTGAAGACCGGCACCTGGTGCAGATGCCACGTGCGGCCGGCACCCCCTCGACCCGCGATGAACAGGACCGGGTCCCCCGAGCCGCGGTCGTCGTAAGCCAGATTCACCCAGCCGACGCTACTGGCTCGCGGATCCGGCGCTCTCAGGCACCCTCAGCGTCGTTGTGCGCGCCGGATTCGCCCGAGGGCGGCGTCCCACAGCAGGCCCGCGGACGCGGAGAGCGCGGCGGGCCTGGCCAGTTCCCGGCCCATCATCGCGACAGCCGCGGCCTTGGTGCCCGCCGAGGCCTTCGACATGTGCCCGGAGTCGAACGGCGGCTGCGGGTCGTACTCCATGGACAGCTGGATCGCCTTGGCCTTCGCCTCGCCGCCGATCCTGCCCGCCAGCCACAGCCCCAGGTCGATGCCGGCCGAGACGCCGGCGCACGTGACCGTCTTGTCGTCGGCGGGCACGATCCGCTCGTCACCCACCGGTTCGGCGCCCAGTGTCTTGAGTACCGGCAGCGCCGCCCAGTGCGACGTCGCGCGCTTGCCCTCGAGCAACCCGGCGGCGGCCAGGATCACCGAGCCGGAGCACACCGACGCGGTCCAGGTCGACGTCCGGTGCGCACGACGCACCCAGTCGAGCACCTTCTCGTCGCGCGCGTGCTCCATCGTGGCGAACCCACCCGGGATCAGAACGACATCGGGCGACGGCGTCTCGTCGAAGGAGTGCGTGGCGCCGACGAGCAGCACCCCGGAATCGGCCGCCACCGGCCCCGGCTCGTGCCAGACGAACCGGACCTCGGTGTCGGGCAGCCAGCGCAGGCTCTCGTACGGACCGATGAAGTCCAGCGCGGTGAACCCGGGATAGAGCATGATGGCGACCTGCATGGCCGGTGTCCTTTCAGGCGAACGTCTTGCGGTACTGGTCGGGCGAGACGCCGAGGCGGCGAACGAAGTTGCGGCGCAACGTCTCAGCCGTCCCGAATCCGCAGCGCGCCGCAATCACCGTCAGGGTGTCGTCGCTCTGCTCCAACTGGCGGCGAGCGGCCTCGGTGCGGATCCGTTCGACATAGGCGCCGGGCGCTTCGCCGACCTCCTCGGTGAACACCCGGGTGAAGTGGCGCGGGCTCATGGTCGCACGCCGGGCAAGCTCCGCGATGCTGTGGGACGCGCCGGGGTGTGCCTCGATCGCCTCCTGGACGTCGCGGATCGGGGTGCGGCGGGCACGCGGCATCCACACCGGGGCGGCGAACTGTGTCTGACCGCCCGGCCGCCGCAGATACATCACCAGGTAGCGGGCGACGGTCTGGGCGGCCTCGGTGCCGTGGTCGTCCTCGACGAGCGACAGCGCCAGATCGATGCCCGCGGTCACTCCCGCGGCCGTCCACACCTTCTCCGAACTGCGTACGAAGATCGGTTCGGGATCGACTGTCACCGAAGGGAATTCGGATGTCATCTGCGGCGCGAACGCCCAGTGGGTGGTCGCGATGCAGCCGTCGAGCAGGCCGGCCTGCGCGGCCAGCGACGACCCGGTGCACACGCTGACGACGCGGCGGGCGCGGCTCGCGACCGCGGTGATCCACTCGACCAGTCCGGCGTTCGTGCGGGCCGCCTCGGTGCCCATCCCGCCGGGCAGCACCACGGTGTCCACCGGCTCGCCGGGGTCGGGTAGCGGGTCGGCGACCAGCGTGAGGCCCGTGCCGGTGCTGACGGGCGTGCCGTCGACGGAGACCACCCGCACGGTGTAGCCGTCGCCTCCTCGCGCCCCCACGAACAGCGAGGCTCCGGTGAACACCTCGAAGGGCCCCACGATGTCGAGTGCCTGCACGCCGGCGAAGCCGACGATCAGCACCGTGCGCACCATGGGTTCAGTGTCGGCCGGCCCCGGCGGTGACGTCCAGGCCATGCATCCCACAGATCAGGACATGAGCGGGAAGCAGGCGCGGACCCGCTCCATCCACCAGTCGCGGCGTCCGGCCGGGGCGGCCAGCGCGGCGATCCGGTCGGGGTCGGGCGCCACGGTCACCGCCGGGAGATAGCCGTCGACGGGGGTCAGCGGCTCGGCGACATCCGCGACGAACAGTCCCGCGGTGCCGAGGCCGCACGCGTGCCGCAGCTGCGGCAGGCATCCGGCGGCGACGAGCCCGGCGCCGAGACCGACCGCCGAGTCCAGCGCGCTCGACACCACGATCGGGATGTCGATCTGCGCGGCGATGCGGAGCATGGCGCGCACTCCGCCCAGCGGTGCGACCTTGAGCACCGCGACGTCGGCGGCGCCGGCACGCACGACGTGCAGCGGGTCGTCGGCCTTGCGGATGCTCTCGTCGGCGGCGACGGCGACGTCCACGCGGCGGCGGACCTCGGCGAGCTCGGGCACCGTCGCGCAGGGCTGTTCGAGGTATTCCAGCGGCCCGTCGGCGGTCAGCGCGTGCGCGGCGGTGACGGCCTGTTCGACGTCCCAGCCGCCGTTGGCGTCGACCCGCACGGTCGGGACCAGGGCGCGCACGGCGTCCACGCGCGCGACGTCGTCGGCCAGCGACTGACCGCGCTCGGCGACCTTCACCTTCGCGGTGCGCGCCCCCGGGAACCGGGCCAGCACGTCGGGGACTTCGGCGGCCGTCACCGCGGGCACGGTCGCGTTGATCGGGATGCGGTCGCGCCGGACCTCGGGCATCGGCCGGTAGGCCGCCTCGATGCCGGCCCGCAGCCAGTGCGCGGCCTCCGCCGGCCCGTACTCGACGAAGGCGCCGAACTCACCCCAGCCCGCGGGCCCCTCGATCAGCGCGACCTCGCGGGTCGTGATGCCGCGGAAGCGCACCCGCATCGGCAGGGCGACGACATGCAGCCGATCGAGGACGTCGGCGAGTTCGACCACGGGCTCCATGGTGGCTCAGCGGTCGGACGTGGCCGACACCGGTGCTGCCCGGTCGCCGTCGGCGCCCGCGGGCAGCAGCTTCAGGCCGACGACCGCGACGATGATGCCGGTCAGGAAGATCACCTTGCCCACCGAGACGGCCTCTGCGCCGGTGACCATCGCGTAGCCGACCGTCAACGCGGCGCCCAGACCGGTCCACACCGCGTACGCCGAGCCGATCGGGATGGACTTCGCAGCCCAGCCGAGTCCGGCCATGCTGGCCGCCACAGCGACGACGAACACCGCCGTGGCGACCGGTGCCGTGAAGCCCTCGGTGCGGCCGAGCGCAGTCGCCCACACGGCTTCCAGTACCGCGCTCAGCACCAGGACGATCCACGCCACGAGTCAACTCACCGCCTTCAGCCCGACGACGCTGCCGACCAGCAGGACGAGCAACGACAGCCTGGCCGCGGAGGCGGCTTCCCTCTTCGTCGCGATCGCCCACAGCACCGTCAGCGACGCGCCGATGCCGACCCACACCGCGTAGGCCGTCCCCGTCGGCACGGACCTCATGGCGTACGCGAGCCCCAGCATGCTGGCGGGCAGCGCGATCGCGACGACGAGGGTCGGCCGCCAGCGCCGGAAATTGTTCGACAGCCCCAGAGCCGTGGCCCACACGGCCTCCATGACACCGCTGAGCACCAGGACCAGCCACGCCACAGGACCTCCTCGATGAGTCAGTCTTGTCAGCTGCGGGTACTGCTCCCTCGTCCGCCAGCACCCGGGATCGGGCCTGCACCGGCCACGTTACCCACTGGTCCTCGTTCGGCGCGCGGTCACACCCATCCACCCGGGTCCCGGCGACGAATACCGGGCGTGAATCGGATCGTGAAATTGGCAAGCCAGATTTCGGAGTCGGTGCTGTCCGTCGTCGGTGTGCGCACCGTCGAGGAGCCCCACTTCATCAGGCGCCCGTTGACCGACACGGTGGAGATCCGGCAGTACGGCAGCCGCATCGCGGCCGAGACGACCGTCGCCGGGGACAAGCAGCAGGCGCTCAACACCGGCTTCCGCCGCCTGGCCGCATACATCTTCGGCAAGAACCACCGCGACACCGAGATCGCGATGACCGCCCCGGTGAGCCAGCAGGCCGGCGAGGACATCGCCATGACCGCACCCGTGTCCCAGACCGGCAGCGAGCAGGGCTGGACGGTCCGGTTCTTCATGCCCTCGAAGTGGTCGATGGAGACCCTGCCGGCGCCGAACGACGACACGGTGCGGTTGGTGAGCGTGCCCCCCGAAACGGTGGCGGTGCTGACGTTCAGCGGCGACCGCAGCACGGCGGCCATCGCCGAACGCACCGAGGAGCTGCTGAAGACCCTGCGCGACAACGGTATCGAGCCGGCCGGCGACCCCGTCTCCTGGTTCTACGACCCGCCGTGGACCCTGCCGTTCCGCCGCCGCAACGAGGTCGCCGTCTCGATCTAGACGGTGCTGCGCTCGCGACCTTCCCAATGCGGTTTGCGCAGTTCCTTTTTCAGGACCTTGCCGGTGGGGTTGCGCGGCAGCTCGTCGGTGATCTCGACGGACTTGGGACACTTGTAGGCCGCCAGCCGCTCGCGGGCGAAAGCGATGAGATCCTTCTCGGATACCTCGGACGACTCCACCACGACGACGGCTTTGACGACCTCGCCCCACTTCTCGTCGGGAACGCCGATCACCGCGACCTCGACGACCGCCTCGTGTTCGGCCAGCACCCGCTCGACCTCGATCGAGTAGATGTTCTCGCCACCGGAGATGATCATGTCCTTGAGCCGGTCCTCGACGAAGATGTACCCGCCGTCGTCGACACGGCCGATGTCGCCGGTGCGGAACCAGCCGTCCTCGGTGATGGCCTCGGCGGTGGCCTCGGGCTTGTTGTGGTAGCCCTTCATCAATTGCGGTGAGCGGAACCACAACTCGCCCTGTTCGCCGGTCGGCACGTCCTCGAGCGTGTCCGGGTCGACGACGCGGACCTCGGCGTTGGGCACGAGGGTGCCCGCGCTGCCGAGGCGCTCCTCCCGGCCGGGGTCGCGGTGGGCTTCGGGCAGCAGATGGCTGATCACGCCGCACAATTCGGTCAACCCGTAGGCCTGCATGAAATCGGTGTTCGGCCACGCCTCCAGCGCGGCGCGCAGCAGTGGGAGCGGCATGGGCGACGCGCCGTAGGCGAACGTCTTGAGCGAGCCGAAGAGTTTGACGGCGTCCTCGCCGGCGTCGAGCACCTTGGCCAGCACGGCGGGCACCAGGAAGGTCCGGTTGGCGCCCTTGAGGATCGCGCCGGCCAGGCTGGCGCCGTCGACATCGCGGGTCATCACACTGGGCACACCGTCGTACAACCCGAACTGCACGTACGACGAACCGCCGACGTGGAACAGCGGCATCGACACCATGTTCTTGTCACCCTCGTCGAACTCGAAACCCTCGTGGGCGTTGACGGTGTGGGCGATGATGTTGGACTGCGTCAGCTCGACACCCTTGGGACGGCCCGTCGTGCCCGAGGAGTACATGATGATGCAGACGTCTCCGGGTTCGACGTCTTCTCCGCGGTCGACGGGCGTCGACGACGCCAGCATCGCCTCGTACTCGTCGTCACCCTCGGGGGTCACGGCGATGACGTGTTCGATCTTGGTCAGCTTGTCGCGGATCTTGTCGATCGACTGCATGAACTCGGCCCCGGCGATGAGGACCTTGGCGTCGGAGTCGTTGAGTACGTAGTCGAGTTCGTCGGCGGCAAGCCGGAAGTTGATGATCGCGTTGGCCGCCCTCAGCGAGGCGGCGGCGATAGTCAGTTCGACGCAGGCCGGGTGGTTCTTGTCGAGGAACGCGACCACGTCGCCTCGGCCGACGCCCCGCTCCTTGAGGGCACCGGCCAGCCGCCGGACGCGGTCGTTCCACTGCGCCCAGGTCCAGTTGCGGTCGAGGTAGTCCATCGCCTCGGCGTCGGGCGTGGTGGCGGCCCAGTGGGCGACGCGTTCGTCGAGGAATCGGGGTTCGGGCAGATCGGCCATGGTCAGCAGCGTGCCATGCCGGTGTTCGCCGCTGTCCGGTTTCGCCCAATCGTCATTCGTCATTGCTCCTTCGCGATCAGCGCACCATCGGTGCGAGGTGGGTGCGTGCGTAGTCGGCCACCGCATCGTCGTCGGTGACGTCGAGGACGGGCGTGCTGACCTGGACCAACGAGGCGGCGAGTCGGATGTGAACCTCCGCCACCGCGAGCAGTTCGTCGTCGGCCATCGTGGCGCCGGCCGCCCTCAGCGCCTTGGCCATCGCCGTGGCGGCGCTGACCAGGAAGAGGCGGGCTTCGTCGACCATCCCCGTCGTCGCGGTGAACTCCCCGTCCAGTTGCAGGAAACGGCGCATCACCGGCTCGCCGCTGAGAAGGCGGACGCCCTCGCGGAACGCGGCCACCGCCGCCGCCTGCGGGCCGTCGTCGATCGCGACCGTCTGCAACCGGGCCATCGCGAAATCGAAGGTCTGCCGGCCCAATTCGGTGATCAGTGCGTCCCGGCTGGGAAAGCGCCGATACAGCGTGCTGCGGCTGACGCCGGCCTGACGCGCCACCACGTCCATGCTGAGGCGGCCGACACCGACGAGCGCGACCTCCTCGGCTGCCGCCTTGAGAATCGCCGACTCCTGCTCGGTGCGGCTGTCGGTGTTGCGGAGCCGTCGCATCCGGTTCAGCCGACCGGGCAGCGGCCAGGCGGCGGAGCGAAGGACTCCAGCGCGACGGAACGGTGCAGGCGTACCAATCTCTCGTACTCGATCCGGTTGCGCGCCAACGGGATCAGCAGCACGCGATCGGGCAGCGTGCGCCAGGCCAGCTGCAGCAGCCGGGTGTAGATCGCGAACTCACGATCGTGCCGGGGCCGCCAGTCGAATCCGGTGAGCTCGCGGATGCCGGGGTGCAGGATGCCGAACGAACACACCGTCACGACCCGCCCGGCCAGCGGCCGCAACGCCAGCCAGGGCGGGGTGAGCGCCGCGCGCAGCACCGGCGGCAGCATCAGCGTCGGCAGTGGCAGTTTCGTCAGGTCGGCTGTGACGCGCCGCAGGAACGCGTTGGACGCCAACTCGTCGTGCACCATGGCCTCGTAGTACGCGTCGGCTTCGGCGTAGGTGGCGGGCAGTTTCGCGTTCTTGCCCGGCAGCTCCAGCGAACGGAACGCCTCGAGTAGTTGGCGGTAGGCCACTTCGCGCTCGGCGTCGGTCAGTTCGATGCCGGTGCAGGGCGTGAACGAATTCAGCACCACGAACAGTCCGCTGACGGCGATCCAGTTCCACAGCTTCGGATCCAGGGCGCTGTAGCGGACGTCGGCGAAGTCGCCGGCGCCGCGTCCGCGGACCTCGCGGTGCATCGTCTTGAGCCGCTCCCCCTCGGCGGCCCGGTCCTCGGCGTCTCCCCAGATCGCCAGGAAGGCCGAGAATCCGCTGCGCACACCGCGATCGGCGAAGTTCGACGCGAAGCGGCCGGTCTTGTCGACCGCGGCGGCCACCGGGACCAGCGCGACCTCGTCGAAGGCGGCGGCGCCGAAGAACCCGCCCAGAACGCTGCCGGAGTGCTTGCGGAATTCCCTGATGACTCGCGGACGGACCGACTCCGCCGCCGGCTGCTGGGCGTTCTCCGTGACCGCGACCATGCGAGCCTCCCTCGGTGTTGACACAAAGAGTAGCCATCTGTGTCAACATGTCAACGCCCACTTCCCCGCCGAACTTGCATTCCGCGCGGGAAAACTCGAGGTGAGCACCGCGTGGAATGCAAGTTCGGCGGGGATTGGGGTCAGGCGCGCTCGAATCCTTTGCGCTGCAGTCGAATCGAGCTCAACTATCGCCGAGGAGGACCACTTTGACGAGCTGGCTGATGGTCTTCATCGAGGACTCGGTGCTCTCATAACGGACGAGTCGGCCGAGGTCCACCACGAGGGCGAAGGCCGCGTGCACGGCGAACCGCGCCTGCGCCGCCGGTGTGCGTGCCCCTGCCGCGACGACCTGCCGAACCCACGCCTCGACCGTCGCGCGCTGGATGTTGTGCAGCGCCACACGGTCATCAGCCGGCACGTTGACGCGTTCGGCGTAGTACACATACGCCAGCTCCGGGCTCGCGAACGATCGCCAGACGTAGGCGTCCACCAACCGGGCAACGATCTCGTGCGGGTTGTCGGTCGTCGCCAGGATCGTCGGCACATCACCGGACACGCGGTCGGCGGCGCGCCGGTAGACGGTCGCCAGTATCGCGGCCTTTCCGCTGAAGAACCGGTAGATGCTCGACGTCGGGAGCCCGATGGCCGCGGCGATGTCGTCCATCCCCGTTTCGCGATAGCCGCGCTCGTTGAACAGCACCATCGCGGTGTGCAGGATGAGCTCGTATTCGCCTGCAGCGCCGATCGATGTCGTCCGCGACGCGGAGGGCTCGGCCGTCGCCGTCACGGCCGGCAGGTCGGCGTCGCGGAGTTCTCGTGCCAGCGTCGCCAACAGCGTCCGCAGCTCCTGCGTCGGCAGTTTGGCACGGTGATCGGTGATGCTGCCGATCACGCTGAGCACCGCCGAGGAGATGGTCCACCGCTGCCTGCTGTCGAGATCGGGCCGCAATTCTCTCAGCGGCTCCTGCAGCCTGCGGTTCACCAGCTTGATCTGCTCGTTGAGCAGAGCCTGGTCTTCTTCACGCAGATAGCGGCCTTCCCAGCGGTACAGGCCGCCGCTCGACCGGTTCTTCTGCGTGGTGTCGATCAGTCGCGCGACGATCCGGTCCCACACTTCGTCCGGCGGCGACTCCAGATCGCCGTCGGCCAACGCCGTGCACGTGACGAGCTGTTCGCCGAGCCCCAGCACCGCCGCGCGGAACAACTCGTACTTGCCGGCGTAGTGCCGGTAGAGCGAGGCGGCGGTGACGCCGACGCGTGCGGCGATGTCCTCCATGCTCACCGCGTGGTAGCCGAGCTCGCTGAACGCTTCGGCCGAGGCCCGTGCGATCTGCTGCTTACGGTCCCGGGGTCGCCTACGGCCCTCCCCGTGGACGGCGGCAGCGGTGGGCATCTCGTCACCCTAGCTGCCGTTTCGCGGGGACCGGCTGACTGAAATTGGAACACGTTCTAGTCTGTAGGCCATGAGTGATCAGCTGCTGCGCCATCCTGTCCACTCCGGCCACCTCACCGTGGGCGCACTGAAGCGCCACCGGGACCGGCCCGTGCTCTTCCTCGGGGAGACCACGCTGACGGGCGGGGAGCTCGCCGACCGGATCAGCCAGTACATTCAGGCCTTCGAAGCGCTCGGCGCGGGCACCGGTGCAGCCGTCGGTCTGCTGTCGCTGAACCGGCCGGAGGTGCTGATGATCATCGGCGCCGGGCAGACCCAGGGCTACCGGCGCACGGCACTACACCCTCTCGGCTCGTTGGACGATCACGCCTACGTCCTCTCCGACGCCGAGGTGAGCTCGCTGATCATCGACCCGAACCCGATGTTCGTCGAGCGGGCGCTCGGTCTGCTGCAGAAGGTGCCGTCGCTGAAGCAGGTGCTGACCATCGGGCCGGTGCCGGCCGAGCTGGCCGACAGCGGCGTGACCGCGGTCGACCTGACCGCCGAGGCCGCCAAGTATCCGCCGCATCCGCTGGTCGCCGCGGACCTGCCGCCCGACCACATCGGGGGCCTGACCTACACCGGCGGCACCACCGGCAAGCCCAAGGGCGTCATGGGCACCACCCAGTCGATCACGACGATGACGACCGTGCAGCTGGCCGAATGGGAATGGCCGGAGAACCCGCGCTTTTTGATGTGCACACCGCTGTCCCACGCCGGTGCGGCGTTCTTCACCCCGGTGATCGTCAAGGGCGGCGAGCTGATCGTGCTGACGAAGTTCGACCCCGCCGAGGTGCTGCGGACCATCGAGGAACAGAAGATCACCGCGACGATGCTGGTGCCGTCGATGATCTACGCGCTGATGGACCACCCGGACTCCCACACCCGCGACCTGTCGTCGCTGGAGACGGTGTACTACGGGGCCTCGGCGATGAACCCGGTCCGGCTGCAGGAGGCGATCCGGCGGTTCGGTCCCATCTTCGCGCAGTACTACGGCCAGTCCGAGGCGCCGATGGTGATCACCTACCTGGCGAAGAAGGACCACGACGAGAAGCGCTTGACGTCGTGTGGGCGGCCGACGTTGTTCGCCCGTGTGGCGCTGCTCGGCGAGGACGGCCAGCCGGTGCCGCAGGGCGAAGTCGGCGAGATCTGCGTGTCGGGTCCGCTGCTGTCGGGTGGGTACTGGAAGCTGCCGGAGGCGACGGCGGAAACGTTCCGCGACGGCTGGATGCACACCGGCGACCTCGCCCGCGAGGACGAGGACGGCTTCTATTACATCGTCGACCGCACCAAGGACATGATCGTCACCGGCGGCTTCAACGTGTTCCCCCGCGAGGTGGAAGACGTTGTCGCCGAGCATCCCTCGGTCGCGCAGGTGTGTGTGATCGGCACACCCGACGAGAAGTGGGGCGAAGCGGTGACGGCCGTGGTGGTGCTGCGGCCGGACGTGGCGTCCGACGAGCAGGCGGTCGAGGTGATGGTCGCCGAGATCCAGGCGACGGTGAAGGACCGCAAGGGTTCGGTGCATTCGCCCAAGCAGGTGATCGTGGTGGAATCGGTGCCGGTGACCGCGCTGGGCAAGCCGGACAAGAAGGCGGTGCGGGCGCAGTTCTGGGAGGGCGCGGGGCGTTCGGTGGGCTGAGGTTCCTGACGCCGAGATTGCGTGCAGCGTGCGGAAATGCGTGAAGATGCCGCGTGGAATGCAAGTTCGGCGGGGAGTTAGGCGCCGGGGACCGCGTTGCGTGCCGCGACCGAGTCCGGGCTCGACGTGTCGAACACGTCGATGACCACGTCGGCGTCCCGATAGCCGCCGAGGTGGTGCAGACCCGCGGTGGCGCCGACGATCTGGTTGACCTGGTCGCCGGTCATCGGGTAGTCCGCGACCGCGTGTCTCCAGTGCGCCGCGAGCACCGTGGCGGGTCGCGCGAGGCGCGGCACCTCCCGGTCGAGGACCGTGCGCAACAACTGCGGCTGCAGGTAGTAGCCGACCTCGGAGAGCACCACCAGATCGAAACGCGCTGGCGGCCAGGGCTGATCGAGTGATCCCCGCATCAGCGTCACCCGGGCGTCGACCCGGTCGGCGACGAGGCGGCGATGTGTGGCATCGAGCGCGGCGGTGCTGACGTCGGTGCTGGTGACGTGATCGCACCGGTCGACCAGACGCCGGGTGAGCACGCCGACGGAGCACCCCGGCTCGAAGGCGTGCCGGTATCGCCGATACGGCAACAGCGCCATCGTGATCGCGTACTTGCGGTCCTCGTACCACCGGGTCTGCAGCTGCCAAGGATCGTCGGCCTCGGCGTACATGCGGTCGAAGTAGCTGTCGGGTAGTCGCGAACTCAGCGGAACATCACCTCGCCGACCGTGAGGAGCCGGTGCAGCACCGCCGGCGGCAGAACCGGGTCGCCCCCGCTGAACGGAGCCACGTACTGACTCTGAAAGCACTGCGCAGCACTGTGTTTGCGATCCATGACCGCCGGCGTCAGGGGTGCCGTGACGGCCCGGCCCCACGGCACCGCCGGGTCGCCCGGCGACGCCCAGTGCCACATCCACACCGGGTACTCGACGAGCACGGCCCTGGTGCGCTCGACCGCGGTCGCGGCGGCACGCCCGACCGCCTCGTGGTCGGGGTGCCCGTCGCCGCGCCAGGTCGCCGCACACCACGTGCCGACGGGCTTGGTGGCCAGGATCTCGGTGAGCAGATCCGCGAGCCGCTCCTCGTGCCGTTCGATCTCGCCGTCGGGCAGACCGAGCGACAGAGGCACGTGCAATCCGAGTGCGGCCGTCGCGCGGCGCAGTTCCTCCCGCCGGGTCCGTTCCAGCCGATAGCGTTGCAGCAGAGTCAATTCCGGGTAGGCAGCACCGCCGTCGCTCGCCGAGACGGTCTGCACCGGCACGCCCGCATCGGCCAGCAGCGCCGCCGTCGCTCCGAAGCCGAGAGTCTCGTCGTCGGGGTGCGCACCGACGAGCACCAGCTCCGGGCACTCGGCCAGGTCGAGCACCGTCAGGTGCACACCGGCGTCGAGCCAGGTGCGGGTGGGCGTGCCTCCGCCCGGCACGGGGCGGGCGGCCAGCCGCGCCGCGTTACCCGTCTGCGCAGTGGTCATCTCCGCCCTCCCGCCAGCGAGCCGAGCCGTTCGAGATCCCGCTCGGCATGGCTCTGCCGGACGTAGATCGACAGGTCGGCGACCCGTCTCGCGTGCGCGGCATCCAGACACAACGGCGCGGGACCGAGCGCTCGCGCCGTGCGGGTGATCGATTCGTCGACCGCCGTCTCGACCACCGCCCTGGCCCGCCGTGCCAGCAGCTCGGCGCTGCCCCTGTGATTCGACGGGTCTGCGTCGATTTCGCGGGCGACCGCCGCCACTGTCGCCTCCGCGGCGAACAGTGCCGCGTCCACTGCGCCCAGGTGTGCCAGGGTGTGCGCGTCCGCGGTCGCGCCGGCGACGCGCGCGGACAGCGGCGCCGCCACCGCCCGCGCACCACCGAGCCAGCAGGCCGCCACCCCGACGGCGCCGTGCCAGAACCCGGGCCGCGACAGATACTCCCCCGGCCGGCCCACCTGCACCGCCGGGACATCAGTGAATTCCACTGAGCGCGTGTCTGATTCGGCCATACCCGGCGCACACCAGTCGCTGGGCAGCGGACGGACACCGGGCGCGCCGAGGTCGACCGCGAACAGGCCGCGCTCGCCCGACGGCAGCCGTGCGGTCACCAGGGCGTGCGAGCACAGGCCGGCACCTGAGCACCACGCCTTCGTCCCCTCGAGCCGGACCTGCGTGCCCTCGACGGCCGCGCACAGCGCACCGCCGGGAGCTTCGGCGGCCCACACTCCCCACCACTGGCCCGGCGCCGGCGGCGCACCGCCGAGCTCGGCGAGGATCGCGGTGGCGTCGGCATGGGCTTCGGCGAGCCGCCCGGCGGTGACGTCGGATTCGGTCAGTTGCGCGAGGCGCTGCCAGCGCCGCGCGGTGTCGCCCTGGCCGGGAAGCGGAAGGTCCAGCGCGCCGGAGGCGAGCCAGTCCCGGACCAGGCCGACGCTCACGAAGCGGTACCGGCTCTCGGTGTGCGGACGGACCGCGACAGGTTCTTCAGGTGCGCGGCGAAGCCGCTCGGTGCCCGGCCCTCGTGCCGGTCCGAGGTCGCCACCGACAGCGCCGGGTCCCGGTGGATGCGCAGACCGGCGGCCTCGAAGCGTCGCACGAGTTCGACGTCCTCGCCGGTGGGCAGGGCGCGGAAGCCGCCGACGTGCCAGTAGGCGTCGGCCCGGAATCCCATGTTCGCGCCGTGGACGTGGCGGTGGCCGGGTCCGTTGGAGCGGTACGCGCGCAGGTAGCGGCGCGCGACGGCCGGCGAGAAGTGCCGCCAGACGGGCACCCGCACGACACCGAGCACCATGTCCGCGCCGCCGTGTACCTCGGGGTCGTGCATCCGCACCAGCCAGTCGGCGTCGACGACACTGTCGGCGTCGGTGGTCGCGTACCAGGTCATGTCCAGCTCGTCGTCGCCGAGCAGCCGCCGGGCGTATTCGAAACCCGCCGCACGGGCCGCTCCCACGTTGCCCGCGTCGACCGCGATGAAGTGGACGTCGGGTCCGAATTCGCCGGCCAGCCGCTCGCTGCCGTCGTCACTGGAGTCGAGGACCACGACGGTGGCGACCGGGCTCGGCAGGCACAGCGCCGCGGTGGTCAGTCCGCGCAGGCACCGGGGCAGATCGGTAAGTTCGTTGTGAGCCGGCACCACGACCACGGTCTGATTCGGCTGGCCCGCGGACGAGATCATGCGGGTATTTAGCCGTTCGACGGCGGTTTCACACCTGGCAGGATGGTGAGGTGACCGAACTGCACGCGGTGATGTTCGACTTCTCCGGCACGCTGTTCCGGCTCGAGGAAGACGACAGCTGGTTCACCGGCATGGAACTCGACGCCCCGCTGAGCCCGGACGAGACCCGCGAGATCGACGGCCACGTCCAGGCCGAGTTGATGCGGCGGCTGACCGCGCCGACCGGACGGTCGGTGACGATGACGCCCGAGGCGCTCGAGACGTGGATGAACCGCGACCTCAAACCGCATTTGCACCGCGAGGCCTACCTGCATGTGCTGCGGGAGTCCGGGCTGGCCCATCACCACGCGGAAGCGCTGTACGGCAAGGTGATCGACCCCGCGTGCTGGACCCCGTACGCGGACACCGCGACGGTGCTCGCCGGTCTGCACCGCCGCGGCATCAAGACCGCGGTGGTGTCCAACATCGCGTTCGACATCAGGCCCGCGTTCGAGGCCCTCGGCACCGCCGGGGACGTCGACGAGTTCGTGTTGTCCTTCGAGGTCGGCGCCGTCAAACCGGACCCCGCGATCTTTCAGGCCGCGCTGGACCGGCTCGGCGTGCCCGCCGAACGGGCGCTGATGGTCGGCGACAGCGACGAAGCCGACGGGGGCGCCCGCGCGCTGGGATGCGCGTTCGCACTCGTCGACCCGCTGCCGACGCGGGACCGCAAGGACGGCCTGGTCGCAGCGCTGTGGGCGCACGGCGTCCAGCTGTAGCTTCTCTGGCATGGCGAACAGTGAGCGCATTCGGCCGCCGTGGTGGCTGAAGTACGTGAACAAGGTGATGATCGCGATCAACAAGACCGGCCTGCTCAAGGACGGGCCCGTGGTGCTGACGGTGACCGGCCGCAAGTCCGGGCAGCCGCGCTCGACTCCGATCACCCCGTTCGAGGTCGACGGCGCGAGCTACGTGGTCGGTGGCCTGCCGGGCTCGGACTGGGTGCGCAACGTTCAGGCCAACCCGGAGGCCGTCCTGGTCCGCGGCAAGGTCCGCCGGCCGGTGCGGATGGTGGAGCTCAGCGCCGACGAGGCCCGCCCGCTGCTGCGGCAGTTCCCGATGCTGGTTCCGTCGGGTGTCGGGTTCATGAAGAACGCCGGTCTGGTGACCGGGCCGCACCCCGAGGAGTTCGAGGCGCTGGCCGGGCGCTGCTCGGTATTCCGCTTCGATAGCGTCTGAGCCGTGAGCAATCCGTTCGACGCCAGCCTCTGGGAGCCGGTCGCCGGCTTCGACGACCTGACCGACATCACCTACCACCGCCATGTCGCCGACGGGACGCGCCTGCCGACGGTGCGGGTGGCGTTCGACCGTCCGGAGGTGCGCAACGCGTTCCGCCCGCACACCGTCGACGAGCTGTACCGGGTGCTCGACCACGCCCGGATGTCCTCGGACGTCGGCGTCGTCCTGCTGACCGGCAACGGCCCGTCGCCCAAGGACGGCGGCTGGGCGTTCTGCTCCGGCGGCGACCAACGCATCCGCGGCCGCTCGGGCTATCAGTACGCCGCCGGTGAGACGGCCGAGACCGTCGACCCGGCCCGCGCGGGGCGCCTGCACATCCTCGAGGTGCAGCGCCTGATCCGGTTCATGCCCAAACCGGTGATCTGCCTGGTCAACGGATGGGCCGCCGGCGGCGGGCACTCCCTGCACGTGGTGTGCGACCTGACGCTGGCGTCGCGCGAGCATGCGCGGTTCAAGCAGACCGACGCCGACGTGGGCAGCTTCGACGGCGGCTACGGCAGCGCCTACCTCGCGCGCCAGACCGGGCAGAAGTTCGCCCGCGAGATCTTCTTCCTGGGCCGCCCCTACACCGCCGAGCAGATGCACGCGATGGGCGCGGTGAACGAGGTCGTCGACCACGCTGATCTGGAAAGCGTTGCGCTGCAATGGGCTTCGGAGATCAATGGCAAGTCGCCGCAGGCCGTCCGGATGCTGAAGTACGCGTTCAACCTGCTCGACGACGGCCTGGTGGGCCAGCAGCTGTTCGCCGGCGAGGCGACGCGGCTGGCGTACATGACCGACGAGGCCGTCGAGGGTCGCGACGCGTTCCTGGAGAAGCGCGACCCCGACTGGACACCGTTCCCCCGCTACTTCTGACCTCCCGCCGAAATTGCATTCCGCGTGCAAGAGTTCGAGTGACGCCCTGCCGGAATGCAATTTCGGCGGGGTTGGGGAACGGACCTAGACTCGCTTCCCGTGACACGCAGGAACCCCTTGCGGCGGCTGGCCGACCAGGTCGTGCTGACGAGCATGCGCCCGCCGCTCCTTCCGACGCTGCTGCAGTACCGGCCCGACCGCGAGGTCATCGACCTGAGGGGCAAGCGGATCCTGCTGACCGGGGCGTCCTCGGGCATCGGCGAAGCCGCGGCCGAGAAGCTGGCCCGCCGCGGCGCACGGGTTGTGCTGGTGGCCCGGCGCCAGGAGCTGCTCGACGCCGTCGCCGCGCGGATCGCCGACGCCGGTGGGCAGGCTCGCGCGCTTGCCTGCGACCTGTCCGACCTCGACGCGATCGACGAACTGGTCGCGACCGTCGACGCCGAGTTCGGCGGCATCGACATCCTGGTCAACAACGCCGGCCGGTCGATCCGGCGGCCGCTGGTCGAGTCGCTCGAGCGGTGGCACGACGTCGAGCGGACGATGACGCTCAACTACTACGGGCCGGTCCGATTGATCCGCGGGCTGGCGCCCGGCATGCTCGAGCGCGCAGAAGGCCACATCATCAACGTCTCCACCTGGGGTGTGAAGACCGAGTCGCCACCGCTGTTCGGGGTGTACAACGCGTCGAAGGCGGCGCTGTCGTCGATCAGCCGCATCATCGAGACGGAATGGTCCGACAAAGGCGTGCACGCGACGACGCTGTACTACCCGCTGGTGAAGACCCCGATGATCGCGCCGACGCGCGCCTACGACGGCCTCCCCGGACTCTCGGCAGACGAAGCGGCGAACTGGATCGTCACCGCGGCGCGCCACCGGCCCGTGAGCATCGCTCCGCGCATCGCCGTCACCGCGCACGCGATCAACAGCATCGCTCCCGCCGCGGTGGACTCGATCATGAAGCGTCAGCGCATGCAGCCCAGGAACTGAAACCCGTTGACCGCCATGACTTCTCCCGGCATCGGCGCCATTGCCGACATCATCCGCACGCACGGCCGTGAGCACCCCGACGTGCCGGCACTGATCACCGGTGAACGCGTGATCACCTTCGGCGACCTCGACGCCCGGTCCAGCCAGGTGGCGCAGGCCTTCGCTCACGCCGGCGTCGGCGCCGGCGACCGGGTCGCCTTCATCGAGCGCAACGGCGTCGAGTTCTTCGAGGTCGTGTTCGGTCTGGCCAAGCTCGGTGCCGTCGGCGTCCCGGTCAACTGGCGGCTCGCGGCGCCGGAGATCCGGCACGTCCTGCAGGACTCCGGCGCCTCCGCCGTCGTGGTGGGCGAAGACTTCTTCGACCGGATCGAGGCCATCGAGCACGAGCTGAGCGCGTCGGTGATCGCGATCGGATCGCATGCGCGCTGGCCTGAGTTCGCGGCGTGGGTGGCCGCGCACCCGGCCGTCGACCCCGGCGTCGTCACCGGGCCCGACGATCTGGTGTTCCTGATGTACACATCGGGAACTACCGGCGCCCCCAAGGGCGTCATGCTCTCCAACGCGAACTACGCGGCCAAGACCGGTGGCGTCGCGGCCGGGCCGTGGCGCATCACCGCCGACGCGGTCTGCCTGGCCGTGATGCCGCTGTTCCACATGGCGGGTTCGGGATGGGCGTTCGCCGCGCTGTGGCAGGGCGCCACCACCGTCGTGCTGCGCGACGTCGACCCGGCGGCGATCCTCGACGCCGTCGCCACACACCGCATCACCAACATGCTGGTGGTGCCCGCCGTCATCCAATTCCTGCTCGACACACCGGGCATCGACACCGCGGACTTCTCGCACCTGCGGGTGATCGTCTACGGCGCCTCCCCGATCAGCGACGACGTCCTGGTCCGCGGGATCGAGCGCTTCGGCGGCGTGTTCGCCCAGGTGTACGGAATGACCGAGACGACCGGCTCGATCACCCAGCTGGACGGCGAGGAGCACCTGCCGCAACTGCTGCGCTCGTGCGGCAGGCCGTACCCGTGGGTGCGGATCCGCGTCGTCGCACCCGACGGCCGCGACGTGGCCCCGGGCACCGTCGGAGAGGTCTGGACGAAGTCCGCGCAGAACATGCTGGGCTACTGGAACAACCCGGAAGCGACCGCGGCGACGCTGACCGCCGACGGCTGGCTGCGGACGGGCGACGCCGGTTACGTCGACGCCGACGGCTACCTCTACCTGCACGACCGTCTGAAGGACATGATCGTCTCGGGCGGCGAGAACGTGTACCCGATCGAGGTGGAGAACGTCCTGATGACCCACCCGGCCGTGTCCGACGCGGCGGTCATCGGCGTCCCGGACGACCGCTGGGGCGAGGCCGTCAAAGCCGTCGTCGTGCGCACACGTCGCTCGTCGATCGGCGAAGCCGAGCTGATCGACTTCGCCCGGCAGCGACTGGCCGGGTTCAAACTGCCCAAGTCCGTCGACTTCGTCGACGCCCTGCCCCGCACCCCGAGCGGGAAGATCCTCAAACGCGCACTGCGCGAACCGCACTGGGCCGGCGCCGACCGCCGCATCGGCTGACCGTGGTAGACACAGACGCATGGAGATCCTGGCCAGCCGGGTGCTGTTCCGTCCGAAGGACTACCAGAGGTCGATCGCGTTCTACCGCGACGGCATCGGGCTCGCGATCGCCCGGGAGTACTCCGGCGGCACCGTCTTCTACGCCGGGCAGTCGCTGATCGAGATCGCCGGCCATGGGGCTCCCGGGCGGGATGCGCCGCCGTTCCCGGGGGCGCTGTGGCTCCAGGTCCGCGACCTGCACGCGACGCAGAACGAGTTGCGCGAGCGCGGCATCGACATCGCCCGGGAAGCCCTGCGTGAACCGTGGGGGCTGTTCGAGATGCACGTCGTCGATCCCGACGGTGTCATGCTGATCTTCGTGCAGGTGCCCGAGGACCACCCGCTGCGCCGCGACCTCCGCGACTAGTTCGCCGCGGTCGCCAGCGGCCAGCCGACGGACGCGAGCCGCGCCGCCACCTGATGGATCTCCTCGGGGTTGGGCTCCCGCTCGGTGACCAGGTGGATCGCCGCGCGGATCTCCTCCGGCGTGACGGTGTCGGAATCACTGCCCTTGAGCACCGTCTGGGCGGCCTTGACCACCTCTTCTTCGGACAACGACCGCACCAGCAGCGCCAGCAGCGGGAAGTAGTCCTTCTGCGGCACGCCTTCGGGGTAACCCTCGTGCAGCCATCCGAGGACGTTGTTGAGGATGTTCGAGTTATCTGCCATCGCTTCGATCAGCTCACTCAGGGGAGGAAGGGGACGGGGTTGACACCGAAGTGGTGGATGATCGTCCCCTTGGTGATGTACAGGATCGCGATCACGATGACCGCGGCGACGAACGCGAACAGCAGCAGGCCGAGCGCCTTGAGTGCCGGGTGGGGCGCCGTGGTGGTGCCGTCGGCTTCCGCGCCGCCCGCACCGCGCGAGTAGGCGACGAGCCCGAGGGCGAAGACCCCGGGCAGGCCCGCCCCGAGCACCAGCCCGACCGCGAGGACCTTCAGTATGGCTTCGACGTAGTGCATCGCACGCGTCCTTCTCGGTTGTCGGGGCTCAGACCGAAGCGGTGGGCTTGGTGTCCGGGCGGGGTTCGCGGACCTCGGCCGGGACCACGGAGTTCGTCGCCGAATCCCATTCGGCGTTGACGTTCCGGTGGTCGACCTTCTGCTGCTGGGCGCGCCAGTACATGTAGCCCGAGAGCGCGACCAGGACGAGGAAGATGGCGCCGTCGCCGATCAGTGGCGAATCGGTGGCCGACTCGAGGCCGTAGGAGAGCCAATAGGCGAGCGCCCCGACGAGGGCGGCTGCCGGGAGGGTGAGCAGCCACGCGACCGCCATCCGGCCGGCGACGGCCCAGCGCACCTCGGCGCCCGGCTTGCCGACGCCGCTGCCGAGGATGGAACCCGTGGCGACGTGCGTCGTCGACAGCGCCATGCCGGCGGCGCTCGACGTCAGGATGACGGCTGCGGACGACGCCTCCGCCGCGAGACCCTGCGGGGACTCGATCTCGACCAGCCCCTTGCCCAGCGTGCGGATGACGCGCCAGCCACCGATGTAGGTGCCGAGGCCGATCGCCAGCGCGCAGCTGAAGATGATCCAGAACGGCAACCCGTCCTTCTTGACGTCCCCGGTCAGGTGGCCGGTGGTGATCAGGGCGAGCGCGATGACGCCCATGGTCTTCTGGGCATCGTTGGTGCCGTGGGCCAGGGACACCAGCGACGCGGTCGCGATCTGTCCCCAGCGGAAGCCCTGCTCGCGACGGCCGGCTTTGACGCTGCGGGTGATCCGGTAGACCAGCCAGGTTCCGCATCCGGCGACGATGCCGGCGATGAACGGCGAGGCGACCGCGGGGATGAGCACCTTCTGCGTGATGCCGGGCCAGTTGACGCCCGCGAGGCCGAGCGCCGCGAGCCCCGCCCCGATCAACCCGCCGAACAGCGAGTGCGAGGAGCTCGACGGAATACCGAACAGCCACGTGAGCAGGTTCCAGAGAATGCCGCCGATGAGGCCGGCGAAGATGATCGTCAGTCCGGTGGACGCGTCGATGTTCGGCAACAGGGAGCCGGTTTTGGTGTCCTGGACTTTCAGCACCGAGCTGGTGACGGTCACGGCGACTTCCACCGACAGGAACGCGCCGACGAGATTGAGAACGCCGGACAGCAGCACAGCCACCTTGGGCTTGAGAGCGCCGGTGGCGATCGACGTCGCCATCGCGTTCCCGGTGTCGTGGAACCCGTTGGTGAAGTCGAAGACCAATGCCGTGACGATCAACAGCACGAGGATGATCATCTCTGCGGTCATAACGCTCATTCTGCGGGTCAGACGGTTGTTTTGACCAATCACGAAACGCCCCAGATTCGAGGGCCAAAAGGCACTTTTTCCTCAGCAGGCGAGGTGTTCATCCACTGTTCACCTGCAGTACCGGAGTCGTTGGCCGACAGACGGGCTCGTCGCGGCCCAGACCCCGTGCGGGGGCTACTATTCGGGCTATCGAGGGCACCGTGTCCGCCCGTGGGGAGTTGACGTTGTGACCAAGTTTCTCACCAGGATCGTGGCGTGGATCGTCGCCGGCTATCCGGAGGGGGTCCCCGGCCCCGACCGGGTCCCGCTGCTGGCGCTGCTGCGCCGCCGGCTGACCGACGACGAAGTCAAGGCGGTCGTCGCCGAGCTGACCGCCCGTGCGGAATTCGGCACGCCGCGCGGCGGCGAGATCGATCCCGTCGACATCGGGGTCCTCATCACCCAGATCACCGACGAGCTCCCGTCTCTCGACGACGTCGAACGTGTCCGCGAGCGCCTGGCCTCCCAGGGCTGGCCGCTCGACGACCCTCGCGACACCGAGGACACCCCATAGCCGTCCTGCGCGCGGTCGGCATCGGTCCGGGTGCTGCCGCGCTGTCCGCCGTGAGCGTCGTCGAGGACCTGCTCGCGGGCCGCGCGAGCGTGTTGCCGGTGCCTGCCGAGGACGCCGGCCAAACCGCGGCTCTGACAACGGCATTGCGGGCCGGTGAGGAGATCGACGACGACGTCGCGGTGGTGCTGTCGACGTCGGGCACCACGGGAACACCGAAGGGTGCGCTGCTGACCGCTGCCGCGCTGCGGGCCAGCGCCGAGGCGACGCACGAGCGACTCGGCGGCACCGGCAGGTGGCTGCTCGCGTTGTCGGCGTATCACGTGGCCGGCTTCCAGGTGCTCGTGCGCTCCGTGCTGGCGGGCACCGAACCCGTCGCCGTGCCGGCCGCGTTCGACCCTGACGAGCTGGTCGCGGCGATCGGCGCGATGGGATCCGGCCGCCGGTACACCTCGCTGGTCGCCGCGCAACTCGACAAGGTGCTGCGGGCGCCCGAGGCGGCCGACGCGCTCGCCTCACTCGACGCCGTGCTGATCGGCGGCGGTCCGATGCCCGCGGGGGTGGCCGAGCGGGCCCGTACGGCGGGGATTCGCGTGGTGCGCACCTACGGTATGAGCGAGACCTCGGGCGGATGCGTCTACGACGGCGTGCCGCTCGACGGCGTCCGTGTGAAGCTGGCCGCCGACGGCAGGGTCTCGCTGGGCGGTCCGACCGTCGCCTCCGGGTATCGCAATCCGGTGACCCCGGACCCGTTCGCAGAGCCCGGCTGGTTCCGGACCGACGACATTGGCGCCGTTGATGATTCGGGGGTCCTCGAGGTTCTCGGGCGCATCGACGACGCGATCAGCACCGGCGGGTTGACGGTGCTGCCGAGCCTGGTGGAAACGGCGGTGGCGACGCACCCGGCGGTGGCCGAGTGCGCAGTGTTCGGTGTCGCCGACGAGCGACTGGGCCAGCGTGTCGTCGCGGCCGTGGTGGTCGAGGACGGCGCCTCGGTGACGGCGGCCGAGCTTCGGTCTCACGTCAGCGCCACGCTGCCGTCGACGGCCGCCCCTCGCGAGGTGCACGTCGTCGAGGAACTGCCCAGGCGCGGCATCGGCAAGATCGACCGCCGCGCACTCGCGCGGATGTTCGGCTCCGGCGACTGACGTTCACATACGTTTCGCAGCAGCGCTTCTCGTCGAGGACACCGTCACCGGTTCCCCAGGACCGATCCGAGTACACCCGAAAGGTGCTGTGCGACATCATCGATCGCCTGCCGCGCCAGGGACGCAGCCTCCGGACACACCCGCTCCACAGGCCACATCAACAACCCCTCCACCACGCTGCCCACACTCTGGGCCAACGATGCGGGAACATGGTCGGGATCCATCAGATCGTTCTCCGCGAACGGACTCACGTCGGCCGCGACCATGAAACCGGTGAACCTGCGCAACGACCGTCCAGTGCTGCGCAGCGCGTCGACGGTCGCGAGAAACGACCCCCGGCGGGCCATCTCTTCGCGGAAGACGGCCATCGACACGCCGAGGTGTTCTGAGACGAGATCGTCTCTGGCGGAGACGATCTCGGTCCGGATGTCGGCGCAGGCGGGTGCGCCGGGGACGGCCTCGAGCGCGACGTCGCATTCGCTGTCGAAGCCCAGCGACCGGTTGTTGAGATTCGACGACCCGATCCGCAGCAGCCGGTTGTCGACGATCATCACCTTCGAGTGCACGTAGACGGCCGTCCCGCCGTCGGACACCGGCCAGTACACGCCCAGACGGCCGTGCTCGTCGGCCTCCCACAGCATGCGCAGAAGTCGCTCACGGGCGCTGTCCATCGACTCCTGCTCCAGCCGGCTCTCCGAGCTGCGGGGCAGGATGATCACGATCTCCGGACCGTCCGGCTCCCGCAGCCGCGCCGCAAGGGCCTCGGCCAGGCGCCTGGAGGCCAGATACTGGTTCTCGAGATAGATGACGCGCCGCGCCTGCGCGATCGCGGCGAGGTTGAGCGCCTCGACCTCGCGGATCTCACTGCGCCCGGAGAGCGCGGGCAGCGTACGGGCGATGCCCACCTCGACGTCGCGGACCGCGGGGTGCAGGTCGCGCGGCCACACGAAGCGGTCGGCGGTCACAGGGTCCAGCGTCTCGCCGGTGGCGGCGTGCCAGCGTTCCCGGGCCTGTTCGGCGAGGGCGGCTGCGGCGTCGTCGTCGACGGCCGTCGCGACCTCGTGGCGGGGACCGTACGAGTGTCCCGCGGCGGTCCGCCCGGGATCGTGCCGGCGGTGCGCACGGGTGTCCCACCGCCCGAGTGTCAGGTCGATGCCGCCGCAGAGCGCCACCGCGTCGTCGACGACGACGATCTTCTGGTGGTGGACCGCACCGGTCGGGTGGGCGCCGTCCACGGCGAAATGCATTCGTGGGGAGGTGATCCGGTTGACGAGCGTCACGGGCGTGACACCGAACCAGAAGCCGTCGAAGGCCGGCAGCAGCCGCAGGTTCGACTTCAACAGGTACACCTCGAGGTCCGGACGCCGCCACACCAGCCAGTGCAGGAACGGGCCCAGGTGGTTGGGCCCGGCCAGCGACGGCCCCGGAGCCTCGAACGCCGTGCGGTAGTCGAGGTCCCAGCCGATGATCATGATCCGCCGGCGCGCGCCGAGCATCGCCGACTTCACGTGGTAGAGGTAGTCGGCGCCGTCGATGAGATGGCTGAAGCGTTCCGCATGGGCTGTGCGCCAGCATGTTTCGCCCGGTGTCAGCAGCCGGCGGTCGCTTCCGTCGAGCGATTCGACCGGCCGCGCAGAATCCTGCCCCACCGCGGTGGTCATCGCACGACGGCCCGTGCGTCGACGTCGACGTGCAGCACGGCCCGGACGGCGACCCCCTGCATCTCGCGGGCCACGATCGTCAGCGGGCCGTTCGCGCCGGGAGCGACAGCGGTGGTGGTCACGGCGGGTCCTCCTGCGGTCGTCTGGTTCGTTGTCCTCCGCGCCACACACGCCGAGAGTCCACGGACCGACCAGGCGTTCGACACGCTACAGCGGAAAGCTGTGTGTCATACCGCCGTCGTGACCGTGGCGGGTGCGCCAGCGGGTCGGCGGGCCGCCGTCTCGACGCATCGGGGAGCGCAGCAAGGCCGACACCGGGACCTCCAACGGGCACGCACGGACGTCGAATACCCGCGCGGGCCTGCGGGGCAAACCGACGTCATCGACGCGTCACAAATCGGCCGGTGCCGAACCGTAGGCAGCACCGATCCTCCGAGTCTTACCACTGTGTTACCGGTGACGGGGCCATCGGGGCGGCGCCTCTAGGCTGGCGGTCGTGTCCATCGGTCGCAAAGAGGCGGTGGCGGTCCCGGCCGCCGTGGTTCTCGTCGTCGCGGCGTTCGTCGTGCCGCGCCTGCACCTCGGCACCGTCACCCCGCTGATCAATGCCTCGCCCGAGCGCTTCCGCAGTTTCGCCGACACGGCGCCGATCTTCGGCTGGTGGAACGCGCATACGGGTCCCGGCACCATACCGGCGATCGCGATCGCCATCGCCGCGGTGCTCTGGGGTCCGTCGCTCGCCGCGCGCCTGCCGTGGCGCTGGGTGCCGTGGGCGGCGTGGGCGACGTCGTGCGCGTGGGCGTTCAGTCTGGCTCTGGTCGACGGCTGGCAACGCGGCTTCGCCGGACGGCTCACCGCCCGGCACGAATACCTGCGGCAGGTGCCCACCATCACCGACATCCCGGAGGCGGTGCGGACGTTCGCGGGCAGAATCCTGGACTACCAACCGGATTCGTGGATCACCCACGTGTCCGGGCACCCTCCCGGCGCCCTGCTGACGTTCGTCTGGCTGGACCGTATCGGACTGGGCGGCGGCGCATGGGCGGGCCTGCTGTGCCTGCTGGCCGGCTCGAGTGCCGCCGCCGCGATCGTCGTGGCGGTGCGGGCGCTGGCCGACGACGGGACAGCCCGCAGGGCCGCACCGTTCGTCGGGGTGGCGCCGGCCGCGATCTGGATCGCGGTGTCGGCCGACGGCTACTTCGCCGGTGTCGCGGCGTGGGGCATCACGCTGCTGGTCTTGGCGGTCACCCGCTCGGTTCGCCTGCCGCTGCTGGCCTCCGCCGGGTCGGGGTTGTTGCTCGGCTGGGGCATCTTCCTGAACTACGGGCTGGGCCTGATGGCGCTGCCCGCGGCCGCGGTGTTGTTGAGCGCGCGAAGCCGGCGCGCGGCCCTGACCGCGGTGGTGCCCGCAGCGCTCGCCGCGGGCGCGGTCGTGGTGGCGTTCCTGGCGGCCGGGTTCTGGTGGTTCGACGGGTACACCTTGGTGCAGGAACGATATTGGCAGGGCATCGCCAACGACCGGCCGTTCCAGTACTGGGTGTGGGGCAACCTCGCGGCGGTGGTGTGCGCCATCGGGCTCGCCGGCGTGGCCGGCCTGGCACGGACGTTCGACCTCGCCGCGATCAAGCGGCGCAGCGGCTTCCACCTGCTGACCCTCGGCGCACTGCTGGCGATCGTGTGCGCCGACCTGTCGCGGCTGAGCAAGGCCGAAACCGAACGCATCTGGCTGCCGTTCACCGTCTGGCTGGTCGCATCCGCGGCGCTGCTGCCGCCGCGCTCACACCGGTGGTGGTTGGCCCTCAACGTGATCGGCGCGCTGGTGATCAACCACCTGATCCTGACGAACTGGTAGCCGGGCCGCCAGCAGCGACCACAGCACGGCGCCCACCCACACCACGGCGACGGCGATCCAGAACCCCGCCGGATAATTCCGGTCGAGCACCGAGGTGTTGTCGGGACGCATGCCGGGCCGGCTGTACACCGGGATCGCGAGCACGGCCAGCACGACGGTGCACAAGGCCGCCACCGCCACCGGCGCCCGCCATCGTGGAGGCAGCAGTCTCCGGCCCGCCAGCCCGCACACGACGCACAGCGGCGCGAACACGAAATCGTGCACGACGACCCCGACCGCCGCCCACACCACGATCCGCACGAGCACCGCCGTCGCGTTGTCCCACAGCAGCACCGCCCCGTAACCGACCGCGGCCACGCCTCCCACGATGAGCAGGACTCGCGCGATGCTCATGCCACCACCTCGATCCGGCTGAGCCACTTCGTCTGCAACACACCGGGTCTCGACGGTGCGATCAACCGGCACGGATATCCGTGGTCGAGGTCGAGGGGCCGGCCGTTGAGCTGCAGGGCGATCAGCGTCATGTCGTCGCGGGCATGGCGGGCCGGCAGCACCGTGCGGGAGTAGGGCCCCGGCGGCTCCAGCGAGATCATCCGCACGTCCGACTCCGGCGGCGCACCGACCTCCGCCAACAGCCGGGCCAGCACCACGCCCGTCCACTGCCCCTCGGCGCTCCACCCCTCGACGCAGGCGATCGGCAGCCGGTGGGTGGTCTGCGGCATCGCCTGCAGGTCGGCGACGGTGAACACCGCGCTGCGGTCACCGTGGGTGACGGTGAGGCGATAGCCCGGTGACCGTGCCGCGGCCGGCACGCCCGCGGCCGCAGCCGAGCGGTTGACCGGAACACCCTGGGACCCTTGACCGGAGCGCGGCGCGAGCACGGCGACGTGCCGCAGCAGCGGCACCGTCTGCCCCACCGTCACCAGACTCGCCAGCGCCACCGACAACCACGTGCCGCGCAGCACCGTGCGCCGCGACGGCCCGAGCAGCTGCCCCTGCGGCCCCGCATCGAGTGGCTCGCCGAGCGCGGACCGGATCAGCGGCAACTTCACCCCGATGTGCACGACGACCGCACCCATCGCGACCCATGCCATCGCGTAATGACTTGTGGTGAAGAAGAACTCGAACGCATACCACTGGGCGATGTTGAGCAGGCCGGTGCTGAGCTGGAAGATCGTCGAGGCCACCAGCACGAGGATCGACAACCGTTCCAGCGCGCGGACCGCGCCACCGATGACGGGGCGCTCGAACAGCTTCGGCCACACCGACCACAGCTTGACGATCAGCAGCGGGATCGCGGCGATACCCGACGCGACGTGCACGCCCTGGGTGAACCGGTAGAGCCACACCGGACGGGTGGGCCAGGAGAACCACGGCGGCGGATGCTGGATCAGGTGGCTGATCAGGCCCGTCGCGAAACACACGGCGATGGCGCCACCGAGCGCCACGCCCACTCTCGCGGTGATCGGTGTCCCGCGCAGCGGGACGGTCTTCACGTCGCGGCCAGCCTCGCGACCACGCGGGTGCCGATGTGATGGATCCCGGCCACCGCAAGGCCGACCTCGGTGGCCAGCGAGTGCACGCAGTCGATCCCCACCGACGCCCAGCGGAACCACGGACCGATCGTGCTCGAAGACTCGAGCCGAACCCACCCGACGTCGATTCCCGCCGTGCTCGGGTCGAACTCGGCCAGGCATGTCCCACCACGGCGCATCAACTCCGCGGCCCTGCCGAGGATCCGGCCGGGATCGCCGCCCAGACCGACGTTGCCGTCGGCCAGCAGCACGGTCTGCCAGCGGCCGGTTCCCGGCAGCGGCTCGAACACGTCGCGTCTCAGCGCAGGCGCGCCGCTGTTGCGGGCCAGCGCCACCGCCGTCGCCGACAGGTCCACACCCAGCGCCGGGACGCCGCGCTGCACCAGGTGCGCGACCAGACGTCCCGGCCCACAACCCAGGTCGATCGTCGGACCCTCGCACATGCCGACCACCGCGTGGTCGAACTGGCTGTCGGCTCCGCGGCCGCCCAGCCAGTTGCGCACCGGCAGTCGGCTCAGGCGCCCGTCGTCACGCCGTACCCAACATCGCTCGCCGTCGAGGGCACGGTCGTACAACTGGCCGAACATCAGACCTCCACGGTGGCGGTGGCCCGGTGAAACCGGGACTCGGGCAGGCAGACGCGGCGCACCGCGTCGATGTCGTCGAGGGTGTCGACGTCGGCGAGTTCCTCGGTGAGTGTCACGCGTAATCCGTTGTGGCGCAACGCCTGCAGCGTCAGGATCCCGGTGTCGGCGACGGACATCGGCACGCCGCGCAGGCAGTCGGCCGCCGCGGCGTCGCGGACGCCGAGCACCCACCACCCGCCGTCGCGGGCCAGCCCGAGCACGGCGTCGTGATCGTCTAAGCCCGAGGCAGCGCCGGTGAGCAGCTGCGGAGTGACCTGAGGCGTGTCCATCCCGATCTGCACCACCGCCCCGGCACCCGTGGCCGCGACGGCGTCGAGGTGCGCGTTGGCCAGCCGATCGGCGAAGTCCTCGCCGCGCTGCGCGACGACGGTGAAGTCGGACAGCCGCGCCCTCAGGTCGTCGGCGCGCCGGGCGGCGTCGAGGTCGCCCGTCATCGCCACGACCCGCGCGGTGGCGTCGGTGGCGGCGACCGCGTCCAGCGTGTCCAGCAGGGCCGCGGCGGCGATGTCGGCGGCCGCGTCGGCGCCCAGTCGGGCGGCCAGCCGCGTCTTGGCCAGCCCGGGCACCGGCGCCTTCGCGACCACCAGCAGGCACGTCACGAAATCGCCTTCCAGAAGTCCAGTGCGGCGATCGCACTACCGCGCACCGATCCGCTGACCTTCGAGGTGCCTCCGGTGCGTGGGCCGTAGTCGACGTCGCGCTCGGTGACCGTCCATCCGGCCCGGGCAGCCCGCACCAGCAACTCGAGCGGATAGCCGGACCGCCGGTCGGTGACGCCGAGCGCGAGCAGCGCCTCCCTGCGCGCCACTCTCATCGGGGCGATGTCGTGGACGGGCAACCCGTGCCGGCGCCGCAACCGCCAGCACACCGCGGCCGTACCGAGCCGGGCGTGCCACGGCCACTTCAGGCCGGGCGTCGGGCGCCGGCGCCCGATCGCCATGTCGGCGGCCCCGCCCTCGACATCGGCGACCAGGGCGGGCAGCTGCGCGGGGTCCAGCGAACCGTCCCCGTCCAGCACGGCGACGATCGGCGTCGACGCCGCCACCACACCGGCGTGGACCGCCGCGCCGTATCCGGGCGTCCTCTCGGCGACGACGTCAGCACCGTGGCGGCGGGCCACCTCGGCCGTGCCGTCGGTGCTGTTGTTGTCGACCACCAGAGCTCTATACCCAGCGGGAACGGCGGCAAGCACGCCGGGAAGCGACTCTGCCTCGTTGAGACAGGGCAGCACGACGGTGACCGGACAGGCAGGCATCGCCTCCGACGTTAGGTCAGCCGCCTCTGCGGCGCGAGCGGCAAGCCTGACGAAACCGTGACAACGGCGCAGGTAGTGGCGGTGCCGCGCTAACCTCGGTGTGGTGACCCGAGTCTTGATAGCCGACGACGACGACGTCGTCCG
This sequence comes from Mycolicibacterium chubuense NBB4, assembly GCF_000266905.1. Next base: position 662,412 of record NC_018027.1, on the reverse strand, counting down.
CGACGTCGTGCGCCGGTATCTGGAGCGCGACGGACTCGAGGTGTCCACCGCCCACGACGGCACCGAGGCGCTGCGCCTGCTCGGTTCCCAGCGCATCGACGTCGCCGTCCTCGACGTGATGATGCCGGGCCCCGACGGCTTGTCGCTGTGCCGCAGCCTGCGCCAGCGGGGCGACCGGTCGGGTTACGGCATGCCGGTGATCCTGCTGACCGCCCTCGGTGAAGAGGACGACCGCATCGCCGGGCTCGAAGCCGGCGCGGACGACTACCTCACCAAACCGTTCAGCCCTCGTGAACTCGCGCTGCGCGTCCGGTCGGTGCTGCGCCGGTCGCCGACCGCCGCGGGCGTGCTGCCGATGGATCTCAACGCCGGCGAGCTCACCGTCTCGACCGCGTCGCGGACAGTGACCGTCGCGGGCAGACCGGTCAGCCTCACCAACCGCGAGTTCGACCTGCTGCTGTTCTTCCTCACCCACGCCGACGCCGTGTTCACCCGGGAGGACCTGCTCAAGCAGGTGTGGCACTGGGACTTCGGCGACCTGTCGACGGTCACCGTGCACGTCAAGCGGCTGCGCTCCAAGCTCGGCGACCGACACCGCGTACAGACCGTGTGGGGCCGCGGCTACATGTGGACCTCCGAGGCTGCGAGCTCCGGGCGGCCGAATGCCGACAACTGAATTCTGGGAGATCGTCGGCTGGGCCCTGGCCTGTTCGGTCCCCGTGGTGCTGGCCGGCGCCGCGGTCATCCGGCTGGCGCGCACGTGGTCGCTGGCCGTCAGCATGGTGGCGCTGGTGCTGATCCCGGTGCTGGCGACGTTCACCGGAGTGCTCGGCGCGAGCGGGTTCATGATCACCCAGACGTTCGAGCGGACGGCCGTGGTGCTGGTCATCGTGTCGATCGTGACGATTCCCGCGGCGGTGATGCTGGGCCGTTTCCAGGCCCGGCGCACGGTGTGGGAGGCCGAGATCCGCGACTCCGAGCGCTCGGCCGAGCAATCCCGGCGCAGGCTGGTCGCCTTCGTCAGCCACGATCTGCGGACCCCGCTGGCCGGCATCCGCGCGGTGTCGGAGGCGATCGCCGACGGTGTGGTCCCCGACGACGAGGTGCGGGTGCACGCCAAGCACATCGAGCACGAGTCGGTGCGCCTGTCGGAGATGGTCGACGACCTGTTCGAGATGTCGAAGATCAACGCGGGCGCGCTGACGCCGTCCTTCGACAAGGTCGCGCTCGACGAGGTCGTCGACGACGTGCTCGCCGCCCACCGGATCGCCGCGGAGCGCGCCGGGGTGGACCTGCGGGCGAACCTGCCGGAGCAGCCCGTGCGCGTGGTCGGCAGCGACCGCGCCCTGGTGCGGGTGCTGTCGAACCTGGTGGCCAACGCGATCGCGCACACGCCCGAGGGCGGCAGCGTCGAGTTGGCGCTGGGCGCCGACGAGAACAGTGCGTGGGCCCGCGTCGACGACACCGGGGTGGGTATCGACGAGGCGGACCTGCCGCGGGTCTTCGACGTCGCCTATCGCGGTTCGAACAGCCGTGTGCCGCGGGCGGATTCGTCGCTGCCGAGCGGTTCGGGGCTGGGCCTGGCGATCGCCGCGGGACTGGTGCAGGCGCATCGCGGGACGCTCTCGGCGCACAACCTGCCGACGGGCGCCCGCTTCGAGGTGCGCCTTCCGCTGGCCACCGACTGAGCCCCTCTGCGCCGAACTGAGGTTCCCGGTCGTTGTCGCGGGCTATTTCACAGCCGGGAATCCCAGTTCGGCGAAAGGTCAGCCGGGTAGCGAGTTGCTCAGCCGCTCCGCGGCAGCCAGGTAGTCCTCGATGAACTCGCGCACGACCTCGCGGGCCGGCTTCACCTTGTTCATCAGCCCCACCCCCTGGCCGACGAAGTAGGTGGCCAGCGCCTGCGCTCCCGGATGGCCCTGCGAGGCGAGCACGTCGATGCGGCGGATCACCGGCTCGCAGAGCATCGACTGCAGGGGCAGCGGCAACGGCTGGTGCCCGCCGGCGTGCGGCAGCCACGCATCGGTCCACTCCGACGCCAGCTGCCGCGACGGCTTGCCTGTGCGGCCCGCCGAGCGCACGGTGTCCCGCGAGGTCGCGGCAAGCATCTTGGCGACGGTGTGCGGCGCCGTCTCCGCCTCCTCGGTGGTCAGCCACACCGAGCCCGTCCAGGCACCGGCCGCGCCGATGGCGACCATGCCGGCCATCTGCCTGCCGGTGACGATGCCGCCGGCGGCCAGCACCGGTGTCGCCGACCCCATCTGCTCGATGGCTTCGAGCACTTCGGGGACCACGACGAGCGTGCTGACCTCACCGCAGTGACCGCCGGCCTCGGTCCCCTGCGCCACGATCAGGTCGACACCCGCGGCGACCTGCTTGACGGCGTGCTCCTTGGCGCCGACCAGCGCGGCCACAGGGATGCCGCGCTCCTTGCCCGCCTCGATCATGTAGTCCGGCGGCACGCCCAACGCGTTGGCGATGAGCTTGACGGGGTGAGTGAGCGCGACGTCGAGCAACTCGCGGCCGGTGCTGCCCGACAGCGACGCCCCGCCGAGCCTGCGCTTGGGCTCGGGCTCGATGTCGTGGGCGCGCAGCAGATCGTCCACCAGCTCGCGGTAGCTCTCCGGAATACGTTGCGCCAGATCGGAACTGGTGACCTTCTCGCCCTTGCCCTCGTACTTGGCGGGCACGATGAGGTCGACACCGTAGGGTTTGCCGCCGACCGCCTCGTCGATCCACGCCAGCTCCTGGTCGAGCTGCGTCGGCGTGTAGGCGGTCGCACCGAGGACCCCGAAGCCGCCCGCGTTGGTCACCGCGGCCACGACGTCGCGGCAGTGGCTGAACGCGAAGAGCGGGAAGTCGATGCCGAATTGTTCACACAGCGCTGTGGAGGTCATCTCCCCAGTATCCCCTTGACAGGTGTCAAGGAAGCTAGATGCCGCGCAGGGGCGCGGTCGCGAACTCGTGCAGGCCCTCGGCGGGATCGATGACGGCACGGAAGTCGAGCACCTCGGCGGCCCGGGACGGGTCGGCGACGATGTGGCGGACGTCGCCGCTGCGGTACTGACCGGTGACCAGCGGTGACACGTCGCCGCGCGCCTCGCACAGCGCGGTCGCGACGTCCAGGATCGACACCGGACGCCCGGAGCACACGTTGAACGCGTCGAACCCCTGCAGGCCGGACTCGACGGCCGTCACGTTCGCAGCCGCGACGTCGTCGACGTGGACGAAGTCCCGCATCTGCCCGCCGTCTTCGAAAACCCTTGGCACATCGCCTGATTCCAGCGCCGAGCGGAAGATCGCGGCCACTCCCGAATACGGGGTGTCGCGCGGCATGCCCGGACCGTAGACGTTGTGGTAGCGCAGCGCGATCACCGAGCCCCCGGTGGCCTCGCTCCAGGCCAGCGCGTAATTCTCCTGAGCGAGCTTGCTCGCCGCATACAGACTGCGCGGGCGCAACGGGGCATCCTCGGCGACCAGCGCCCAGTCGACGGGCTCCCCGCCGATCGGGCAGCGGTGATCGAAGACCCCGGCGTCGAGGTCGGACCGCCGGCGCGGCAGAGGGTCGACGTCGCCGTGCTGCGGGCAGACGTACCGGCCCTGCCCGTAGACGACCATGGACGACGCCAGCACCAGCCGCCGGCATCCCGCCGCGAACATCTCCGCGAGCAGCACGGCGGTGGCGAAGTCGTTGTGCGATGCATAGGACGGGGCGTCGGCGGCGTCCACGCCGGCGCCGACCACCGCCGCCTGGTGGCACACCACGTCGATCCCGTCGAGCACGTCGGCCACCGCCGAGGCGTCGCGGACGTCGACCCGGCGCACGGCGCCGGGCAGTTCGGCGTCCTGTCCGTGCGCCGCGGGCAGCATCGCGTCGACCGCGACGACCTCGTGGCCGGCGTCGGCCAGCCGGGCCGCGATCCGGGTTCCGATGAAACCGGCCGCGCCGGTGAGCAGCACCCTCACGGCAGGTCGAACGGGAGCTCGACGCCGTCGTGGGCCAGGCAGTGGGTGCAGGTCCGCTCGGGTGACGTGTCCACCGCCCGTTCTATGGCCTCGCGCACGAGCTGCTTGAACGGGCCGATGTTGCGCTCGAACTCGGCGAAGACGTCCACGGCGCGCACGCCCTGCCCGGTGTCGATACCCGCATCCAGATCGGTCACCAAAGCAATTGCGGCATAACACATCTCGAGCTCGCGAGCCAGGACGGCCTCCGGGTAGCCGGTCATGTTCACCAGCCGGAAGCCCTGACCGGCGAACCACCGGCTCTCCGCGCGCGTGGAGAACCGCGGCCCCTGGATCACCACCATCGTGCCGCCGTCGACCACGTCGGGCAGGGCGGTCACCGCGTCGCGCAGCGTCGGGCAGTACGGGTCGGCGAAACCGACGTGGATGCCGCCGGAGTCGAAGTACGTGTCGGGTCGCCCCGACGTCCGGTCGACGAGTTGATCGGGCACCACCATCGCGCCGGGTCCCAATTCGGGGTCGAGGCTACCGACCGCGCACGGGGCGAAGATCCGCCGCACCCCGAGCGCGCGCAGCGCCCACATGTTGGCCCGGTAGGGCACCGTGTGCGCCGAGTACTCGTGCGAGGTGCCGTGCCGCGGCAGGAACGCGACCTCCCGGTCACCGACCGTGCCGACCGTGATGGCGGCGCTCGGCGCCCCATACGGCGTATCCAGGTCGACCGCCCGGGCGTCGGGACCGAAGAACGAGTAGAAGCCGCTACCGCCGATGACTCCGAGCATCGGGGTTACTGGTCGTCCTCGTCCTCGTGCAGACGCCGGGAGGCGCGGCGGGCCCCGTCGCGGATCTCGAACACGTCGGTGGCGAACCCGCCGATCGCGTTCGCGACGTCCTTGACCGCTGTGGTGATGATCGAGGTGACCTCACCGACCGCCGATGCGCCCGCGCCGACGATCTCCTGTACCGCGTCCTTGCGGATCTCGCCCTTGCTCAGTCGGTCGTCCATGCGGTCAGTCTGCCACGGTCAGCACCTGCAAGACTGACGACCGTGGCCAGTCTCGCTCAGTGGGTGGCGGGTGCGCGTCCGCGGACGCTGCCCAACGCCGTCGCGCCGGTGATCGCCGGAACCGGCGCCGCCGCATGGCTGGACGCCGCGTCGTGGTGGAAAGCGTTGCTGGCGTTGCTCGTCGCGATCGGGATGATCGTCGGGGTCAACTACGCCAACGACTACTCCGACGGCATCCGCGGCACCGACGACGTCCGGTCCGGGCCGCTGCGGCTGGTCGGGTCGAAACTGGCTGCGCCGCGGTCGGTGCTGACCGCCGCGGTCGTGAGCCTGACCGTCGGCGCCGTCGCCGGACTCGTACTGGCGTGGTTCTCGGCCCCGTGGCTGATCGCCGTCGGCGCGGTGTGCATCGCCGGAGCGTGGCTCTACACCGGAGGGGCCAAGCCCTACGGCTACCTCGGTTTCGGCGAGGTCGCGGTGTTCGTGTTCTTCGGCCTGGTGGCGGTGCTCGGCACGCAGTACACCCAGGCGCTGCGCATCGACTGGGTCGGCGCCGCGCTGGCGGTCGCGATGGGGTGCCTGTCCTCGGCGGTGCTGGTGGCCAACAATCTGCGCGACATCCCGACCGACGCCCAGACGGGCAAGATCACCTTGGCGGTGCGGCTCGGCGACGCGCGCACCAGAGTGCTGTTCCAGGCGTTGCTGGCGGTCGCGTTCGTGCTGACGCTGGTGCTGCTGCGCGCGACGCCCTGGTGCGCGGTCGGGCTCATCGCCCTGCCGCCGGCGCTGCGGGCCGCCAAGCCGGTGCGCGCCGGGTCCGGCGGCCGGGAATTGATCCCCGTACTGCGCGACACCGGGCTGACGATGCTGGTGTGGGCCGTGGCAGTCGCCGCCGCGCTGGCGTTCGGCTGATCCTCGAGCCTGCGGTCACGACCGCAGGTCGCGCTGGATGTCGTCCTTGAACAGTTGCCCGATACTGCCGACGAACATTCCCAGCGAGCCGACGATGAACAGGTACGTTCCGACCTCCTTGGCGGCGCCGGAGTACAGGAACAGGATGCTTCCGACGAAGAAGATGAGCCCGCCGAACACACTGATCCACGTGTTCACCCGTGGATAGGTGTGCACGAACCGGCGTAGGCGCCCGTAGCCGGCTCGCTCAGCGACGAGGTCTGCGATGTTGCTGCCCACGTGATCTGCCTACCCGTCGCGAGTGTTTCCGAACCGTGCGACGGCGCGTCCGTTGCGGGCGGCGCGCGCTGTTTGGGGCCCGGGAGGGCGTGGTACATACCGCGGGATGACAGCTGCGCCGGCACCACGACGGTTCGACGAGGACGCGCAGGCCGCGCAGCGCGTGGTCGCGGCGCTGACCGAGGCGTTCTCGGCGAAGGTCGTCGGCCAGGAGCACCTGCGCGAGTCGCTGCTCATCGGTCTGCTGACCGGCGGCCACGTGTTGCTGGAGAGCGTGCCGGGCCTGGCGAAGACGACGGCTGCGCGCGTGATCGCCGAAGCCATCGACGGGCAGTTCCGGCGCATCCAGTGCACGCCGGACCTGCTGCCCAGCGACATCATCGGGACGCAGATCTACGACGCCGCCACCGCGTCGTTCGTCACGCAGCTGGGCCCGGTGCACGCCAACATCGTGTTGCTCGACGAGATCAACCGCTCCAGCGCCAAGACCCAGAGCGCGATGCTCGAGGCCATGGAGGAACGCCAGACCACCATCGCCGGCACCGTCTATCCCATCCCGGAGCCGTTCCTGGTGATCGCGACGCAGAACCCGGTCGACCAGGAAGGCACCTACGAGTTGTCGGAGGCGCAGACCGACCGATTTCTGCTCAAGGAGATCGTGCGCTATCCCAGCCCCGAGCAGGAGGTCGAGGTACTCACCCGGCGCGACGCCGGCCTCTACGACAGAGACCGCGCCACCACGCCGGTCGCCAGCCTCGACGACATCCGCCGGCTGCAGCGCGTCGCCCGCGACGTCTACATGAGCCGGGATCTGATGCTCTACGCGAGCCGGCTGGTCGGGGTCACGCGCGACGCGGCGAACTATCTGCCGAGCCAGGTGGCGCGGCTGATCGAGTACGGCGCCAGCCCCCGCGCCACCATCGCGCTGTGCACCTCGGCGCGCGCGCTCGCAGTACTGTCCGGGCGCAATCACGTCCTGCCGGGCGACATCGCCGATCTGGCGCACCGCGTCGTGGCGCACCGGGTGATCCTGGGGTTCGAGGCGGCCAGCGCGGGTGTCACGGCCGATGTGGTGATCGACGCAGCGCTGCGCGCAGTCCGGGTGCCTTGAGCGGGGCCTGACCATGGGCAAGTACCTCAACCGGGTCAAGACGCGTTTCGGCGGTGACACCCGCGGCATGCTCGAAGGCGGCCGCTACGCGTTGCTGCACACGCGGACACTGGAATTCGACGAGCTGCGACCGTACGTGCCCGGCGACGACGTCCGCGACATCGACTGGAAGGCCTCGGCCCGCTCGGGCAGCGTGCTGATCAAACGGTTCGTCTCCGAGAAGCACCACAAGATCCTGCTGGTGGCCGACACCGGCCGCAACATGACCGCTCCGGCGCCGAGCGGGGAGCGCAAATCCGATGTCGCACTGCATATCCTGGGTGCCGTCGGGCTGATCACGCTCGGCAGATCCGACGAGATCGGCATGGTGTACGGCGACGCGGGCGGCAGCGCCCGCGTGCGGCAGCGCCGGGGCGAGAACCACATCGAGAGTCTGCTGCACTGCTACCGCAACCACGTCGCCACGAGCCGCGGATCCAGTGACATCGCGTGCCAATTGACCTATGTGGCAGAGCATTACCGGCATCGGATGCTCGTCGTCGTGGTGTCCGACGAACCCGATGCCGACGCGCGGCTCGAGGCCGCGCTGACGCGGGTCACCGGACGTCATGACGTGATGTGGGCGATTGTCGCCGACATGCCTGCCGTCGCGATCGGCGGCGACGGCGGCTACGACGTCGCGACCGGCCGCTCCGTGCTGGGTGCGGCCGCCCGCGAACCGCGCGTCGTGGCCGCCTACCGCCGCGCCGAGAAGGAGCGTGCCCGGCGATTGGCCGAACTGATGGCCTCCAGGGCGATCCCCCACGTCACACTCTCGGGCACCGACGGGCTGCGCCGCGGGATCGTCGAGATGACCGGTGTGTGGTCGCGTGCCGGATGATCTGCTGAAGTTCGTCAGCGGGCCGCCGGGCTACTCCTGGTGGTGGCTGTGGCTGGGCTGCGTTCTGGTGGTGCTCGTGATCGCCTGGTACACAGTACTTCTGGTGGCCACGATGCCCTCTCAGAAGCTGCGCGGAATTCCGGCTATCAGATCCCTGCACTCCCGGGTGCTGCGCTACCGGTTCGCGCGGACCGCCAGGGAGATCACCCGGCGGCACCGGCACGAGGAGCTCTCGCGGGTTCAGGCGAGCGCCGCGCTGAGCCGAACGCTGCGCAGCTTTCTGCATCAGGCAACCGGTCGACGGGTCCAGTACATGCAGCTGCGGGCATTCGCCGACACCGAACTCGCCTCTGCCGCAACGGTACTCGAGGCGCTCGGAGAAGCGCAGTTCGACGACACGTCGACAGCCGACGTCGACCGACTGGGAGCTCGCACCGAAGAGTTGATCCGCTCGTGGAGTTGATGTGGTGGCCGGTGGCGGCCGTCGGCGCAGGCTGCTTCATCCTGGTGGTGGCGCTGGTGTGGCTGCTGCCGAACCGCAACACCGCCGACCGGCGACAGCCGCTGGCTCACACCGCCCGCCTGACCCGGCTGCCCGAGTACCGCGCCGTGGTGCGTCGCCAGACGCTGGCGACCGCAATGGTGCTCACGTTCCTGACGTTGCTGTTCGCGGTGACCGTGCTCGCCGGCGCCCGGCCCACGGGATCCTTTTCCGACGCCGCCCGACCGCGCGAGGACATCATGCTGTGCGTCGGACAGCCCGTCGCCGATCCGGCCACCGGTGCATTCCTCAACTATTTCGCCCGGCAGGCCACCACCTACGGCACCGAGCGGATCGGGCTGACCTCGGTGAACCGGCGGCTGGTTCCGCTGACCCGGGACTATCAGTTCGCGGCGGGGCGTTTCGGGGACTTCGCCCAGGCTTCGCGAGCACAGGCCGAGGCCGATGCGGGAACGCTCCCTCCCGCCGGGGCCGTCGCGCTGCGGGCCCGCACCGAGGCCTTCTCGGCACCGGTCGCCTACACCGACTACACACCGACGGTCGCCGATGTGCTCGCGTTGTGCCTCACCGGATTCCCCGACTTCGAGCGAGGGAGCGAGACCCAGCGCTCACTGGTCTACCTGGGGCCGGGGGTGCTGCGGGCGCCCGGGGACACCCGGCCCTCGCTCTACACCGACGCGCAGGTCACCGACATGGCCCGGCGGGCCGGCGTACGCATCGACACCGTCGCCACCGCCGGACGTGACACGGCGTCGCTGGCCACGATCGCCAAGGCCACCGACGGCTCGTTCGTCCGCTTCGATCCGGCTGCGCTCGACGGCGAACTGGATGCGATTCGATCGGCCACCCACGGGAGCGCCGGTGCCGAGCAGCGCCGGGACGCGCCAGACCCGGCACTGATCGCCGCGCTGGCGCTGGCCGGGCTGCTCGGCGTGTCGCTGACGGCGGTCCGGCGATGACGTTCGACCCCGCGCTGCCACCGCTGATCCTCGGGGTCGTCGCCGTGGTGCTCGTCGGCGTGCGCCTCATCGCGTTGCGGCTCGCGGTCGGAACCGGCCGCGGCGCGTTCCTGCGCTGGGGCGCCACAACGCTCGCGCTGCTGCTGGTCCTGCTGGCCGCTGCGCGACCCGGGAGCGGCACCGTGCACGACGAGCGCCCGGCCAAGACCGCGGCGGGAGAGAACATCTACTTCGTCGTGGATCGTTCGGCGGACTCCGCGATCGCCGACTTCGGGGGCACGACACGGATGTCGGGCATGCGCGACGACATCGAAGCCGTGATCCACGCACACCCCGGGGCGCGGTTCGCGGTCATCGCATTCGCCTCCAGGCCCGCGGTCGACTGGCCGCTGTCGGAGGACACCTGGAGCCTGCGACCCGTGATCGAGGCGCTGAACCCATACCCCGACGCCCCCGCCGATCAGGTCAACGCGGCAGCCGCGGCGAATGTGCTTCGCTATCAACTCATCGCCGCGGGTCAGCAGTATCCGCACTCCGAGAACCTCGTCTATTACCTCGGGTCCGGCGCAGGCCGGTCGACCGCACCGCAGGGCGCCTTCGACACCGACGCCGTCGACGGCGGCGCGGTGTTCGGGTACGACAAGGGGCCCGGTGACGCCACGCTGCGCTCCGTCGCGAACCAACTCGGCGTCCCCTTCGTCGCACGGGAACCCGGCGAAGCGCTACCCCGCGCCGCACAGCCAGCGCCCGGCACCGCGGACCAGCCCGCCGCAGGCACAGCGAATCAGCGCGACGAGTTCTACTGGTACCTCGCGATCCTGGCCTCGGCGCTGCTGCTGGCCGAGATCTATCTGTCCGCACGCGACCTGCGCCGCGCCCGCTCCACTCGCCGGGAGGTGCTGCCGTGATGCGCAGGAAGCTGCCCTCCCGGCTGAGAGGCCGGCGCCGCCTGCTGGTGTGGTCCACGCCGCCGGCGCTGATCGTTCTCGCGGTCGCCGTGAAGTTGATCTCCGTGGTGCTCATCGGTCATTCAGCCCAGAGCCACTATGCGTCGGGCGCCATCGGCGCACTGGGCGAAGACGTGTCGTTGCTGCGAATCGCCGACGTCATCGAACCCGCGAACACCTCGTTCGCGGCAGGCGACCTCGCGGTGCTCCAGGACCGGTTGGACGTCGCCGACACGCAGTTCGCCCGGGCCGTCGCGGGAGTCGACGTCGCGGAGTCCTGTCCGGCGCGGGTCAACCTCGAGCTCGTCCGGGAACGCCGGGGCGATATCGACGCCTGGGAGGCCAGGCTGGACACCGCGCGGACGAACTACGAGAGCGCGCTCTCGGTGATCACCGGCGCACCCGGGGGCTGTTTCGCGGGCAACCAGGACCCGGACCCGGCTCGCCGCGCGATCAGAGAGGACGCCGCCGCGCGCATCGCCGCCAAACTCGGTGCGCTCGGAAGGGTGGCACCCCTCGCGCCACCGTTGTCCGCGCCTCCTGCCGGCGTCGCCGCGCCGGCGGCTCCTCCGGTCACCGCGGCCGAGCCGGACCGGCCTCCGCGGGAACTCCGGCTCGATCCGACGGCCGGCGATCCGCTCGACGCCCTGCGTCGGCTGCTGCGCGACGCCGCAACCGGTTAGCCGCGCGAGGATCCTGCCCAGTACTCGACAACCTTGTTGTCGATCACGCGCAGGATGTCGTTACCGGTGAACCGGGCGGGTCCGTCCTTGCCCGAGCCCGTGGCGATCCACCGGGCCGCGACGAGATCGCCGTCGATGAACGGACCGACATCGATCACGAACGCCAGCTCCCGCAGCCTGCCACGGGTGCTGTCGATGATCGTCTGCAGCTCGGCGGGGCCGTGCACATCGCGGTTGGGCCAGTGGCCGACGAAATCCTCGGACACCAACTCGTCGACGACGGGGTCCCCCGCCCACAATTCGTGGAGCCAGCGCTTGTACACCTGCTTCTGGCTATTCACCGGCCTGTGGCTGGAGATGTTTCTGTGACTGCTGATCACCCTGGGGCGGTCCATCACGGGCTGATTGCTCATGTGACGTGGGTTACCCCGCTTCGGTCGCGGCTATGCAGCCCGAATATTTGCGGACCGGGTGGCAACGACGTTGCCGTATCGAAGCGGGCGCGCGTTCTGATTGCCATGGAAAGGACCCGCACCGTCGGCCGAAGAAGGCCTAGCACAGGGCCATTCGCCGAGACGGCCGGTCATCCGTCCCGGTGCTCGCCGTTCTCCGTTCGTGGCGGCTCGGATGCGCTGGTGCCGCGCAATCGGGCTTGCAGTTGTGCACGGTCGGTGCGCCGGCGCTCATCCAGCGCGGCCATGCTCGCCGTCGCGCGCCGACGCAGCGGCGTGAAGAGCCAGATCCCCAGCGGCAGGCCGATCACGATCGCGAACAGCAGTGCCACAGTGACCGGGAATTCGCGAATCCCGACCAGGTGACCGACACCGAGAATCACCGCGGTCACGACGGCGACGAGCGCCAGCCGGGCGGCAGTGTAGGCCAACACATCAAGCAGTAGGCGGGATCTCCGCCCTCCGTCCTCAGACACGGTCCGAGCGTACCCACGGCGCGTATATTGGCAGGAAGGAGGTTTTGAGTGGCGTATTTGCTCCTGATTCTCGTCTTGGCCGCGTTGGTCTACGTCGGCTGGCGGGTGGCCCGGATGTCTGTGAATCGATCGCACACCCGGGTGATCGGGCCGGACGACGATCCGGACTTCCTGCGGCGGATCACCCCCCGCGACGACAAGCCGCGCTCCTGACCGTCCGGCCGTCGCCCCACCCGACCGGGTCGGTCACCCGCCGCGCCCCGGGGAATCCGTCCGCCACCGTGGCGGCCAACTCCAGCAGCGCTTCCCGGGTCTCGGCCCGCAACCGGTCGAGGCTGATCTCGCCGCCTTCCTCCAGGTGCGGATCGAAGGGCACCTGACACACCGCACGACACCGTCGCGCGAAATGATCGGTGACTTTCGTCAGGTCGACTTTGGTTCGGCTGCGCCGCGATCGATGCCGTACCGCGTTGATGACGGCGATCGAGTTGCGCACCATGTCCTCGTGGCCGTGGGCGTCGAGCCAGTCCAGCGTCGCCGACGCGCTGCGGGCACCGTCCACCGAACCGGAGCTGATGACCACCAGCACGTCGGCCTTGTCGATCACCGCTGACATCGCCGAATGCAGCATGCCGGTGCCGCAGTCGGTGAGCACGACGCTGTAGAACCGCTCGAGCACCTCGAGGGTGTGCGAGTAGTCCTCTGCGCTGAACGCCTCGGACACCGCCGGGTCGCTCTCCGAAGCGAGCACCTCGAGGTGGCTGGCGCCCTGCGAGGTGTACCGGCGCACGTCGCTGTAGGACGCGATGCCCTCCGCGTCGCGCAGCAGGTGCCGGATCGTGGCCGGCGTCTCCAGCGGCACCTTCTGGCTCAGCGTGCCGCGGTCGGGGTTGGCATCGACGGCGATGACGCGGTCTCCGCGGGTGATGGCGAACGTCGCGCCCAGCGTGGCAGTGATCGTCGTCTTGCCGACGCCGCCCTTCTGCGACAGCATCGCGATCCGGTAGCAGCCCCGCAGCGGGCGTTGGACCTGTGCGACCAGGGTGTCGTGCCGTACCGCCGCCGGACTCTCGCCCATGTTGACGAGCCGGGCCGAACCCCAGTACAGCCACTTGCGCCAGCCCGCCGACGGCGCCCGCCTGGCCTTGCCGAGCAACGCGACGGTGGACAGGTCCAGGTAGGGTGCCGCGTCGGCGGCGGGTGGATCGGTAGGCCCTACCGGAGCGATGGAGACCGGTGTGACGCCGTCGGGAGGCGTCGGAGCCGTCCACTCGGCAGGCGGGATCGCCATCGGATCGGTGAATCGTTGCTGCGCCCGAAAACTGCTCGGAACCTCAGACAACCATCGACCCCTTCCTCCCCGTCCCTTGTCGGCTCAGCCGGCTCAGTCGGCTCAGCCGACGCCAGCGTACGAGTGCAGGCCGACCGTCACCAGGTTGATGAAGAACAGGTTGAAGACCATCGCGACGAACCCGACCACGTTGATCCACGCGGCCTTCTTGTCGCGCCAGCCCGCAGTCGAGCGTGCGTGCAGGTAGGCGGCGTAGACGACCCAGGCGATGAACGACACCGTCTCCTTGGGATCCCAGCCCCAGTAGCGGCCCCACGCCTCCTCCGCCCAGATGGCCCCGAAGATGACGCCGAACCCGAAGATCGGGAACGCGAAGATCGTTGTCCGGTACGCGATCCGGTCCAGCGTCTGGGCGTCCGGCAACTTCTGCACCACCCGGCCCAGCGCGTCGGTGCGGTCACCCAGCGGCGACATCTTGAGCAGGAACAGAATGCTCGCGACACCGCCGACCAGGAACACCCCCGATCCCAGGCTGACGACCGACACGTGGATGGGCAGCCAGTAGGACTGCAGCGCGGGCATGACCGGGGCGGCATGCGAGTACAGCCAGTGACCCGAGACGGTCAGCAGGATCAGGACGGGAACGAGAACGAACACCCACAGCGAGCGGTACTGCGGACGGCGCAGTACGACGGCTCCGGCGACCAGCCCGCAGAAGCAGGTGAGGTTGATGAACTCGTACATGTTGCCCCACGGCACCCGCGCGGTGGACAGCCCGCGCAGCACGATGCAGGCCGCCAGCAGGCCGATGCCGACGTAGACCAGCGCGAGCCCGGAGGAGCCCAGCCGCTCGTCGAACGGGCGTCGCGGCGCGTCGACGACACGGCCCGGGACCGCACTGTCGCCCGCGACGGCGCCCGATCGCCCCGACGTCGCGCCGACCAGCTCCCGCGTCTCGACGCTCCGTCCGCGGCTGTAGGCCAGCTCGACGGCCAGCAGCAGCAGCGCGACCACCAGAACCACCAGCGACGACGTGTACGCCCAGTCGGAATACCGGGCCAGCCCCAGATCGATGTGGGTGGTGTTCATGCGCGATCCGCCTTCTTCTCTTCCTCGACCGGCGCGAGGGTCTGGAACCCGGCGAGCAACCGCGCCGTCAGCCGTTCGAACTCATCGCCCCACCCCGAGTTGTCGGTGCGTGCGAGACCGCCCAGCTCGACGTTCACCGTACCCGCAGGGCCCGGGGTGAGCCGCACCCAGACGCGTCGGCGGCGCACGATCAGCGACACCAGCAGCCCGGCCATCATCGTCATCGCGAACACCAGGACCCAGACCTGGGCCGGGTCGTGCGACACCTGGAGGTTGACGAACGGCACCGCACCGTCGAACCGCACGATCGTGCCGTCCGGCAACCGGGTGTCCTGCCCGGCGCGCAGGTTCACCCGCGCCATCTTCGTCAGCCGGCCCTGCCCGACCATCCGCGGGTCGAGGCTGAACAGTGACTGGGGCCGCCCGGTGTCCAGGCCGGTGTCGCCCTTGTAGATGTCGACCGCCACCGCGGGCTCGTTCATCGCGGGGTAGCGGGACGAGAGCAGCGTGCCGTCGAGCTGCTCGGTCGGGGCGAACAGGCCCTGGATCGCGATCTGGTTCTTGCGGCGGTCGCGTTCGTCGGCGTAGGTACCCCCGGGCGGGTCGAATCGCATCGCACCGGACGACAGCAGCGTCATCTGGTCCTCGGGGCGCCACTGCAGCGTCTGCGTCCGGGTCTTGCCGTCGGGGAACGTGACGCTGAACGTCGGCGCGTACCCGTGCCCCTGCAGGTAGACCCGGTCGCCACCGATGCGCAGGGGCTCGTTGACCTTGAGCAGATACGGCCGCCAGGTGCCCGCGGTCAGGTCGTCACCGGCCTGGTAGTCGATGTCGGCCTGAAACGACGTGGCCTGCCCGTTCGGCAGATAGTTGGCCTGGAAATCGTTGACCCGCAGGCACATCGGATACAGCGACGTGCCGTCGACGACGTTGCCGGCCCGGAAGGAGTCGAACGCCGCCGGGGACGCCGAACAGAACCCGGGTCCGCCGTCCGCCACGACGATCACGTTGCCCTCGTAGCTGAACAGCTTGCCGGCCGCGACCGCGACGAGCAGGCCCAGCAGCGAGAAGTGGAACACGATGTTGCCGAACTCGCGCAGATAGCCCTTCTCGGCCGAGACCTCGATGCTCGATGTCGCCGACGGAGCGGCTCCGGCCGACTCGCCGTCGCGGCGGGTGGTCTTGCGCCAGCCACGCAGCGTGTGCTCGACGGAGGTGGCCATCGCGGCGGCGTCGCCCGGGACTTGCGCGGTGTGGTGCTTGGGCAGCCGCGCCAGATTGCGGGGCGCCGGAACCGGCATGGCGCGCAGGCTGCGCAGGTGTTCGGCCAGCCTGGGCGTCAGACAGCCCACCAGTGAGACGAACAGCAACACGTAGATCGCGGTGAACCAGAAACTGGAGAACACGTCGAAGGCCTGTAGGCGATCCAGCCACGGGCCGAGGATCGGATGGTCGTCGATGTACTGGGCGACCTTGCCCTCGTTGAGGCTCCGTTGCGGCAGCAGCGCGCCGGGAATGGCGCCCAGCGCGAGCAGGAACAGCAGCACCAGCGCGGTGCCCATCGACGTCAGCGTCCGCCACGTGTTGCGGACCAGGGCGAGCAGACGCGAAATCGCGCGTTTCGGGCCGTTCTTGTGCGAGTTCACGTCTGCTCGCGGGGACGCGGTGACCATCAGATCGGCAACCTCACGTCGCTGACGAACGCATCGCGCACCCACGACACGAAGTCGTTCCACACACCGGTGACCAGCGCGGTACCTACCAGGATCAGCAATACTCCGCCGAAGACCTGGATCGCGCGGGTGTGCCGGCGCAGCCAGCCGAGGCCGGCGACCGCGCGCGCCGAACCGAAAGCCAGCGCCACGAACGGTATTCCGAGTCCCAGGCAGTACGCGATGACGAGGAGCACGCCGCGGACCACGTTGCTGCCCTCGGTGGCCGACGCGACCGCGATCACCCCGGTCAGCGTCGGGCCCAGACACGGCGTCCAGCCCAACGCGAACACCGCGCCGAGCAGCGGCGCGCCGCCCAGCGTCGAGATCTGTCTCGGGGTGAACCGGGTGTCGCGCTGCAGCATCGGGATCAGGCCGATGAAGACCAGGCCCATCAGCACCGTGATCACTCCGCCGACCCGTTGCAGCAGAAGCTGATTGGTGATCAGCGTCGTCGTCATCCCCAGCACCGCGACGGTGCCGAGCAGGAACACCGCGGTGAACCCGCCGACGAACAGGGCGGCCGCACCGGCGACGCGCAGCCGGGCACCGCGCAGTGTCGTGACCGGCGCGGGCGCGTCTTCGACGCCGACCACCGCGGCGAGATACGACAGGTATCCGGGTACGAGCGGGACCACGCAGGGCGAGGCGAACGACACCAGTCCGGCGAGGATGCTGACCGCCATCGCCAACAGCAGCGGGCCGCCGGCCGTGAGGTGGTCGAGCTGATCAGGACTCATTTGTCCGACGGCCCTTCGGCGGCCAGCCGTTCGACCACCGGCTGCAGGTCCGAGGCCAGCAGCTCGCGCAGGAACACCGCGGCGACGCGGTGTTCGCGGTCGAGCACCACCGTCGAGGGGATGACGGTGGTCGGGTAGCGACCGCCGAAGGCGATCATCGTGCGCATCGGCGGGTCGTAGATCGACGGGAACGTGACGCCGCGGTCGACGACGAAGTCGCGCGCCGCGTCGATGTTGTTGTCCCGCACGTCGATCCCGAGGAACGCCACGCCCTTGTCCCGCGTCGCGGCGTAGACCTTCTGCAGCTCGGGGATCTCGGTGCGGCACGGCCCGCACCATTGCCCCCACACGTTGATGACGACGACCTTGTCGGCGAAGTCTTTCAGGGAGAGCGTCTTGTTCGTGTCGCTGAGGTCCGGGCCCGACAGCGGTCCCGGCTTACCGCGGCGGTCCGGCGGGTCGTAGAAGATGTCGGTCTTGCCGCCCGGCGCAACGAATTCGAAGGTGCCGCCTTGCGCGACCGCGTCATGCCCGGTCGAACACCCGGCGAGCACGAGGGTGGCCGCGCACGCCGCAAGCAGCGTGCGCTTGAGCGCCACCGACCGATTCACTGCCCGGCCAACTCCGCATACCCCCAGCCCACGCAGACATCGTCGTGGAAGTAGAAGGAGGTGACCGAGGCCAGGTTGCACATGCGCCTGGTCGGGAAGTGGTGCAGCGGCTTGTCGGTCATGGCCCGCCGCAGCGTCTCGACGGGCAGTTGGTGGCTGACGCACACCGCCTCGTGGCCGGCCGCGCTGACCGCGGCACGTTCCACGGCGCGGGTCATCCGCGCGGCGATCTGCTTGTAGGGCTCCCCCCACGAGGGAGTGCGCGGGTTGCGCAGATGCCACCAGTTGCGCGGGTCGCGCAGCGCGCCGTCGCCGGGCGAAACCCGCTGTCCCTCGAAGATGTTCGACGATTCGATCAGCTCGTGGTCGGTCTCGATCGCGAGTCCGTGCCGGGCCGCGATGGGCGCAGCCGTCTCCTGAGCGCGCTCCAGCGGCGACGCCACCACATAGGTGATGTCGCGCGCGGCCAGCCAGTCGGCGACCGCCTGCGCCTGCGCCCGGCCGCGGTCGGAGAGGTGGTAGTCCGGCAAACGGCCGTAGAGGATCTTCTCCGGGTTGTGCACCTCGCCGTGGCGCATCACGTGCACCACCGTCTTGTCGCTCGTCATGCCGGCTTCGACGCCTCCGCTGCGGCGCGCGCGGCGCCGGGCAGTGCCGCAGCGATGCGGTCGAACGCGTCGTCGTCCAGCGCGGCGGAGACGAACCAGGTCTCGTACGCGCTCGGCGGCGGGTAGACGCCCGCGTCGAGAAGGCTGTGGAAGAACGCCGGGAACCGCCACGTCTCGGTGGCGCGCGCCGACGCGAAGTCGGTGACCGGCTCGCCGCCGAAGAAGACACTGAACATGTTGCCCGACCGCGAGATTCGATGCGCCACACCGGCTTCGGTCAGTGCATCACCGATCATCGCGATGAGCCGGTCGGCGTTGGCGTCCAGCGCCGAATAGACGGCGTCGTCGGCGGCGCGCAACGTCGCCAGGCCCGCGGCCATCGCCACCGGATTCCCCGACAGCGTGCCCGCCTGGTAGACGGGGCCGAGCGGCGCCAGCCGGCCCATCACCTCGGCCTTGCCGCCGAACGCTGCCGCGGGCAGCCCGCCGCTCATCACCTTCCCGAAGGTGAACAGGTCGGCGTCGACCGGGTCGACGCCGTACCACCCGGAGCGGCTGACGCGGAAGCCGGTCATCACCTCGTCGACGATCAGCAGCGCGCCGTGCGCGGCGGTGATGCGGCGCAGCTCGCTGTTGAAGCCGGGCAGCGGCGGCACGGTGCCCATGTTGCCCGGGCTGGCCTCGGTGATGACGCACGCGATCTCGTCACCGAAGCGTGCGAAGACCTCCTCCACCGCGGCGACGTTGTTGTAGGGCAGCACGACCGTGTCCGCGGCGGCGGCGCCGGTGACGCCCGGCGACGACGGCAGGCCGAGCGTCGCGACACCCGATCCGGCGTCGGCGAGCAGGGCGTCGCTGTGGCCGTGGTAGCAGCCCGAGAACTTGATGATCTTGGCCCGGCCGGTGTAGCCGCGGGCCAGCCGGATCGCGCTCATGGTGGATTCGGTGCCCGAGTTCACCAGCCGCAGCCGTTCCACGGGAGCGATGCGGTCGATGATCTCGTGCGCGAGTTCCGACTCCGACGGCGTCGGCGCCCCGAAGGACAGCCCGTCGGCGGCCACCCGCTGCACCGCCTCCACCACGGCGGGATGGGCATGGCCGAGGATCATCGGCCCCCAGGAGCACACCAGGTCGACGTAGCGGTTGCCGTCGGCGTCGGTCAGCCAGTATCCCGAGGCGGACGTGATGAACCGCGGCGTACCGCCGACCGAGTTGAAGGCGCGCACCGGGGAGTTCACCCCGCCGGGGATGACGGAGGAGGCGTCGGCGAACAGCTTCGCAGACAGGTCGGTACCGCTCATGCGACCAGTGTCCCAGCCGGGGTGCGAGCGTCAACTACAGGGTGTAGTGGTGCAGGCCATACCCGTGCTCACACGTCAGTCCCAGCGAGCGCCGGTAGCCTGCCAGCGGGTCCAGGCACGCCGTCCGATCGCCCAGAAGGGATGACCATGGAGCAATGGATGTTCTACATCCTCCTGCCGTTCTGGCCGGTGCTGCCGTTCACGCTCCTCTGAGTGGCAACCGAGGGAACGCCTACGGCGCGGGGGTGAGCGCGAACACCGGGTGATCGGCGTCGTCCGGTAACCGCCGCCAGTAGCTGTCCGCGACCTTGC
The DNA here is from genome assembly GCF_000266905.1 of Mycolicibacterium chubuense NBB4. The sequence continues at coordinate 642,575 of NC_018027.1, read as the reverse complement.
CTGCCAAGGGCCGGTACGCGGCCAGGACCGGCGCCCGCTGTTCGACCGGGATCTCGACGGCGACGTACGCGGTCGTGCCCACGGTGACGCGAGGGCGGGCGCGCACGTTCTTCACCCAGTCCGACTCGCCGCGCGTCGACACCAGGTACCTGACGCCGTCCACTTCGGGGACCACGACCGGAATCTGCTGGACGCGACCACTCTGCCGACGGGTGACCGTCAGCGTCTGTCCCATGCCGAACCGCATCGCGACGCGGTTGAAGATCCGCCTCGTGAACCACGGGGGCTTGAGATAGGCCATCACTGACGAGTTTGATGGCCGGTATGCAGCTGCCGCAATGGTTGGCGCGGTTCAACCGGCACGTCACGAACCCGGTCCAGCGGCTGTGGGCCGGGTGGGCTCCGACGATGGGCATCCTCGAGCACGTCGGACGGCGGTCCGGCAGGCGCTACCGCACGCCGCTCACGGTGTTCAGCGCGTCCGTCGACGGCCACGACGCCGTCGCGATCCTGCTGACCTACGGCCCCGACCGGGACTGGCTGAAGAACATCACCGCCGCCGGCGGCGGCACCATGCGGCGCTACGGCCGGTCGTTCTCCGTCGTCGATCCGCAGGTAATGACCAAGGCGCAGGCGAAGCCGGCGATCAGAGGGCTGATGCGCCCGCTGTTCGCGGTGCTGCCGTTCGAACAGGCCGTCGTCCTGCGCAGGGGCTAGCGCGGGGACAGGTGCGCCCTGATCGGCCCGTGCGCGACCGTCGTGAACGGCACGTCGACCGGGAAGTCGTCGTCCAGCGCACGTACCCGCATGCTGCGGATCACCGTGGCCAGGGCCAGCGTCGTCTCCAGACGCGCGAAGTGCTCGCCGATGCACGACCGCGAGCCGCCCGCAAAGGGCAGGAACTGCCAGCGACCCCGCACGGCGGCGTTCTCCGGACTGAAGCGATCCGGGTCGAAGGTGTCCGGGTTCTCCCAGATGGACGGATCGCGGTGCAGCGCATAGATCCCGACGGCCACCAACGTGCCCGCCTGGACCCGGTAGCCGCCCACGGCGATGTCCCGCAGCGCCACCCGCCCGACGCCGGCGGCCGGCGGGCACAGCCGTAGCGCCTCGTTGAGCACCTGGACGGTGTAGCGCAGCGTCGGCACATCGGCGGGCGTCAGGTCCCGGTCGCCGAGTTCGGCGACTTCGGCTGCGACGCGGTCCTGCGCTTCGGGGTGATGCCCCAGCACCCACAGCGCATACGTCAGCGCGGTGGCTGTGGTGTCGTGGCCGGCGAGCATGAAGATGAGCAGGTCGTTGCAGATGTCCTGGTCGGACAGCGGCCGGCCCGTCTCCGGGTCGGTGGCCGCGATCAGCGCGTGCACCAGCGGCGCGTCCCGTGTCGGGTCGGCGCGGCAGGCCTGCAGGATCTCGTCGGTGACGTCGTACATCGCCTTGACCGCCGCGCGGGCGCGCCGGCGGGCCGGTGTCGGCAGCCATCGCGGCGCGCGCAGCGGACGCAGAGCCCGATCGGCCGTGTAGGACGAGGCCACGTGCATGTGCTCGGCGATGACCTCGGCGCTCTCGTTGAGGTCCACGCCGAGGACCGAACGGCCGAGCGACTGCATCGTGATGCGGCGGCATTCCAGGTCGAGGTCGACGTCACCGCCGTCGGGCCAGGCATCGACGAAGACCTGCGCCGCACGGGACATGTGGCCGCCGAAGGCCCGGACGTTGTGCGGGGTGAACACCGGCTGCAGGGCGCGCTTGCGGGGCCGCCACTGCTCGTTGGGCAGCACGAACAGGCTGTCGCCCGCCATGTCGCGGACCTCCTCGTGCACGATGCAGCGTTCGGCGAACGCGTCGTTGCGACCGAGCACGTCGCGGATGCCCTCCGCCGAGAACACGGCGACGAACGGCGGGACCAGCCACCTGGGGCCCACCTGCACCCGGGTGATGGGACCGCCGGCGTTGCGGATCACCACCTGGCCGGTGTCGAGGGTGCGCACCAGCTTCATCAGCTGCCGGTACGGCAGCGGATTGCGCGGCGCCAACGGCAGCGCTGCGACGTCGGCCGTCACCGTCTCTGCCGCGGTCCCGGTCTCGACCTCAGCGGCCACTGCGGTCACTCCACGTCAGCGGTGCGCCTTTCCCCTGCGTCAGCACGGCTCCCGGCATCACGCGCAGCCGGTAGGGCGCGAGTCGCAGCACGGCGAATTCTTCGGACGTGGGACCGTCGTGCCACATCGGGATGATGCGCGGGTCGTATCCGACGGGCTCGGGCGCGGTGGCGAACTTGTCCCACACCGCCGAGCGCGTCTCGTCGTCGAGATACCACTCCACCAGACACTCGGCACTGCAGGTGTCGTGCGTCGCGGTCCAGTAGCTGACCGACATCTCCGGATGGGCCGCGAGGTGGGCGCGTTTCACCGGGCTCGGGACGGTGGCGATCCAGCCGAAGAGGTCGGTTCCGTCCCACTCCCAGATGGGGTGCAGGATCCGCGAACGCGGTCGGCAGTCGGCGTCCACGGTTGCCACCGAAGCCCACACGATCGAGTGCGCCATGTCGATGAAGGCGGGCGCGATCCGGTCGAGTGGGTTCACGAGCAATCAGCCTAGGCATATCCGCCCGGGGGCGGGCGAAGACCGGTGCCAGACGCCTGCCAGACGCGTCAGCCCTCGAGCTTCTTCTTGAACTCCTCGGTGTTGCGGTACTCGACGTTGCCCACGTCGGCGCTGGTCTCGATCTTGCCCTTGTCCTCGTCGTCCACCCAGTCGGTGACCGAGGTTCCCGACACCGTGCCACTGCTGCCCGGCAGCGTCGTGGTCTGGAGGTTGTCCTCCTTGTAAGCCTCGGCCATCTGGTTGGCCTTCTCTTTGTGCTCCTCGGTGACCTCGGGTTTCTCGGTCAGCTTCTGCTTGTCGGGATCCGGCGTCTCGGTGACGTGTTCCAGCTTGACGTTGGGCGTGTCGCCCTTCTTGTCGCTGCTCTGGCGGTCTTCGGTGGTCTCTTCGGCGGTCATGGTCTTACGACTGCCCGAATGTGTGATCTGCGAAACAGTGTCACGCCGGCACGGCGCGCAGCGCCACGGGCAGGCTCGGCAGGAAGTGCTGTCGCGCAAAGGCACGGATGTCGTCGGCGGTCTCGAGAGGACGGCTGCTCGGGAGCAGCAGCACCATCGCGGCGTAGCGCAGGATGCAGTCGGCGAGTTCGTCGACTGCGTCGGCGCCGATCCGCTCGGCGAAGCCGGGCGGGAAGATGATCCGCAGTGCCTCGGCCATGCGCTCGATCGCCGCCCGGTGGTAGCGGCTCGCCAACTCGAGCACGAGGCCGGGCTCGTCGACGATCATCTGGTGCAGCACCCGGTGGCTGCGGAACTTCACGATCGACAGCGTGAAGGCCTCGACGTAGTAGTTCGCTTGCGGCCCAGCGCTTTTGAGTTCGGCAGCGATATCGGCGAACAGCCGGGCGTTCTCGCGTTCGATGACGGCGCCGACGAGTTCGTCCTTGTTCGCGAACCGCCGGTAGATCGTCGTGCGGCTGACGCCCGCGCGGCGCGCGACGTCGTCGAGCGCCACCTTGCGGAATCCGTGCCGCTCGAACTCGACGACCGCGGCGTCGAGGATCTGCCCGGTGGCGCGGTCGGCGGCCACGTCAGGCTCGCGCATAGCCCTTGAGCGCATGACCGTTGTAGCGGACCCGCATCGGCAGCCGGTCCCAGATCCAGTTCACCGGCCGCGACCGCCAGAACGCGGCGAAGCGCTGATAGCGCCGTTCCTGCGTGTCGGTCCAGGGCAGACCGAGCAGCGCGCGGGCGCGCGGTGGCAGACCACCGGTGGTCAGGAAGGCGGCAAGCGGGTTGAAGACCGGCGCCACCAGCCGCCACACCAGCGGATGCACCGCCTTGGGCCTCGGGAAGCCCTTGGTGACGTAGCCGACGCCGTACTTCGCCGACGGGTGCGCGACCAGGACGTCGTCCATCATCTGGTTCCAGTACCGCTCGAACTCGGCGTAGGTCGCCGGCATGGGCCGGTCGCTGACGCCGTAGCGGCGGTACCACGTCTTGGACTCGAGCCAGATCTGCTCTTTCTCGGCGTCGGTCAGCCGCTTCACGAACGTGTCGGCGAAGTAGTAGATCTGCTCGACGAACGTCGCGTGCGCCCAGAAGTAGGTCTCCGGGTCGAGGGCGTGGTAACGACCGCCATCGGGCATCTCGCCTTTGACGTCGTGGTGGAAGTCGCGGACCTGAGTGCCGGCGTTGCGGTCGTCGGACCCGTAGACGGTGTTGAAGATCGGCGGGATCGTGCGCCTGAGCCGCTCGGCGGTGTCGGCGAAGAACGTCGAGTGGTCGTACACGCCCTGACCGAGCTCGGCGAGCATGTTCTGCAGCACCGCGGGCCGCGGGCCGATCAGATACATCCGGTTGTCGCCGAAGTAGCGCCACACCAGCGAGCTCGGTCCCAGTGGCAGGGCGTCGTCGAGAGGTTCGGTGTGCTGAGCCAACTCCGTCATGGGCACAGTGTTACAGAATCTGCACTTTGTACCAAGGTGCTGTGGCGAGGGCCACATCCGCGTGACACCGGGCGCCGAGATTGCGTCCGCCGCGGGAAAAACGGGTGAAAAGCCGCGCGGAATGCCGTTTCGGCGGGAATCAGCGGCGGCGCAGGCGGCTGACGGCCACCACGGCGAGCACCCCCGCCACGGCGGCCAGCAGCAGCGACAACGTCAGCAGCGGGGCGTAATACATGTCCGAGGTCGTCGAAGGCTCGCCGTCGAGGATCGGTGCCACCACCACCCGGGTCTTCGCCGCGACCCCACTGACCACACAACCGACCGCCGCGACGACGGCCAGCAGCAGCTCCACGACCGCGCGCCGACGACTCGGCCGGGTCATGACGCGGGCTCCGGCGGAATGCGTTCTTCGAGCAGGTTCGTCAGGGCCGCCCGCAACTGCTGGTGCTTGCGCGCCCAGGCCTGCGCCGTGCGGGCGTTCGTCATCCGCAGGCCGATGCCGGTGCGTCCGCGCGGCACGCCGGTCAGCTCGCCGAGGGCGCGCGCGTACTGCCACTTCGGGGTCTCGGAGCCGTCGGCTTCCGGATAGACCCGGACGATCTCGCTGGTCAGAATCGTCTCGGTGCCTTGGCGCAGCTTGTCGGCGGTCAATTTTACCGAGGTGTGGATGCGCGCGGCCTTGACCTGGATGCCCAGGAACAGCGTGACCAGCACGAAGAACGCGCCCGGCACCATCCACTGGATGCCGTAACCGGCCGACAGCTGGATCAGTGCCATCGACACCCCGGCAGCGGGCCCGGCCAGAAGCCACAGCCAGCTGGCGCCCTGCTCGTAGAACAGCACGTCAGACGGCGACATCGGGTCGGCTCTCTCGGTCACGCAAGGTCCTCACGGTCGTACCAGGCGCGGGCTGCCGGCCGGGTGAACAGCGCCGCCCCCACCAGGATCGGGAGCAGCGACAGCAGGATCAACGGCTGCGCGACACCGACACCGAGCGCGAACAGCCCCACGACGACGACCGTGGCGAACGCCAGCCCCAACGTCGCGAGACGGAATCGTGCGTCCCCGCGGCGGGCCCGCCCGCCGAGGAAGGCCAGCGCCCCGGCGACCACCACCGCGCCCACACCCAGCCCGCGATAAAGGGTGAGGTAGCTGCGCACCTGGTCGTCCCCGACGGAGGCCGGGATCGCGGCGCGGGCGGCCTCATACGACGCCGTCGCGGCCAGCAGCCCGCCCACGATCATCACGACGGCGCCGGCGATGAAGCACCAGAAGGCCACGTCGACCAGACGGGGCCGATTCGCCGGCGGCGGTGTGGACGCGGTCATGGTCGGGTCAGCCTACTGTGCTCCCCTCGCGGCCGGTCGCCCGAGTTGTCGCAGGATGACCGAGCGCGCAACCACAAAGCCGAGCACCCCGGAGTAGACCGCTTTCGCCGCCAGCAGCGGCATCAGCGACACCGTGACCACCCCGGCGACATCGAGCAGCCGGCACGCCACGATCACCAGTGCTGCCGCGACCGCGCCCAGGACGAGGCCGGCCAGCCAACCGCGGTACGGCAGCCGGCGCGGGCCGGCGGCGGCGCCGGCCAGTTGCCCCAGCCGGATCTTCCGGCGCGCTCCATACGCCGCGAATGCTCCCACCAGGCTCGACAGAATCAGCGACGTGATCGCGAAGTTGACCACCACTCCGTCGGCGGCCCAGATCGTCTGCGGCCCTTCATGCCGCGAGGAGAGCCAATCGATTCCGGGGTTGACGACGACGTTGACCAGCGATGCGATCGTCGCCTGGGCGCGCACGTAGCCGGCGACGTCCGCGTCGACGGGCGTCACCGCCTCACCGCGTGAAGAAGTCGTGGGCATCCTTGCGGTGCAGCAGGAACGCTCCCCCGCACACGAGCACGGAGCCGATGATGACCGGCGCGGCATAGGCCACGGCCGCGGCCGTGTGGCGCTCGACCGTGAAGAGCTTGCTGACCGAATAGACCACCGCAGCGATGGCGCCGCCCGTCAGGACGGTGCGCGCCCACCGGTATCCCTGCCGCATCAGGATCAGGAACGTGACGACGACCGTGGCCATCAGGACGACGAACACGATGCTGATCGCCAGCACCAGTCCGGAGAGCCCGGTCGTCAGCAGGTCGACGACGTAGCCGGCGACCATCAACGGCAGGGCCACCAGCCACAGCCAGAATCCGGTGTCGACATCCGGGGGGCGGGCGGGAGACGATCCACCGGGTCGGGCGGATTGCGGGGACGGCTCCGGGGGGCGGGCGGGAGACGGCCCGGTCACGACAGCCACCGGGCCACGTCGACGGCCCAGTAGGTCAGCACGATGTCGCCGCCGGCGCGCCGGATGCCGGTCAACGTCTCGAGCACCACGGTCTTCAGGTCGATCCAGCCGTGGGCGGCCGCCGCGCTGATCATCGAGTACTCGCCCGAAACCTGGTACGCCGCAACCGGAACCGGCGAGACGTCGGCGGCGGCGCGGAGCACGTCGAGGTAGGCCATCGCAGGCTTGACCATGATGATGTCGGCGCCTTCGTCGACGTCGAGGTCCACCTCGTGGATCGCCTCGCGGGCGTTGCCCGGATTCTGCTGGTACGTGCGCCGGTCGCCCTGCAGGCTGGACGCCACGGCCTCACGGAACGGGCCGTAGAAGCCCGAGGCGAACTTCGCCGCGTAGGCCAGGACGGCGGTGTCGGTGAGCCCCTCGGCGTCGAGCCCGTTGCGGATCGCGGCGACCTGACCGTCCATCATCCCGCTCGGGCTCACCACGTGCGCACCCGCATTCGCTTGTGCGACAGCGAGTTCCACATACCGGTGGTTGGTCGCGTCGTTGTCGACCCGGCCGTCGGCGTCGACGATCCCGCAGTGGCCGTGGTCGGTGAACTCGTCGAGGCAGGTGTCGGCCATCAGCACCGTGGCATCGCCGAGGTCGGCGGCCAGGTCCCGCAGCGCGACGTTGAGGATTCCGTCCGGGTCGACACCGGCCGATCCCAGCGGGTCCTTGTCGTCCTCCCGGGGGATGCCGAAAAGCATCAACCCGCCCACGCCCGCCCGGACGGCGTCGTCAGCCGCGCGGCGCAGCGAATCCCTGGTGTGCTGCACGACACCGGGCATCGACCCGATCTCGCGCGGTTCGGCGATGCCGTCGGCCACGAACATCGGCAACACGAGATGCCGTGGCTCCAGCGATGTCTCGGCTACCAGCCGGCGCATGGCCGGGGTGGTGCGCAGCCTCCGTGGACGGTGACCCGGAAAGGGCATGGACTGCCATCCTCCTCGCGGCTAGCGGCGGCGGCTCTTCTTCCGCGGTGGCGGCAACGCACCCTCGGCGCGCAGGCGGGCGGCGTGCTCAGCGAGCGCCTCCACCAGCGGGCCGACCGCTGCCACGTCGGGCTGCACATCGACGCGCAGACCGAATTCCGCTGCCGTCTCCGCTGTTTTCGGGCCGATGCACGCAACGATGGTGCGGGCGTGCGGCTTACCGGCGATGCCGACCAGGTTGCGCACCGTCGAGCTCGACGTGAAGCACACCGCGTCGAAGCCACCCGTCTTGATCATCTCGCGGGTGTGCGCGGGCGGCGGGGCCGCACGCACGGTGCGATAAGCCGTGACGTCCTCGATCTCCCAGCCGCGTTCGCGCAGTCCCTCGGCCAGCGTCTCGGTGGCGATGTCGGCGCGCGGCAGCAGCACCCGGTTGACCGGATCGAAAATGTCGTCGTAGGGCGGGAATTCGTCGAGCAGGCCGAGCGAGCTCTGCTCACCCGTCGGCACCAGCTCGGGGTTGATGCCGAACGCCCGGACCCGGTCGGCGGTGGCCTGACCGACGCAGGCGATCTTGACACCCGAGAAGGCGCGGGCATCCAGACCGAACTCGTTGAACTTCTCCCACACCGCGCGCACGGCGTTGGTGGACGTGAACACCACCCACTGGAAGCGCCCGTCGACCAAACCCTTGACGGCCCTTTCCATCTGGGCCGGGCTGCGCGGCGGCTCGACCGCGATCGTCGGCACCTCGATCGGCAGCGCGCCGTGCCCGACCAGCCGATCGCTCATCTCGCCCGCCTGGTCCTTGGTGCGCGGCACCAGCACGGTCCAGCCGTAGAGCGCGCGGCTCTCCCACCAGTTCAGCTTGGCGCGGTTGGTGACGGTGCGACCGATCGTGACGACCAGCGTGCCGGTCAGCGGGCCCGTGGGTTCGGTGCCCGCGAGGGTGGCCTTGTCGAGCAGTCCGGCCAGCGTCGTCTCCACCGAGCGCTGCTGGCAGGTGGTGCCGTTGGCGGTCACCACGGCCGGCGTGCTGTCGGCCAGGCCGTACTCGATGAGGGTGCGCGCCGCCTCGGGCAGATGTGAGGCCGTGGCGTGCAGGATCAGCGGTCCCGGCGCGGCGGCCAGCGCAGCCCAGTCGACGTTCGGGTCGCGCACGTCGGCGACCGTGTGCGACGAACCCAGCGGCAGCCCCGCATAGGTGGGCACGGCCGAGGTGTCGGGCAGCCCGGGCACGACCTCGAACTGCAGCTGGGTGCGGGCCAGCGCCTGCACCTCGGTGATGACCGCGTCGACAGACAGCGGATCGCCGGCGACCAGGCGCACGACGTCCACGCCACCGCGAGCCTCGGCGGCCAGCGTCTTGGCGACTTCGGCGGGATCGCCCAGCGCGGGCCGCACATCGGGCCCACCGGGGATGACCGTCGCCTGGTCGACCGCGTCGGCCGGCTTCGCGTCGTCGACCGCCGGCTTGTCGGCGGCATCGGCCTTGGCGGCTGCCGGGGCCGCGTCGGCGGGCAACGGTCCCGACGGCGGCGGCAGCTCGGAGCCCACCAGGGCCAGCACCGCTTCGGGCACGTCGGGGTCGGTGAACACGAGTGCGGCGTTGGCCAGCACGGTGCGGGCTCGCGTCGTCAGCAGGCCCGGATCACCCGGGCCGGAACCGACGAACGTGATGCGACCGGGCTTGCCCTTGCGCCCTCGCAAGCTCATCTGGCGAGTCATGTGTCTCTCCCGCGTTCGTCCAACAGATCGCGTGCTCCCAGCTCGAACAGCTCCGCGGCTACCGAGAGGCCCAGCTCCCGTGCCCGACCGGGTGTTCCGATACCGGACGCACGGATCACGTCGGATCCGTCCAGCGTCGCCACGCAACCGCGCAGCGACAGCTCTTCGAAGACTCGGCCATCCTCATCGATGGACTCGACCACCTCGGCGATCGCGCCCACCGGTGCGGAACACCCCGCCTCCAGTTCGGCCAACAGGGCTCGCTCTGCGGTGACCGCAGCCCGGCTGTCGGCGTCGTCCAACTCCGCCAACAGTGTCGCCAGGCCGGTGTCCCCGGCACGGCACTCGACTGCCAATGCACCTTGGGCCGGCGCCGGCAACATCTGTACCGGTTCCAGCGCCTCGGTGACAGCGTCGAGGCGACCGATACGGGCCAATCCCGCTCGGGCCACCACGACGGCGTCGAGATCACCGCTGCTCACCCTGCTCAACCTGGTATCTAGGTTGCCTCGTAGGGGGCGAATTTCCAAACCGAGACCCAGTGCTTTAAGCTGTGCCACCCGCCGCGGGGACGAGGTGCCGATCACCGACCCTGCCGGCAACTCTCCGAGCACCAATCCGTCACGGGCGACGAGGGCGTCCCGAGGGTCCTCGCGCACCGGGATCGCGGCGATCACGAACCGCGGATCGGTCGCGGTCGGCAAATCCTTGTAGGAATGCACCGCCATGTCGACGGTGCCGTCGGCGATCGCTTCGCGCAGCGCGGCGGTGAACACCCCGACACCGATGTCGGCGATCGGAGCGTCGGAGCGGTCTCCCTCGGTGGAGACGATCACGAGTTCGGCAGCGTGCCCGGCCGCGATCAGGGCGTCCCGGATGACACCTGCCTGAGTCGTGGCCAGCAGACTGCCCCGGGTGCCTATGCGGATCACGTCACGGCTTTCAGTGGGCAGGGCGTCACTCGGTGGGGTCGAGATCGGAGGTCAGTGGCTCGAGGTCTCCGCCGAGCAGGGGCAATTCGCTTGCCGCCACGGCATCGACCGCATGCTGGTCGAGTTCGAACAGTTCGCGCAGCGCTTCGGCGTAACTGTCCCCGCCCGGCGCGCCGGCCAGCTGTTTGACGCGCACCGTCGGGGCGTGCAGGAGCTTGTCGACCACGCGACGCACGGTGTTGGCGACCTCGTCGCGGTGGGCGGCCTCCAAATCGGGCAGCCGGTTGTCCAGCCGCAGCAGCTCGGCTTCGACCACGTCGGCGGCGCGCTGGCGCAGCGCGGTGACGGTGGGGGTCACCTCGGCCATGCGCTGTCCGGCGAGGTAACTGGCCACCTCGGCGGCGACGATCGCGCGGGCGGCTTCGGCGTCGGAGGTAGCTGTGCGGGCCTTCGGCTCACGCAGGATGCGCTCCATGTCGATGACGTACACGCCGGGTAGCCCGGCCACGGCCGGATCGACGTCTCTCGGCATGCCGAGGTCGCAGATCACCAGCTCCTTGCGTTCCGCGCCGTGCGCCAGTCCGCGGTGCACGTCGGCCAGGGAGACCACCGGGCGCACCGCGCCGGTGCAGCTGACGACGACGTCGGCGTCGGTGAGCAGCGGCGGAAGATGATCGAACGGGAACGCGTCGGCCGCCACACCCTGGGCCCGCATGTTCTCGGCCAGCCTCTTGGCGCGCGGCAGCGAACGGTTCACGATGTGGATGCGATCCACCCCGGCCCGCATCAGCTGCTTGGATGCCAGCGCGCCCATCGACCCGGCGCCGATCACCACCGCCTTGCGGCCGGCCAGCGAACCGACTTTGCGGTCGGCCATGTCCAGGGCCACCGACACCACCGAGGCGCCGGCGGCGTCGATGCCGGTCTCCGAGTGGACCCGCTTGCCGACCGACAGCGCGCGCTGGGAGAGCTCGTGCAGGGTGCGGCCGACGGTGTGGTTGGCCTCGGCCGCCGCGTAGGCCCGCCGGACCTGGCCGAGGACCTGCGCTTCGCCGATCACCGCGGAGTCCAGGCCGCTGGCCACGGCGAACAGATGCTCGACCGCGGCTTCGGCGTACCGGACGTAGGCGTACTTGGTGACGTCGTGCAGCGACATCCCGGAGTGCTCGGCGAGCACCTGCCCGATCACCGACAGGCCGCCGTGGAAGGCCTCGACGACCGCATAGACTTCGACGCGGTTGCAGGTGGAGAGCACCATCGCCTCGGTCACCAGCGACGACTGCAGCACCTGGTCGACGATCTTGGCCTGATCGGACTCGTCGGTGCTCAGATTCTCCAGAACGGATACCGGCGCGCTGCGGTGCGAGACGCCGAAAAGCAAGACGCTCATGGCTTCCTCACCACGCAGACCACTCGGTCAACGGTAGTCGTTCACCAGCCGGCCACCAAATTTGCTCTTCTTCCGCCGAAATTGCATTCCACGAGGCAAAGTGCGAGTGCACGCCACACGGAATGCAAGTTCGGCGGGAATGGGCTCAGCCGGCGAGGTCCGCCCGCAGCCTCGGCTCGTCGACCTCCCAATAGCTGTGCTCCAGCCCGTCGAGCAGCACCACCGGGAGCCGGTCGCCGAATTCGGCCCGCAGCGACGGGTCCCCCGCCGCGGCCTCGGCGTCGACGTCGGTGACCAAGAACACGAACCCGAGCTCGCCGGCCAGCTCGGCCAGGCGCGTCGCCGCCGTCTGGCACATCGGGCATCCGTCGCGGGTGAGCAGCCGCACCTGTCGATCCACCCCGCCAGTATCGCCAGCTGGTGACCTAATGTTGTAGCCGTGTCCGACACCGGAGGGTCTGGGGACCGGCCTGACGTCCGGGCGCAGGAATTCGCCGGGGAGATCAGCGCCGAGGTCGCCGCCGCGGGCCTCACCGAGCTGGAACCCGCGGGGCCGACGCCACCCCCGCCACCGCCCGATCTCACGGCGGCGGCCTTCTTCGACGTCGACAACACGCTGGTGCACGGGTCGTCGTTGATCCACTTCGCCCGCGGGCTGGCCGCCCGCGAGTACTTCACCTACAAAGACCTCGCGCGGTTCGCGGTGGCGCAGGCGAAATTCCAGCTCACCGGCAAGGAGAACAGCGACGACGTGGCCGCCGGGCGGCGCAAGGCGCTCAGCTTCATCGAGGGCCGCTCCACCGCCGAGCTCGTCGCGCTCGGGGAGGAGACCTACGACGAGATCATCGCCGACAAGATCTGGCCGGGCACCCGGGCGCTGGCGCAGATGCATCTCGACGCGGGCCAGCAGGTCTGGCTGGTCACCGCGACGCCCTACGAACTGGCGGACACGATCGCGCGCCGGCTGGGGCTGACCGGAGCCCTGGGCACGGTGGCCGAGTCGATCGACGGGGTGTTCACGGGCCGGCTGGTCGGCGACATCCTGCACGGCACGGGCAAGGCGCACGCGGTGCGGTCGCTGGCCATCCGCGAGGGCCTCAACCTGCGCCGGTGCACGGCGTACTCGGACAGCTTCAACGACGTGCCGATGCTGTCGCTGGTCGGCACCGCGGTGGCGATCAACCCGGACGCCAATCTGCGGGACCTGGCGCGGCAGCGCGGCTGGGAGATCCGGGACTTCCGCACCGCCCGCAAGGCGGCGCGCATCGGGGTGCCGTCGGCGCTGGCGCTCGGTGCGGTCGGGGGCGCCCTGGCCGCGGCGGTGTCGCGGCGCGAGAAGAAGTAACAGCAAGCCGCGACGGCCGGGCCGTCAATCCTGCCGCTGATAGGCTCGCGCCGGCACTGGAGGACGGGAAGACGTCGTGAGCATCGCTGAAAACATCATCGGAACGCACTACCGGTATCCGGACTATTTCGAGGTCGATCGCGAGAAGATCCGCGAGTTCGCGCGGGCCGTCAAGGACGACCATCCGGCGCACTACACCGAAGAGGCGGCCAAGGAGTGCGGTCACGACGCGCTGATCGCGTCGCTGACCTTCCTCGCGGTGGCCGGCCGCCGGGTCCAGCTGGAGATCTTCAACCAGTTCGACGTGCCGATCAACATGGAGCGGGTGCTGCACCGCGACCAGAAGATCACCTTCCACCGCCCGATCCTGGCCGGCGACAAGCTCTACTTCGACTCGTATCTCGACTCGGTGACCGAATCGCACGGGGCGGTGGTCACCGAGGTCCGCGGCGAGGTGACCGACGAGAACGGCGAACCCGTGCTCACGAGTGTCGTCACCGTGATGGGCGAGGCGCAGTCGGACACCGAAGCCGACGAGGTGAGCGATCGGATCGCTGCGGCGCGCGACGAGGCCCTGCGGAAGATGATTGCCAAGCAAACCAGCTAGGCGATATAGGCGTCAGCCGAAGAACGTGTTGCGCCGGTTGGCCAGCAGCTGATACAGCGTCTGCTGGATGGTCTCGCGCACCTGGTCGGTCAGCTCGAAAGTGACCATCGGATCCTCGGCGGCGGACTCGTCGTAGTCGCTGACGTCGATCGGTTCGCCGAACTGGATGTACCACTTCGAGGGCAGCGGCACCACGCCGAGCGGACCCGCGAGCGGGAACAGCGGCGTCACCGGGAAGTACGGCAGCCCCAGCAGCCGGGCGATCAACTTGACGTCGGCGACCATCGGGTAGATCTCCTCGGACCCGACGATCGAGCACGGCACGATCGGCGCCTTCGTGCGCAGCGCGGCCGACACGAACCCGCCCCGGCCGAAACGCTGCAGCTTGTAGCGGTCTTTGAAGTGCTTGCCGAGCCCCTTGTAGCCCTCGGGGAACACCGCGGTCAGCTCCCCGGCGGCCAGCAGGCGGTGCGCGTCGTCGACGCACGCCATGGTGTGGCCGGCCTTGCGCGCAGCCTGCCCGACGACGGGCATGTCGAACACCATGTCCGCGGCCAGCAGCCGCAGATCCCGGTGTGCGGGGTGCTTGTCGCGCACGGCCACCGAGGTCATCAAGCCGTCGAACGGCAGCACGCCCGCGTGGTTGGCCACGACCAGCGCCGCCCCGGTCTCCGGCAAATTCTCCACTCCGCTGACCTCAACCCGGAACCAGGAGTTGAAGAACACTCTCAGCAAAGGAAGAAAGATTGCGTTGTTGAGGTGCGGATCGAACCCGAACTCGTCGACGGTGTAGTCGCCGGACATCCGCTTGCGGAGGAAATCCCCGACGGCGGAGATCCGCTTGGCGAGTTCGGTGGGAGTCGAGTCGGCGCCGCCGGCCCCGGCACCACCGGCCCGATGCTGGTCGATCTCGCGGACGACGGCGGCAAGGTCTTCGGCCGAGTCGCGGCCGTCGGAGTCGGCAAGCAGCGAGGGGTGCCTGCGGGAGTTGTCGGCACGCTGCGCGGCCGTTCGACGCTGAGACGCGCTGCGACCCGAATTCGAGTGCAGCGGAATCACTTTCGCTTTGGAATCGCCCGCCACCGTGTTGTCCTCTCCCCCAATACCCCCCGGCCCTGATATGAGCACCGAGTCTAGCGTCCCCAGCGCTGCGCCGCCGCTACGGCGCGATCCTCCACAGAACGTACCCAGGAAGGATCGATGATCGGTTTCAGTCCGCGGCCGCGCACGTAATCGTCGAAGGCCTCGGCCGTGGTCCACTTCGGGGCGAAGCCGAGCTCTCTGCGCATCCTCGTGGTATCCATGACGCGGCCGTAGCTCAGGTAGTCGAGCTGTTCGCGGTCCAGTTCCGTATTGCGGGTGGCCCGCCACAGCGAATCGACTGCGACCAACGCCGATCGCGGCACCGGCAGCGCCAGCCGGCCCGACCGCCGGATCGCCTGGCTCATCATGATGACGCCCGCCGCGCCGATGTTGAAGGTGCCCGCCTTCCCCGCCATCGTGGCGCGCTCGAGGGCCCCCAGGGCATCCTGCTCGTGCAGGAGCTGCATCCGGGCGTCGTGCCCGATCACCGTCGGCACCACCGGACCGGCCAGATACCGCGACAGCGCGGTGTCCATGGCCGGGCCGATCATGTTCGCCAGGCGCAGGATGGTGACCGCGATGTCCGGCCTGCGCCTGCCGAGGCCGCGGGCGTAGCCCTCGATGTCGATGCTGTCGCGTGCGAAACCCTCGCCCGGCGGCCTGCGGCGGCTGCTGCTCTCCGCGAACAGCACCGGGTCACGCGAGCTCGACCCGTACACCTCCGAGGTCGACTTGAGGATGACCCGGCGCACCGACGGCGCCTTCTGGCAGGCCGCGAACAGCTGGATGGCGCCCATGACGTTCAGTTCCTTGAGCGTCGCGCGGCCACCGGACCGGGGCGCGTAGGACGCTGCGGCCGCGTGCACCACCGTGTCGACGTCGCCGTTGCGGATCACCTTGGCGATGAACGGGTTGCGGATGTCGGCGCGGACGAATTCCGCGCGCCCCATCCTGCGCAGCAGATCCTTGCTCGGCGCGATCGCATCCACCGCGATCACATGGTTGATCAGGGGGTTCTGCGCCAGCCGTGCGGTCAGGTAGCCCCCGAGGAATCGGCATGCGCCGGTGACCAGAACGACCTTGGGATAGCTCAGTCCGTCACGGGTGTCCGGTGTCTCGGAACGACCGTCGGAATCCATCCAGACAGCCTAGCGAGAGGGCGTGTGAACCTACTTGCCCAGTTTTCTGCGCTGCACCCGCGTGCGACGAAGCAGCTTGCGGTGCTTCTTCTTCGACATGCGCTTGCGCCGCTTCTTGATGACAGAACCCATGAACTCCGCTACCTCAGTTGTGAATGACGACCGACGGGTCACCTTACCCGGGCGCTGTTCCCACGACGAAATCCACCTTTCGCCGATGAGGTGCACGACCCGGGGCGCACACCGTGGATTTCAACGCTTGCGTGGAGAGCGCGAAGAGCAAATCAGCCGGCGATGAGCGCTCGCGCGAAGAGCAATCAACCGGCGATGAGCGCTCGCGCGAAGAGCAAATCAACCGGCGTCGAAGTACGAGCTCTCCAGCATGTCGTGGACTGCCTTGGCGTGCACGCGGAACGAGCGGCCCACCCGGACCGCAGGCAGCTCGCCGTTGTGCACCAGCCGGTACACCGTCATCTTGCTGACCCGCATCAGGCTCGCCACCTCGGCGACGGTGAGAAATTGAGCCCGGGGTGGCTGACCTTCGGTCTGCCCGGCGTCACGCGCCGCCTTCCCATTTGCCCCATCCCGCGCCGACGGCCCGTTCATAGACGTCATCGCAACCCAATCCATCAGGCACGGGCAGTTCCAGCGGCTTCCCCACCGCTGGCACCAACCCGTGCTTACCACTGGGAGAATAGCGTGGCAGGTGGGGTTACTGCGACGGGTGTGGGCTAATCCGTCGGAAATTGGTGAACTACTCGGATGTAATTCCTAGCTGCTCAGAGCGCTTTTTCGCGGCTTCCACGGCGTTGGCGACGGCGGCCCGCAGACCTCCGCGCTCGAGTTCCCGCAGACCAGCGGCGGTGGTGCCGCCCGGGGAGGTCACCGTGGCGCGCAGTTGCGCCGGCGACGTGTCGATCGCTGCGGCCATCGGCACGTCGGTCGAATCGCCGCCCACGGCCGCTTGATCCAGACGCTCGAGCAACATCGCGGCCGACCCGGCCATCGTCTGCGTCACCAGATCGGTGGCGACCCCGCGCGCCAGACCGGCGTCCACCGCCGCGTCGACGAGCGCCTCGACCATCAGGAAGAAGTAGCCCGGTCCGGACCCGGAGACAGCGGTCACCGCGTCGAGCTGGGACTCGGCCACCGTGAGCACGCCGCCGACGGCGTCGAACAGCGACGACACCTCCCTGAGGTGCTCGGCGGTGGCGAACCGGCCCGGCGCGAGAGCGCTGACACCGCCGCCGACCAGCATCGGCGCGTTGGGCATGACCCTGACCACAGGCGAACCGGCGGGCAGCTTGTTCTCGTAGTAGGCGGTGCTGACACCGGCGGCCACCGTCACGAAAACCTGTTCGGCGGCATTGCTTTCCGCTCTTGCGGCGGTATCGACGATGTCCC
The DNA here is from genome assembly GCF_000266905.1 of Mycolicibacterium chubuense NBB4. Next base: position 625,183 of record NC_018027.1, on the reverse strand, counting down.
CGATGACGTGCTGCACGTCGGTCGGCTTGACTGCGACGACGACGTAGGTGGCGGCGTCCACCGCATCGGGCACCGAGGTCACCAGCACGGAGTACTTTCCGGCGAGATACCGGCCGCGAGCCGGGTCCTTCTCCGCCACCACGAGGTCCTTGACGTGCCTGCCCGCACGCAGCAGCCCCGCCAGCAGAGCCTCTCCGATGCTTCCTCCGCCGATGATCGCGATCCTGGCCATGCCGGACAGCATTCCACGGCAGTTTCAGCCGGCTGCGGGCACCATCGCGAGCTGGCGCGTCTGCACCACGATCCGCCCCTCGCGGTCGACGACGACGTGATCCTCGTCGAACCAGTCCTCGCCGATCTGGGTCGTCGTGCACATGACCCGCAGCCAGCCGTCGGCCGGCATCGCACGCAGGTACGCCGTCAGCTGGACCGTCGGCGCCCACCCGAACCGATTGACGCCGTAGGTCACCGGGGCCGACACATCGCCGCACAGGAGCGCGAACAGCACGTCCGGTGCCACCCCCTTCGGCCGCACCCAATACTCGATCAGCGGCGGACCTCCGTCGCCGCGAGGGCCGAACGTCGTCAGCGACGGCCGGATGTCGCAGCCGTGGGCCAAGTGCACGATGTCGGCCATCGGATGGCCCGGCCCGATCGGTTCCAGGCCGGGTGGCGGCTCGGGTGTCATGAGCGCCAGCACCGGATTGACCGACAGCAGCGGCGGCACCCGGTGTTCCGGCGTGCCCATCGTGATCGCCGCGCGCAACGCGGTCCGCGGCCCCTGGTTCAGTTCGACGTCGACGAGGCTCACCCGCCGCCCGCGCTTGCGCACCGTGGTGACCACCTCCATGGGCCCGGGATCCGGCGCCCACAGGAAGCTGCCCGACACGGCGATGGGCTCGACGCCCGGCTCGTCACCGAACTCGTGGCGGGCCGCGTTCGCGCACAGCGCCAGCATCGCGCCGCCGTGCACCTTGGGCCCGATGGTCCAGTGCTCGTTGAGCTCCCCGTGATAGATCCCGTCGCCCACGGGCGTCAGCGCCATCGCGTCGGTGAACAGTGTCGAGCTCTTCGTCAACGTTCCGGCCGTCCTCGAGGGTCAGCGCAGCAGATGCGCCCTGGCGAATTGCAGCGACTCGGTCAGCAGCGCCTCCCGCTCGGCGGCGGTGCGCACACCGGACGTCGTCACCTCGAGGATGACATGCCCGGCAAAGTCGCTTGCCGCCAGCATCTCGCACACCTCCACCGTCGGCTGCGTCCCGCGTCCCGGCACCAGATGCTCGTCGGTCGAGGCGCCGCTGCCGTCGCACAGGTGCAGGTGCACCAACCCCTCCCCCATGCGCCGCGCCATGTCGACGGCGTCGGTGCCCGCGGTCGCGGTGTGGGACAGGTCCAGCGTGTAGTGCGCGTGGCCGCCGTCGAGAGGGTCGTACGACGGCGCGAACGCCGAGATGCCCGGCCCCGGGCTGCCCCCGCGCTTGCGCATCCGCTCGATCGACGTCTGGCCCGCCCCGAAGAACCGGTCCGCCCGGAACGGGAACATGTTCTCGACGGCGACCATCACGTCACCGGTCGACTCGAGCTCGGCGACCTGGTCGGAGAAGCCCTCGGCGTAGCGGCGCTGCCAGCGGAACGGCGGATGCACCACGACGGTCTGCGCACCGAGTTGCTCGGCGGCCCGCACACTGCGTTCCAGCTTCGGGATCGGGTTGGCTCCCCACACCCGCTGCGAGATGAGCAGGCACGGCGCGTGCACCGACAGCACCGGGACGTCGTAGCGCTTCGACATCGCCTGAATGGCATCGACGTCCTGGCTGACCGATTCGGCCCACACCATGAGTTCGACACCGTCGTAACCCAGCCTGGCGGCGTACTCGAAGGCAGCCTCGGTCTTCAACGGATAGACCGAGGCCGTCGAGAGACCGACCTTGATGGCTGGACGCACTCGGTTCCGTCAGCCCGATTGCAGCAGCGCCAGCGGGCCGAGCGTGACCAACGCCCCCACCGCGACCGCGATCAGCGTGCTGCCGATGTCCTCGGTCTTGCGCACCACCCGCACGCCGACCACGAGACCCAGGATCACCAGTACCGACAGCACCAGGGCGACGATGTTGTTCCACTTCCAGAGCTGGTCGAACGCGACGAACAGGCCCGCGCCGAACACCACCGCGATGACGCTCTGCGCGACGATCCAGGCCCCGTGCACCAGCGACGACATCCGGCGGGGCTCCACCGCCTCCTCATCCTCGAGGTCCTCGTCGAGATCGTCCTCGTCGAGGTCGTCCTCGTCGAGGTCGATGTCTTCCGGTGAGGGGCGGGTGTCTCGCGTGGCGATGTCGTCGGCGACCGTCTGGCCGCCGAACAGCGGCTCCTCGGTCGATCGGAGATAGGACGGCAGTTCGTCCTCGTCGACCGTCCTGGTGCCGTCCTCGTCGAGGCCGGCGGCCACCGCGGCTTCGGTGTCGAGATCCTCGATCTCCGGGGCGTCTACCAGGTCGACCGCCGACTCCACCTCGACGGGATCGGGACTCATGTGCTCGGCGTCGACGTCGATGGCCTGCTTGCGAGACCAGCGTTTGAAGCCGGACCGCCGGGGCGGGGTGAAGAAGTCGACGGGAGCGGACTCGGCGTCGCGTTGCTCGAGGTGAGCCGTGTAGTCGGCGACCGCGTCGGCGTATTCGTCGTCGACGTCGTCTCCGACGCCGGTGTCGTCGTCCTCTTCGGCCTCGGTCTGCGCGGCGTCCTCATCGTCGAGTTCGGCTTCTTCGGCCTCCTCATCGACGTCGCCTTCGGTCTCGGTCTCGGCCTCGACGTCGGACTCGGCGACTTCGGCCTCGTCTACGGCGTCCTCGCCGGCCGGCTCTTCCTCGGCGGTCTCCTCATCGACGGGCTCCGCCTCGGTGTCGACGCTCTCCGCGTCGGTGTCGACCTCGCTGTCGGGCTCGGATTCGACATCGCCGTCGGTGGCGTGGTCGACCGCCCCGTTGGTCGAGGGGGTCTCGTCGATCTCGGCCTCGGGGATCTCGGCCTCGGCGGCGGGCTCCTCCGCTTCGGGGGCGGGCGCCGCATCCTCGGGCCGGATGATCGGGATCTCGCCGGTGAGTTCGGCGACAGTGACGGCATCGGCGTTGCCGCGCCTGCGACGGCGTCTACCACCGACCGGTGGCGCACCGATGGTGCCGTTCCTTGCCAGCAGTTCGGCGACCGAGATCGGCCGCGTACTGCTGATGTCGTCTGATTCAGTCATCGCCTGTTGCCTTTGAGCCTCGCTGCTTCACTGTCCAGCATTACGCACGGACATTCCTCGTGGTGCCGATTCTGCGGCACCACCACGCGACCCCCGGCCCGTACCGCCGACGTTGCCCGTCTCGTCGGCACCGCCGACCAGAGCCGTGCCCTCGGCTTCGCTGTCGAGTTTCCGCAGGATCAACCCCTCTCGCAACGCCCAGGGGCAGATGTCCACGCTGTCGATACCGAGTGCCTTCATGCTCGCTTCCGCCACGAGGGCGCCCGCGACGATCTGCGGTGCGCGATCGGCACTCACCCCTTCCAGTTCCGCACGGTCGGACGCGGTCATCCTAGAGATGAAAGCTATGAGCTGACGAAGCCCCGGGGCGGTCAGCGTGCGTTTGACGCGCGGCCCCGCACCGGAGGGGGCGGCGCCGGTGAGCCTCGCCAGCGACCGGAACGTCTTCGACGTCGCCACCGCGAGGTCGGGGCTGCCCGCCGCGGTGATCGCAGCGCCGGCTTCGGAGAGCTCACTGGCCAGCCAGTCACGCAGCATGTTGACGCGCCGGCGGCCGGGCGGGTCGTCGGCCAACCACTCCCGGGTGAGGCGGCCCGCACCCAGCGGCAGCGACATCGCGACGTCGGGCTCCTCGTCGACACCGCTGGACAGCTCCAGAGAACCGCCGCCGATGTCGATGTTGATGATGCGCCCGGCACTCCACCCGTACCAGCGACGCACGGCCAGGAAGGTGAGTCGCGATTCGTCGACCCCGCTGAGCACACGCAGCGACACGCCGGTCTCGGCTTTCACCCGGGCCAGCACGTCTTCGGAGTTCTTCGCGTCGCGCACCGCGGACGTGGCGAACGCCATCAGCTCCGAGCATCCCGAGCTCGAGGCGATCTTGGCGAACTCGTCGATGGTGCCGATCATCTTGTCGGCGCCGCGGCGGGTGAGCTTGCCCGAATTGTCGATGGCCTCGGCCAGTCGCAAGGAAGCCTTGGTGGAGCTCATCGGTGTGGGGTGCCCACCGCGACGCGCGTCCACCACCAACAGGTGGACGGTGTTGCTGCCCACGTCGAGCACGCCTAATCGCACTCATCCAACCTAGAGGGTCTACCGTGAAAACCGTGAGCGCATCCCCTTACCCCGGTGAGGTCGAATTGGATTTCGCCCGCGAGTGGGTGGAGTTCTACGACCCCGACGACCCCAAGCATCTGATCGCCGCGGACATGACGTGGCTGCTGTCGCGGTGGACGTGTGTATTCGGGACGCCGGCCTGCAAAGGCACCGTCGAGGGCCGGCCCGACGACGGATGTTGTTCGCACGGCGCGTTTCTGTCCGACGACGACGACCGCGCCCAGCTCGACGACGCCGTGAAGCTGCTCACCGACGAGGATTGGCAGTTCCGCGACAAGGGTCTGGGCAAGAAGGGGTACCTCGAGTGGGACTCCTACGACGACAAGCCGAATCTGCGCACGCGAAAGTACAAGGGCGCGTGCATCTTTCTCAATCGCCCCGGTTGGCCGGCAGGCATCGGGTGC